>JAQBNU010000098.1 GCA_028288365.1 Chitinophagaceae bacterium | reverse complement strand
TTTTTTGATTGCCAAGATCATTTCTTTTTTACCCGGAGGTCCTTTCACTAATGTTGCCTCAAATCCTACCTGCTTCAAATCCCGCCTCAATTGTGCCTTTGCCGTGTATGTCACCAATCTTGAACCGGATTTCATAGCCTGAAATAATTTATCGAGATTGTTTACATTCCATAGTTCCGCTTGTTTTCTTGGTGCAAAACCATCAAAATATACCACGTCAAAATACGATGCAGGTAAATTTACGTCTTCCAGTTTCACTTTGTCTTTATACAATTGAAAGTGAGTAGTCAGTGCATGCGTTTCATTCCAGGAACAAGCATTCAATTCCTGCCAGAGTTTTTCTTCTGAAAGCAACTGACCATAATTCAATTTACTCCAAATCTCCTCCGGCAAAGGATAAGGTTCCAGGCTATGGTAAATAGTATCCTGTCCTTTCTCTTTCGCTTCCATGGCGGAGAGTAAAGCGTTCAAACCCGTTCCGTAACCAATCTCCAGCACACGCAAAGTATCCGATTGAAGTTTGGGTATATATCCATTTTTTATGTAGACATGAATGGATTCCGGTATTGCACCACGAGTAGAATGATACGTTTCATGAAGGTCAGGTAAAAAAACAGTATGTGACCCGTCTTCACATAAAATAAGCTGAGGTCCGCGCTGTTCCATCAATTCAGAAATCTTAATCCTCCCAGACAGAAAAAAGAACTGTTCAATAAACTCTCTTTGTTGTAGCGGAATCGTTTCCCATCCGGCAACAAGACACGGCCTCCCGCAGCTTCAACTACCGCCTGACCTGCAGCAGAATCCCATTCCATGGTAGGACCATGCCTGTAATACAAGTCTGCAGTACCTTCGGCCACCATGCAAAACTTAATCGAACTGCCTACCGCTACAGTATGTTCAACTTGGTACTTAGACATCACATCTGCTTCTTCCTGCGAACTGTGTGAGCGACTGCCTACTGCTGTTATATCAGTATCCGATTGTTTTACTTTTATAGGTGTTTCTACGCCTTCCGAAACCTTGCTTGCTCCTTCTGCATCGCCCCAATAGAGCACCTTTTGAACAGGTACATATACGAGTCCCAATACAGGATACCCATTTTCAATCAATGCAATGTTGACCGTAAACTGTCCGTTGCGTTTGATGAATTCTTTGGTTCCATCCAGCGGATCGACGAGCCAAAATTTATTCCATTGCTTTCTCTCTTCATAATCCATCAACTTTCCTTCTTCGGATAAGACAGGTATTTCGGGCCAGAGTTTTTTTAACCCCTCGTCTATGATGTGATGAGAAGCTTTATCCGCCTTGGTCAATGGAGAATGATCAGACTTAAAATCAATGCTTTCATGAAAGTCATCGTGAAGATATATATCCATGATTTTCTCTCCTGCTTTCAGTGCCAGGGCTATCAATTCTTGTTTCATGAAGGACCGTTTCCTACAAAAGTACAGAATTATAAAGAAAGGAAGCGCATATTTGAAATTTCGTAAAAATGCCATTTGTTAGAATTATGTTTCTGTGATTCAGCACAAGCCACTGGTTCGTGATTCAAACCTTTCGCCAGAAGGCAATTTTCTTTGGTCAATGCCTTTCACTGTGAATCTTTTAGAAAGTGATTCAACCAAATTTTATTCTTTTATTACGAGAAAAGATGTATTTTTGCAGTCCCTAAGTACACATGGAAAACATCTATCCCATATTTGATCAGGTTTTAGAACGCGCTTCGAAAGAGGCCTTACTGAAACAGAAAGGTATTGTGCTCTGGTTCGTTGGTCTATCCGGCTCCGGAAAAAGTACCGTTGCCAAAGCACTTGAACATGATTTACACCAGTCAGGTAAAATCACGATGCTATTGGACGGAGATAACCTTAGAACAGGCATCAATAATAACCTTGGATTTTCTGAAGCAGATCGTAAGGAAAACATTCGACGCGCTGCAGAAGTTGCCAAACTATTTGCCAACAACGGCATCATCACCATTTGTTCGCTCATCAGTCCGACGGAAGAAATTCGTAGCATGGCGAAAGAAATAGTAGGCAAAGATTATTTCGAAGTATTCATTAATTGTCCATTGGAAATATGTGAGCAGCGCGATGTAAAAGGCTTGTATCAAAAAGCGCGTAGAGGTGAGATCAAAAACTTCACCGGTATTGATTCACCTTTTGAATACCCTACCCATCCATCTATTGAAGTACATACTGATCTGGCTTCATTGGAAGAATGCAAGAACGACATACTGCGAGCAGTAACACCACTCATTACCCATTAAGAAATCTATACACATGCAATCTTATAATCTCACACACCTTAAACAACTGGAAGCAGAAGCAATCTTCATCATGCGCGAAGTAGCTGCTCAGTTTGAAAAACCAGTCTTGCTTTTTTCAGGAGGTAAAGACTCTATTGTCATGGTAAGGCTGGCTCAAAAAGCATTTGCTCCTGCAAAGTTTCCTTTCCCTCTTATGCACATCGATACAGGGCACAACTTTGTGGAAGCCATAGAATTCAGAGATGACATGGTCGCTAAACTTGGTGCAAACCTTATCGTTCGCTATGTACAGGACTCTATTGACAAGGGTCGCGCACAGGACGAAAAAGGACCAAACCCAAGTCGCAATGGATTGCAAACCATTACACTATTGGATGCCATCGAAGAATTTAAATTTGATGCCGCTTTTGGCGGAGGAAGAAGAGACGAAGAAAAAGCACGTGCGAAAGAACGTTTCTTTTCACACCGTGATGAGTTCGGACAATGGGATCCTAAAAACCAACGTCCTGAATTATGGAACTTGTTCAACGGAAGAAAAAATCCAGGTGAACATTTCCGTGTGTTCCCTTTGAGCAACTGGACAGAGATGGACGTGTGGCAATACATTGCCAGCGAAAAACTGGATATTCCAAACCTTTACTTTACGCACAAAAGAGAAATTGTAGTTCGTGATGGGGCACTACTGGCAAAATCTGATTTCATCACTTTATTAAACGACGAGAAATACGAAGAAAGAATAGTGCGTTTTCGCACCGTTGGAGACATGACTTGCACAGGAGCGGTTGAATCAACAGCAGACAACCTGGATGACATCATTCAAGAAGTAGCGTCGGCGCGTCAGACAGAGCGTGGTACCAGAGCAGACGACAAACGTTCTGAAGCAGCCATGGAAGACCGCAAGAAACAAGGTTACTTTTAATTAATACTCATTAAGAAGCATTACCGATCATGAATACTGAAATTGAAGAAAAAATAGATTCTCAAAAATACCTGGAAATGGACTTGCTACGCTTCACTACCGCCGGTAGTGTGGACGATGGAAAAAGTACACTCATTGGTCGCTTACTTTATGACAGCAAAGCCATTTTTGAAGATCAAATGGATGCCATTGAAGAAGTCAGCAACCGAAAAGGCAAAGGTTATGTAGATCTTTCTTTATTGACGGATGGCTTACGTGCAGAACGCGAACAAGGTATTACAATTGACGTGGCATACCGTTACTTCGCTACTCCAAAAAGAAAATTCATCATCTCCGATACACCAGGACATATACAGTATACTCGTAACATGGTGACTGGTGCCTCCACAGCAAACTTAGCCATCATCTTAGTGGATGCGCGTAAGGGTGTCATTGAACAAACTTGCCGCCACAGCTTTATAGCTTCTTTGTTACAAATAAAACACGTGATCGTTTGTATCAACAAGATGGACCTGGTAAATTTCAAACAAGAGGTGTTTGAAAAAATACAACAAGACTATAAAGACTTCGCTTCTAAATTATCCATACCTGATATTCGTTTCATTCCGATCTCTGCTTTGATGGGAGATAACGTAGTGGATCGTTCTGAAAACATGGCTTGGTACGAAGGCAGCACCTTGTTGCATACCTTGGAGAATGTAAACATCAGCAGCGATCAGAATTTTGTTGATGCGCGTTTCCCTGTGCAATATGTGATTCGTCCTCAAAGCGATGAGTTCCATGATTTCAGAGGTTATGCAGGACGCGTAGAAGGTGGCGTATTCAAACCTGGCGATGAAGTGGTGGCGTTGCCTTCCGGATTTTCTTCTAAAATCAAAACCATCGAAACCATCGATGGCCAATTGGCAGAAGCTTATCCTCCTATGTCTGTCACCATTACACTGGAAACTGAAATTGACATCAGCAGAGGCGACATGTTGGTGAAGGCCAACAACCAACCGCAAAACAGCCAGGATGTAGAACTCATGATCTGCTGGCTCAATGAAAAACAACTGGTACCCAACGGTAAATACGTCATTCGCCACACCACGAAAGAAGCGCGTTGCATTATAAAAGATGTACGCTATAAAATGAACATCAATACACTCCACCGTGTAGAAGACGATACAACGATCGGATTGAATGACATTGGTCGTATTCTGATTCGTACCACTTCTCCTTTATTTTATGACAGCTACAACAAAAACCGTTTCACTGGAAGCGTCATCCTCATCGATGAGTTTACCAATGAAACAGTAGGTGCCGGAATGATCATCTAAGCCTTTCTCTTTTTCATCTCTTTAAAAAATAAGACCAACGAATACGTTGGTCTTATTTTTTGTCCTTCGTTAAACCCTATAATACTTTTCGTGTCATTGAAACGAACTGTTGAAAACTTATGGAAAAGTTTTTCTTTTCTATAACAAATCGTATATTATCATAGAGACTTAACCCGAAGACAATGAGATTTTTATACACCATCGTTTTTTGCCTGTTGCTTTCATTCATTTCATTTGCTCAAAAAAACAAACTTTCTGCCAAGAAAATCGAGGGTCTGGCAGATGAGCATTATAGAATCGATGATTTCGCCAATGCGTTGAAATACTATAAGCAGCTCGACAGCATGCAGCCTAATGTAGGGAAGACCAATTACAGAATAGGGTATTGCATTTTTAACACAGAGCAAAAAACAAAATCACTTCCTTATTTTCAAAAAGCAAAACGCGCTGATTACGAAGGACCAGACATTGATCTCTACCTGGCTCGCTCACTGCATCTCAACCACAGATTTGACGAAGCCATCACAGCATATAGAAGATACACACCCGATAGCAGTGGCAAGAAAAAAACAGAAGTCGACGAGGAAGAACTGAGCAGAGGAGAACAAGACATGAATGAAATCAAAACCAATGTGAACCGCTACATTGCGATGTGTGAAACAGGGAAAAAACTAGTAGCCGATTCGCTTACATTGGTCATAGAAAACATGGGACCAATCATCAACTCTAAGTATCCCGATTATGTACCGGTCGTATCGGCCGATGAAACCGAATTGATTTTTACCTCACGCAGACCCAATACGACAGGTGGTAATAAAGATCCTCACGACAACCATTACTTTGAGGATGTATACATCTCCACAAAAGATTCTGCTACCGGTCAATGGACGGAACCTAAAGACCTAGGAACGCAAGTGAATACTCCTGAACATGACGCCAGTGTTGGGCTCTCTCCGGATGGCAAAAAACTTTTTATTTACCGGGCTGAATTTTCCCGCAAACAATCCGGAGATATATACCTGAGTACTTTAAAGGAAACCGGTTGGTCCAAACCCAAAAAGATGGAAAGTCCCATCAATACAGAATACTGGGAACCCAGTGCTTCATTGACTAATGATGAAAAAACAATCTTTGTCTCCAGCAATCGCCCTGGTGGATATGGAGGCACAGACATTTACATCATCAAGCGCAACGAAGATGACAGTACATGGGGTGAAGCCGTAAACCTGGGACCAAAGGTGAATACAGAGTTTGATGAAGACGCACCATATATTCATCCGGATAAAAAAACATTGTTCTTCAGTTCAAGAGGTCACAACACGATGGGAGGATTTGATATTTTTACTTCTACTCTTACTCCACTTACAGATTCTACGGAAGAATGGGCTGCACCTGTAAATGCCGGCTACCCCATCAATACAGCCGATGATGACATTTATTTCATTTGGTCAGCGGACGGTAACAAAGGTTATTTCTCTTCCTGGAGAGACGACTCATACGGAGAAAAAGATTTGTATGTCATTCATAAACCCAATCAGGTGGTGGTGAAAGGAAATGTTTACGACGAAGAAACTCGTTTACCGTTGAAATCAACCATCACTGTAAAAGACATGGACAACAACAAATTGATTGGCGTCTTTACATCCGATACAACAGGTTATTATGAACTGAAATTACCCAATGGTACCAACTACTCTATTACCGCAGAGTCTGAAGGACATCTCTTTCAATCGACCAGCATACACATAGATCTAAAGATTGCCAGTCAGGAAATTAAAAAAGACATTTATCTACAACCATTGAAAGAAGGATTGTCCGTTGTACTCAACAACATTTTCTTTGACTTTGACAAAGCCACCTTGCGCAGTGAATCGACAGCTGAATTGGAAAACCTCTATGCCTTTCTCATCAAATATCCGGAGTTAAAAGTGGAACTTTCGGGACACACAGATGCCTTTGGTAGTGACCGATACAATGAAAGGCTATCTGACAAGCGTGCCAAAGCCGTTGTCTCCTACCTGATTAAAAAAGGTATTCCTAAAGCAAGTCTGGTAGCGAAAGGATACGGTGAAAGCAAACCGATTGAAAGCAATGATACCGATGAAGGTCGACAATTGAACCGTAGAACAGAGCTAAAAATCATTGACGATAATTTCAATACCATTACCAATTATAAAAACACGACAATCAAATATAAAAACGAATTCACCGGAGAAATCACCGCCAGTGGGAGAACAACCGAAGCCAAGCAACATTTCGAGACCCTTCCTAAAGAAGAAAATCTTGGGAATACAGAGTCGCAGGATACGCGCACTTCTTTTTACTCTGGTGTAGAATACAGAAGAGGAAAAAAATATTACCTTCCTATTCAACAACCAAAGACCGAAGCCTTGCTCAAACCAAAAGTTCATTTTATCTTTCATGTCACTTCGTCACTGACCTTGTACTCTACACAACGTGTCATGGAAATGGTAGAAGTATTGCAAACCTATCCACAAACAAAAGTAAAACTGGTAGCTTATGCAGACCTGAGTGGAGCTTCATTCCTCACCAAGGAAATAGCGGAAGCACGTTTAGCAACGGTACAAAAAATATTGACCCAACAAGGAATAGATGCTTCAAGGCTTACAACAGAAGTAAAGGCAGTGGATGCATCTGGAAATCCAGAAGACGACATTCATAACCGTAGAATCGAATTTATTACTACTGAATAATCACAACACCTTTCTCATTTTAATTCATTATGAAAAAAAGTTTTTTTGGCTTGCTTACACTTGTTGCTGTTTTTTCGCAAACAGTCATCGCTCAAAATTTTGAGGGTTATATTAAATACTCTTTTACCATTGACTTAGGAGAAGCCAACAACGCGAAGATGGCTGAGATGAATGAAAAGATGAACTCTCCGGAAATGAAAGCTCAAATGCAGGTCATGAAAGATAAAATGAATGATCCTGAATTTAAAAAAATGGTAGAAGGTAATCCACAACTAAAGGCTCAAATGGATGCGATGATGGCAGCATCAAGCAGCGCAAACAAAGACAATCTCCTTCCTAAAGAAGCGATTGTTTCTTTTAAAAATGGCAACAGTCTCTTTAGCATGATAGGCGGTGCCGCTGCTCTAACAGGAGATGTCTTGTACTTGAAAGACAAAGACCAATCTTACCAACTTCACAGAGATAGGAAAACATATCGAGTGCTTCCCAAAGGAGAACAAAAGAAAAGTACCGCAACAGTAACTAAAACTACCGAAACAAAAATTGTACTGGGACATACCTGTACGAAATACATTGTCAAAGATGGTGAAAGAAGCATGAATGTATGGGCAACAACTGAATTGAAAAATCTCACTGATCAAATGAAAAAAATGTCTCTTGGCAAAGAGCACAGTTTGTACATGGATCAAATAGAAGGCATCCCTTTGAAAATAGAAAGCACCTCAAAAGAAATACACTTTACGATGCAAGTCGTAGAGATCAAAGAACAACAACAAAATATAGCCGACTTTAGTATTCCAACCGGATACAAAGAAGAGTTTCAAAAAACACCTACTAAATAAAAACAAAGAAGCATCCATGAAATCATGGATGCTTCTTTGTTTAAGTGCTTCGACAAAAATTCGGTTATTTTTTATTTTTGTTTTTATCAGGATCCATGATCTCCATGAGTTTCAATCCTAGCAATCCTTCCATAGCGCCGCCATTCCCATTCCCTCCTATCAACACATCTGGAATTAATTTGACATTTCCTCTTGACAACTCTTCCGTAATTTTATAACGTGTAAAGTTTTCTCCACCCAATGCTTTCACCGCTAATTCATAAGCTTCAGCAGTAGATTTTCCTATGGCAAGAATTTTTCCTGCTTCTGCACTACCTGTCAATGAAATTTGCTCAGCCTGTGCAGATGCTTTTAATTTAATTGCTTCTGAATCTGCTTGTGCTCTGGCTTTCGTAGACTCTGCTTCTGCATGAGCACGTAACTTCGTGGCTTCTGCTTCTGCACCTACCGCTAATTTTACACCAGCTGCATCACCTTCTGCTTTTTTTACTGTAGCATTTGCCGTACGCTCTGCGATCTCCACACTTTGCTGTGCTTTTACAATATCCTTTTGCATGTCAGCAATGGCTGTTTCTTTCTCCATGCCCTGACGAGTTTCCTGCGCTTTCTTTTGCGTATCGTACGTTACTTTTTGCTCTTCCGCAATCTTACGATCGGTCAGCGTTTTCATCAACGATTCAGGAGGAACGATATCTCCTATCAAGGTATCTACTGCATTTACATTGTACTCGTCCAATACTTTTTTGATGTGTGCCTTTGCAGACTCCTGTCTCTCTTTACGAGTAGAGAGGAACGCAATTACGTCACTGTCCTGAGCAGAGTTACGGAAGTAGTTACCGATCGTCGGTTCCAATACCTGTGAAACAAGATTGACCATGTTTCCAAATCGTGCAATCACTTTAGGTGCTTCAGTAGTGGGCACGTGTATGATCTGCGCGACATCTAGGTTGAAAGGGAATCCATCTTTCGAACGCACGGTGATCGTAGAAAGATTTTTATCCAAATTATGCGCTTCACTTCTCGCGGAAGCCCAGTTCAACACAAGATTCGTAGTAGGTACTAATTCTACTTTCATGATGTATTTATTGATCGGGTATTTACCCGGACCAAGCGGTTCAAGCCATACGCCTTTGTATCCTTTTTCTACAATGTTGCCATGTTTGAAATCTACACCTGTCAGGTCATGACCTTCCTGACCAATGTATGAAATGACCACACCGACAAATCCAATCGGAATCTCCGTCATCGGAGTCTCTTCCATCTGAATTGCCCATGGATTCAGGTTGTAGGAACCTGCTAAGATAACCTGCGGTTGTAATCCACGATTACCTCCATTGGTAATAAAACTGTCAAAGTCCTGAAAATTATTGTGCGACTCTACCAACTTACCGGCTATTTGACCGGCTTCAATAGGCATACCATCCAATGTAGTAACAATGCCTACCATACTTTCCTGTATGCGCACCATGTCAGTCGTAGATACCTGAAACAACAAGGTGTTGATACGGTATGAACCTGCAGTAATGTATGTAGATTGCCTTCCCTTCTGACCACCGTTTACTAAAAATTTGGAAGCATCCTGAAAATTATCACTGTCTATATTTTTACCTAGAATATTTCCGGTAGGAATTTCTGCTCCATCTCTAGAAAGAATCAATCCGATTTTCCCTTCCGGGATTACGGTAAACAATTCCATCGTCACATCGTATTGCCAAACCCATTTAGCAAAATACAATCCAGGCGCTAACGTTTTGGCTTGAAAACCCGCTTCCCCTTTGGTTGCTATGATGCGACCGTCGGGCAATTCTTTATTCTCACCAAACAAAACAAATCTTTTTGTGACAAGACCAATGCGATCTTCTGGTACGATGACCATACCAAATAAAAAACGAAGTATGTATTTATACAATACGACACTAAGTATAAGTAGTAACACCCACCAATAATTCAAAAATAAATTTCCCATGTTTATTTATGTGTTTAGTTGTTATGATTTATGTTCAATGAATCAAAGCTTAAAAGTTAAATCGCCAATTGATCGGTTAACTAAAAATGAGCGGAAAATTTATAGTCTTGTTGTACTTAAATTACCTTTCTATCTTCTGAATAAAATTCCTATGGGTAGATTAGAAATGGCAACCGGCATGCAAGTTAGCACAAAGAAATTTAAACCTGTACACAAAAAAGCAGACTTCAGATCGCCTCTTTTATAAAAACAAAAAAACCACTGTAAAACAGTGGTTTAAGTGCTTAATAAGTGACCTCGTCAGGACTATAACCCTTTAATTAGTACAATTTTTTATCTTGTCAATATCAAGTCAAAATTACCTATAACTAATGATTAACAATACATTAAATCATTTTTTAGATTAACATAGGTAAGTTCAAATTAGGATAAGTTATAAAAATGTGGGCCAAATGTGGGCCAAATAAAATTAATTGCTTATCTTCATATAAGATCAAGAAGATATGGCAACAATCAACTTTTTAGTACGAAGCAAAGGAGCATTGTCTCAAATCTATGTACGCATTAGGGATGGAAGGAAAACCGACATCAAAATTCCTACTGATCTATTAATAGATTCTAAATATTGGAGTTCAAAAAAGGGAGAAGTCAGGCAAACAGCAGAATTCACTGAAAAACTTAATCTAACCAAAAGATTAGGCGATTTAAGGGCATTACTATCTGATAATATCCAAAGCACAAAACTTCAAGGAAAAGAATTGACTCATGAATGGTTAAAAAATATGATTGACCTATTTCACAATAGGGTAAAAGGCAAATCCAATGAATTTATATACCTCATGGAGTTGAAAAAGAAATCTCTCCAGGAAAGAATCAATAAACCCTCTCCTCTTACGTTGAAATGCTACGACACCACTATACAGAGGTTAAAGAAATACGAAACCTATAAGAACAAACCATTACATATACATGATATAGATTTAACTTTTCATAGTGACTATACACGCTATGCAAATATTGAATTAGGGTTATCAATAAACAGCATTGGAAAAGACTTAAGACAGATTAAAACAGTTTGTTTTGATGCAAAAGACAAAGGCATACAAATAAATGAACAAGCTATTTCAAAGAGATTTGAATCTATCTCTGAAAAAAGCGATTTTGTGACTCTGACAAAAAATGAATTAGAGGTTATCAAACAATTCACTGGCCCAGACTATTTAGTGAACGCAAAAGATTGGTTAATTATTGGATGTTGGACAGGATGCCGAATAGGAGATTTGACTAGTCTTGATTCTCATAAAATTCTAAAAGATCCTAAAGGAAAAGACTTCATACGATACACTCAGAACAAAACCAATAAAACAGTAGATATTCCTTTGCATCCAGATGTAATTGAAATACTAGGACGTTTAAATGGATTCCCAAGAAAAATATCTGATGTCAATTTTAATAAATATATAAAAGAAGTATGTAAGCTTATAGGACTAACCAATGAAGTCTTTGGTTCTAAAATAGACAAAGAAACCAAACGCAAGAAGGTGGGAACCTTTCCTAAATGGGAACTTATCCGTTCTCATACCTGCCGTAGATCTTTTGCGACAAACCACTACAGTGATCTATCAAATAAAGTGATAATGGCGGTTACAGGTCATTCAACAGAGAAACAATTCTTAGAATACATAGGAGAACAAGAAAACGCACACTTAAATGTATTTACAGATGTATGGGAGAAAGAACCAGAAACTATACAATTAAAGAAAGAAGCTTAAGCTATGAATTTTAAAGAGAAGATAGAGGACATTAAGAAAATCACAAGCTTCAGGGATTATTACTTATGCAATCATATTAAAAAAGAGTATGATGATAACTGCATGAATTTTGAAATTGCTAATGATGATAAATTTAAAATTTTAGAAAAGCATTCTGATTTATATGGTAGAGAGTTGTTTAGTGAAGAAGAAGATCTTTCTCAACTCATTGAATACAATGACAAATTCACACTGGCATATTTAGAAAATCTCAATACACAATTATGGGACTTTTCTGTTAGTCATCATAAACCAATTGGAGAGTTAATTTATTTTTTTTCCCAAAACTTGATTCCAATTTATGAGGATTTCAATTCGAGGATTAAAGATTACGTTAACAGAGTTGATCCAGGTTACTTTTTCTATAAAATGCTTCCGTATAATGACTACTTTAAAAAAAGTATGGAGTATAGGCTTGTTTTTTTTAAGGACTTCATTATCTCACTAGAAAACTTTTCCATTGAGCTCAAAGACAAAATTAATTTTAAACTATCAGCGAAAGAACAAGAAGTTGTAGATAATTCAAAAAAGAAAAATGCGGAAGACACAAAAACAGACAATAGAATAAGTAAAAGTATGCCCACTAATGATCAGAGGCTAAAAGCACTTCAATTATTTTGTCCTGAAATTTTTTATAGACTTGGCAAGATAACTGAAGACAAAAAAGACATACAGGGTATGGTATTGTATTTAATAACAGGTGTAAACGCTATTGATTGTTATAAAAAGTTCAGTAATGAAGATTACTTAAAGAAAATAGACGATACATTAATACAGATGTATTTAGATAAGTTAAAATAAATAAGATAGGGGGTGTTTTTAATTGCCCCCTCGATATTCCCCCCTCTAGTTTAGCGAGACAATTTAAATCAAACATTTCGCTATGTCTACAATTCAATTTATTCAGGTAACACCAACAGAGTTGGCAAATCAAATCTCCGAGAATCTAAAAGATACTCTTAGAACAAATCTACAAACACAGGAACAAGTCAAAGAAATTCTAACTCGTAAGGATGTTGCTGATCTTTTTGAGGTGTCACTTGTATGCATCCACGACTGGATAAAAAAAGGAATTCTGCGACCGTACAAATTAGGTAACCGCACCTATTTTAAGCGTTCAGAGATACTAGAGACATTGTTTAACTCTAATCGCTCATAGGTTATGTTAAGGCCTTTGACACTCGATTACACTTATCATGTCAGACATGTTAAGGATAATGAATGGCTCTTTGGGACCAAGATCAATCCGTTTAATATAACCTTTGACAGGACTACGTATATTAATTGGAATTCAGAACAAGATTTCGAAGATCATGAGGAAAAATACAATACTAATGGATTTCCTTATGAAGTGTTTCCTCCAAGTATTCAGGATTTCATAACAGAAACTAACACCTGTCTAAACTTCCCCATAGATTTTATAGGTGTATCCGTTCTTTATGCTATTTCCGTAGCCACAGGGAATACCCATAAGGTTGAATTTAAAAATGGATGGTATGAGAATTCTGTGTTGTATTTAACACTTGTTGGAAGCCCAGGTACTAATAAATCTCACCCATTATCCTTCGCTATTGCCCCATTACTAGCACAGGATGAAATCAATAATTTTGAATACCAGGAGCTAAA
Organism: Chitinophagaceae bacterium; assembly: GCA_028288365.1. GTDB lineage: Bacteria > Bacteroidota > Bacteroidia > Cytophagales > Cytophagaceae > JACMQM01. The sequence goes on along the minus strand of JAQBNU010000098.1, from coordinate 142,664 downwards.
AAAAGTTTATGATATTGAGTTTTCTACTGCCAAAAAGAAAAAGGATGGTTCAGAAAATAGGATAATAAAGCCGATTAGAAAGAAAATCATCATAACAGATTTTACAACTGAAGCACTGGCAAATATCCACCATGGTAATCAAAAAGGAATTGGTGTATATGCCGATGAATTTGCTGGATGGTTTAAAAATTTCAACCGTTACAAAGGTGGTAGCGAGATGGAATTCTGGTTGAGTTGCTGGAGCGGTAAGGCAATTAATGTAGACAGAGTATCTGCAGAATCAATATATATTTCCAGTTCTTCTGTTTCAGTAATAGGCACAATTCAGAATAAAGTTTTAAAAGAGTTAGCAGGTGAAGGTCGAAGCAACAATGGCTTCATTGATAGAATACTTTTTGCAATTCCAGAGAATCTAAAGAAACCTTATTGGGATGATAGAGAGGTATCATCTGCTGTAATAGCTGCTTGGACTAAAGCCATCTCTAATCTTCTTACGATCCCTCTTGAAACTAATAACAGGGGGGTAATAACACCAGAGATATTGAGATTTGGTGAAGATGCAAAGAAGCTATTAAAACAATGGCAAGTGGAAAATACAGATGATGCAAATGATTCAGATGATGAAATTATTAAAGGGCTGCACAGCAAAATGGAAATCTATATATTAAGATTCTCACTAATACTTGAAATGTCAAAGTTTGCCTGTAACGAAAGCGATATTAAAGAGATTAGCCTAGATAGTGTAAATGGAGCTATTAAACTGGCGAAGTACTTCTACAATTCTACAATAAAGGTTTATTCTATAATATCGGGTACAAAAGTAAGAGATAGGGTATCATCTAAAGTAACGGAACTTCATAAAACCCTGCCTGATTCTTTTACAACAGATCAAGGATGGCACTTAGCTCAATCAATGGGTATCGCTAAAAGGTCATATCATAGGTATTTAAATATCAAAAGCCTTGTCAGGAGAGTTAGAAGAGGAGAATATCAAAAAACAAGATAGAGATGGATAAGTTGTATTGATTGGAGAAAGTGCCATAGTGCCAAGTGCCAAATGGATTTAGAATAAAAATCATTCAGGTAGAATCATCACAAACTAATCTAAACTATTAAAAATATGAACATAATTAAAAAACAAAAGGATATAGCGTTTCACATATACGGTTCAGAAGATTGCATTTATAGCATCAGGAGAAGCGAGTTGCCATTAATAATGGGATCAAAAGAGAGAGGTATTTCAGTATGGATTCATCAATTACATGATAAAACATGGATAGAACCAGACGATTTTATTAAAACTTGCTAAAATAATTAATGAAGAATGTCCTGATAATAAAATTGATTGGATTAGTTCTTTATATATGGTCGAAGAAATCTATTATGTAAAAGCAATGCAGAGAATAAACGCAAGTATGAGGCCAGCTAATGAGAAATGGACCACTTCAGATAACATAACGGAATAGAAGACATACGTAAGAATATAAGTTCTGAGAAACAACTACAGTTATTAGAGATAGTAATAGCCCACCTTTGTAAACATGGTATCATAAAAACGCATAAAAATCATTTTAACTAGCTTGGCACAATGGCACTTGGCACTAACTAATTTGGTGTCAAGTGTATTTACTATCACAACCACACCTCAAATCCATTAGATCTCCCCCTATACTATCTCCCTTAATACATTGCCATAAATGCATTCCAATACCCAGATACCTATAAAGCATACTAGGATAGATCTTATTAAATCACAGAAATAATCCCTCAAAACTCCTCTTAACCACATTTAGGAATAAAATAGGTGGTCAGTTTGGACTTGCTAAAGGTGGTCACATTAAACCGGCAGAGTCACCGGCACGTCCAATACCATCATTCCTGCTGGATAATAATCCCCATTATAATAGCAGCATAAGTCTAATATAATTAAAAAAGCAATAAAGCTATCCCATGCTTATGAATCATTGTTTAATAGGGTACTACTAAAATTGCTCAATTATTCAGGTAAATATGTAGACTATTATAATGTTGGATATCCTGAAGTGGATATAATCGATAACATACAACAATAAAAATATAGTGTCTGATACACGAGATTTAAAAGATTCATGGGAATATCAGTATACGATGAAACACGGTACGAAAGAAGATATTACGAAAATCTATCTCGATCATCGAACTCAAACAGAGAGAACAAAACAGCCTCTAATACTCTAACCAATTCATTTAGTAATGACTCTTCCATCGGTTTATAGCTAATAGATAAAACACGTTCAAACACCTTAATTTCTGTAGTTAATCAAACTTTAGTAAATTTCAGTTCAATAGAACAGATATAACACAATGGTTAAGGCAAACTTCAAAGACAAATCTCTAATCGTAGATATTCTATCAAAATCTTTTGACTCCAATAAAAGCGTAAACTTTGTCGCAAAACAAGATGCGCAAAGACTAGAAAGAATTAGAGTTTTGATGGAATACTCTTTTGAAATTTGTTTCATGTTTGGAGAGGTATACCTATCGGAAGATAAACAAGGTTGTGCTTTGCTTCTATATCCAGAAAAAAAGAAAACAAATCTGAAAAGTATCTATTGGGATGCTAAGTTAGCTTTTAACTGTATAGGCATTACAAGAATTGGAAAGGTATTGAAACGAGAAGCTTTGATCAAAAGCAATCATCCAAAAACACCTATGTGTTATCTATGGTTTCTTGGGGTTAACCCAGACAGTCAGAACAAAGGCATTGGGAGCAATCTAATCAAGTCAGTCATACAAAAGAGTGTTGAAGAGATGAGAGACATCTACCTTGAAACTTCTACACTTACAAATATTCCCTGGTATCAGAAGTTCAATTTTAAAGTAACCAAAGAACTTGATTTGGGTTACAAGCTTTTTATTTTTAAAAGGTCATTTGTAAACTAACATGCTCTTACCTGGAACTCAAATCCACATTGCTGTATTTACAATTCTTCTTTTCGAACTTGTTATATTCTTTTTCCAGGTAATTTATTTTTTATCTCGACCAAGCGACAAAAACAGATTATGGTTTCTTATCCTATTGTCGCTGTTGATTTATTACAATGTAGTGAGTGGTTTTTTGCCTGATCCAAATATTCCATTACCAATTACTGTACAAAACATCTTTGCCTATTCAGGCGGCCTGTTTATGTCTATGTACTTTCCGTTTTATTTTTATAAAGCGTTTAGTCTGACGAAACTCCGCTTCTATGCCTTTTGGGGATCGATTGTATTTTTGCTTATCCCGTTTTTAATACTTTTCCTTGTACCCTATTACCTTACTGGTGATTTAGATCTATGTAGAAAAATAGTAGTAGTCGTACCTTTTTTCTATGCCCTGTCTTTTCTTTACTCTCTGACACAAGCCATCCAAGCGAAGAACAAAGAAAGCAAAGACCATATCTATAAACGTGAAATATTGGGTATGTATATAGGTGTCATCTTCTGGGTATCCTTACCTATTATTGTATTCTTTAACGGCAGTCAATTACTTGAAAACTCATTTGCCAATGCTGGTCTTGTTGTAATGACAATACTATTCATTCACCAAGCTATCCAAGATGCCAAGCAAGAATATAATGTGTTATTAAACTCAGAACGGAAATTATTAGAGCTGAATGAAAGTCTAAAATTAAAAGTAAAAGAAAGAACTAAAGAGCTTGAGTTCGCCAACGAGCAAAAAACAAATACTTTCATCAACCTTGCACATGAAACTAAAACACCCCTTACTTTAATCAATAATTACCTTAACGATTACATTGAAAAATACGGCGGTAATAAAGAAATCAATATTGTAAAAAGTAATGTCGAGCGATTGACAAAAGATATAGTTAACTTTTTTGACTCAGAAAGATTAAAAAAAGGTATTGTCATATATAACCATGGTCAGGTAGCGGACTTTAGTTCTTTGCTGAATCAAAGCATCGAATTATTTAAACCCTATAGCCAGAAAATGGGTATGACTCTTCAGAGTGAAATTGAAGATCGCATATACATCAATGCCGATCCTGTAGCATTAAATAGAATTATAAACAACCTTATTGAGAATGCTATCAGATATGGTAAAGAAAGAGGACAAATTAATGTAAGTCTCCATAACGATAATAACAACATTATTTTTTCTGTAAAAGATGATGGACATGGTATTCGTTCGAAGTTTCACAAGAAAATTTTTGAAGGGTACTATCAAATCAATTCCGAAAAGAAAAACTCACAAGGTTTAGGTATGGGATTGTCCATTGTAAAACAAATCACCGATTCCTTGAATGGAAAAATCACGTTAATTAGTGATCCGCCTAACAAGGAAGGAACTGAGTTTATAATACAACTCAATCGGTATTATAATAATCCATCTGATATTATCACCCCTTTTTCTTCTGATAAGAAAGAGGCTCTTGATCTGGAAGTATTACAAGATGAAATTGATATACAAGATAACGAGCAGCCAACTATCATGTTGATTGAAGACAACATTGCTTTACTCAACTATATGTATTCTAAGCTAAAACCAAAATACAATATTCTTTTTGCCACAGGTGGACAAGAAGCTTTAGCGAAAATCAAAACAACTAAAATTCTTGATCTGATCATTTCAGATGTGATGATGGACAAAGGGAATGGTATTGAGTTCTATAAAATCATTTCGAGCAATAAAAAATACAATCACATTCCATTCATTTTTCTAACAGCGAAAGGGACTATTAAGGATAAGGTAGAAGGTTTATCGCTTGGTGCTATTGATTATATTGCAAAACCCTTTTTATTCAATGAGCTTTCTACAAAGATTGAATCAATTCTTAAAAACCACCAAAAACAGCGTGAAGCTCTTATTAAATCATTTCGAGTATATTTAAATGACAAAGAAGAGGAAGAGCCTAAAACTATAAGTGATCCCGATACTATTTTTGCAGAAAACTGCCAGAAGTTTTCTTTAACGGTCAGAGAAACTGAAATAGCAAAGCTTATGGCGACAGGTCAGACCTATAAAACAATCGGAGATTCATTATACATCTCTGACAAGACAGTTGGCAAACATGTCGAGAACATCCTTAAAAAAGCATCTGTAACAAATCGATCAGAGCTTGTCAACAAACTTTTTAATAAGTAATACGGCTTATTTTCTCAGGCATAGTCCTTTCAAAGCAAAATACGGTATATCCCTTATGTAAATACGGGATATACCGTATTGTCAAAAAGCTTTTTACTCCTGACTTTTGAGTCCATGGACAAAATCAAGATCCTTTACGTGGACGAAGAACAAAATAATCTAAATGCCTTCACAGCTTATTTTAGAAGACTGGAAGCATTTCAGCCTATAAGCAGTCTTACTATTACTGAAGCCCTGAAACACATAGAAGAGTCGATTAATGTCCTGATTATAGACCACTCCATTTTGGAAGAAATAGGACTTGATTTTTGTCTGAAGCCAATTTTAGAAAACACCATTATAATAGCTGTTACAACATACAGAAATATGGAAATGCTTGAGCTTGCAGTACGTCAAAAACTAATTTTCAAGTACCACTGTAAGCCTTTTGATTTTGAGAATTTACATAAATCGATTAATGAAGCCATTGGATGTTCAAACAATTAATACTATTGAAAATAGAATGCCAAATAAATGCACTCACATCCTAACTTCGCAATCTTATTCATTCAATAAATATAGTATGCATTTTATCGCAGGAAAGATGACAGTTAAGTACAATCTTCAATACAAATTTTTATTATTCTCCTTCTTGTTATCATTAATGTTTCATTTAGCTGATGGACAAGAAATAGTCACCAAAAAGAATGGCGGCCAAAAACAATCCGATTATTTCTTTGCAAGCGCAGGAATATCAGTACCTATCGGATACATAAACGATGGTAAGTTATCTGATATTTCAGCATACGCAGGTCCGGTACTTACACTTGGATATCATCACTTTTTCAGTAAAAGATGGGGAATGGGTTTAGTGACAAGTGGTAGCATATATAAAGGCAAGTCTACCACCAGAGGTAGTTATCCAAGCTATTATACATTTGAGGCAAATGGGAATTTTATAAAAGAACAGCTTTATATCAGTGCCTCCTATACCCTATTATTAAAGAAGCGCTGGCAGCTAGATATTGTGCAGGGTATTGGTTTATCATATATGAGCAAACCTTCCTATAGCTCTTCTTATAACAGCGGTAATACATATAATAGATCTTCTGAAAGCGGCTTAAACACAGGATACAACATAGGACTTAAAAGTAGAATCTTATTAAAGGATAATATTGGTTTAATCGCAAGTATAAATTATTTCTACGCATCAGGTTTGCGAAGTAATGTTTATAGTGGTTTTAATTCTGTGGACTGTGAGCTGGGCATATTTTTTAATGTAAATAGATCACAGACAAAATGAACATACTAATTAATCACAAAGGTTTAAATTCTTATGGGTTAGCAATACTTAGTGGTGCGTTATTCTTTGCATCATGGCCACCGTTAGGATTTCCTTTTCTACTGTTTATCGCATTCGTTCCTTTACTTTTTATAAAATCAAGCGAGTTAAAACTGACGAAATATTTTTCTTTAATCTACTTCTCTTTTCTTATTACTGTAGGAAGTACTTGTTATTGGCTTGTATTGAATAATCAATGGTGGTATGTGCTTGCCATAATTTGGCAAGCCCTTTTAATGACTCTACCCTTCTTGTTTTTTTATAAAATGAGAAACAAATTTTCTGAAGCTATCTCCTTGCTTAGTCTATTATCAATCTGGATCAGCTTCGAGTTTATTGCTTTGAATTTCAATTACAGCTTCCCCTGGTTGTTACTAGGAAATGTATTTGCCAATTATCCAAAATTCATTCAATGGTATGAATATACTGGTGTACTCGGTGGTTCTACTTGGATTTTTGGAATCAATATACTTCTGTATTTATTTTTAAAATCTCAAAGACAAATCCTGTCCCCTCTACTCATTAGTGTTCTAGGCTTCATTGCTATACCTATTATATGCTCACTACTGATTTACAAAAACACAGTAGAGAATGGAAAGGAAGTAGAAGTGGTAGTTGTGCAACCTAATTTTAATCCCTTGACTGAAAAATTTCCTGATGGCGAGCATTACATCCATTATGAAAAACAAATGTCCATTTTAACTGGTTTGGCAGATGCTGTCACTACACCTAAAACTAAAGTTGTTCTATTTCCTGAAACGGCCATTATTCAGGGAGTATGGAAAGAGGATATGAAAGAAGTGCTGTCCAACAAAAAGCTTGAGTCTTATTTCAAAAAACACCCTGATGTTAATTTGACTACTGGTATAGAAGTCTACGCTTTTGCTTCACCTAACAAAAACAGTTTTTTCACGCCTACACGGTATGAACCAAGTATTGGGCATCATGAATTACACAACAGTATGCTCATGATAAATCCTACAAAGGGATTTACCAGTCAAGGCAAATGCAAACTTTTACCTTTTTCCGAGCGAGTACCACTCATCAATTTCAAACTTATAAATAATATGTGTTCAAAATTTAAAATGGACAATGGACTTACAGCTGATAAGGTTCAACAAGTATTAACATTAGATGATGGAATAAAAGCAGCACCGATAATTTGCTACGAATCACTTTTTGGAAATTATGTTGCCAATTATATCAGAAAAGGAGCCAATATCATTTTCATTCTATCAAACGATGGATGGTGGGGTGAATCTGCTGGATACATGCAACATTTTTCCTATGCGCGTATCAGAGCTATTGAAAACAGAAGAAGTGTTGTGAGGTGTGCAAATACTGGGAAGTCCGCCATCATCAACAAACGAGGAGACATAACGGCTTCTGTCCCCAGCTTCAAAAGAAATGCTTTTAGAAGTAACGTTACACTAAATAACCAACGCACAGTGTATAGTTTATGTGGCGATTATTTAGGTTATATAAGTACGCTATCGACTTTATTTATAATAAGTTTTTACTATATAAAAACCAAAAACAAACACAATAATTAATACTCTCAATTCACAATTTTACTTAACTCTAATTTTTATGAAAAAACTCTATTTAAAAGCACCAATCATTTTATTCTTTTTGCTAAGCGTAACCAATCTATACGCTGGTGGTGGCGGACATGGTATCTTTCCATTTTGCAAGGATATGCATATTGAAGCATCTGAACCTTGGTACCCAGGTAAAACGATTTATTATTCTATAAATTATTCAGAACACAAAGGCGAAGCCACTCAACATTGGGACATAACTGGAGGCACGATTGTTTCTGTAAATGATCGCATTTTGAATCCAGATGCAAACGTATATGCATTTAATTATCAAAGTAATAATTACATAGTTACATCGTATGACACAGAATCCGATCCAGATGTTGATTTTGAAGACCCTACAAATATAATAGGTACCGTTAGCCCAAATATATTTGCAATAGTCGGTAAAATAGTCGGTGATATTTTGAAACCCAAAACACCAGAGGACCCTTATGTAAGAATTGGAGTTAGGTGGGATCAATTTGCAAGCACAGCTTCGATTCACTGTTATTCCAGAAATATGGGAGTAGGTGGTATTTGTGGTAATGGCGAAGAAAGGTTAGACTATAATGTTGATTGTGTCGACAATTCAAATCCTCTTGTATTGATAAATGATCAGACTATTGTTCCTACTTGTCAAAACAATGGTGCATTTCAATTTTTTATTCCAGACAATGTTAAAAACACCAATATTACTTGGACCTTGCCACCTAACTGGATTATTACAGGAGCAGGAACAAATACTGTTTCAGGTAAAAATCTTTATACTATTTCTGGACGTGTAAATTTCGGAGGTGATCCAACTAAGCTAGCAGGGCTCGCTTCTGTGGCTCTTACTAGACCTTGCGATGGAGGAGTATCCCGCATAACAGAAAACTTTCCTGGTGAGTCCTATTTTGCAAGAAATATTACTCCTCTAAGTTTGGTCATTTGTCCATACAAGGAAGTGACTGTTCCTGTTACTATAAATGCTTCAGAAGGAGTCGGTCCTTATACGTATGCATGGAGTAAACCAAATGCAAGTTGTTCTATAAACGGTGGAACAGGCTGTACTGCGATGTCCTACACCACTACTGAAATCATGAATGAAAACATCAGTGTAAAAATCACAGATGCTAAAGGATGTTATGCTGTTGTACCTATTCCATATACTAAACTAGATCCTAATGCATCTTGGGGAGCTTATCAACTCTTCACTAACTTCGCAACGGAGAAACCTGTTATAGATGAAAATTACACTTACTTCACTGATATCATTACCGATCAAACGGGTAACCCATATTATGTTAGTACAGGAAGCGCGTACAATACAGGTGGAAATTTATATACTTATCAATTTATAACTACTCCATACATAGGCTGGAAAAATTCTGCACTTATTTCAGAAACCAAGGCTTCAGGTCAATTAGCCATATACGAACCTACCCTTGGAAATAAAACTATTTATTATGGGGCAACAGACGGCAAAATTTATTTTACCAATACGACTAGCAATGTTTGGTCTCTTCCTATACCAGTTACCGGTCCTCAGGCAGCTACAGGAGATTTTAAATTGAACAGTAATGGAATATTATTTTATATCAACTCGTCTAATCAGTTGTATTCTAAAATTAATAATTATAGCTCTCCAATAGTAAACGCTGTATTCCCTGGCACTGAAATGGCATTAACCAATAAGTATCTTTACTATGTGAATACCAACCAACAAGTGGCCGCTATAGATTACACGACTTCACCTTATACCAATATTACATTTAATACGACTCCTCAATCACAAGTATTAGATGCTATTAATCTTAGTGATTTTGTATATAGCAAGTATTCAGATCTAGAGTTAGATGTAGCAGGAAATGCTTATTTTGTAGGATCTGACAATGCCTTATATCAGGCCAATGCTAGTACTGGTGTATTAACTAAAGTATCTTCTTCAAAAAAATACAATGGTTATTTAGGAACGGGTAAACAAGCCGGAGTAGTTTATGCAGCTACCACTGATTATAATATTTATCAATTCATTGCAGCAAATGGTGATACTCCAGCGGAAATTTCCTTTATGAATGGAAATCTTTCACAACCTATTGGACCGAATAGCTATTGGTTTAGACAAGCTGGTGCGATACATTTTCGTGACCCTAACGTATTTTACGTATCTGAAGACGGTACGATCAAAGCTGTTTTATACAACACAAATGGAATCTGTACACCTCCTACCCTACGTGAAGCAAGCGACAGCGAAGAGTCAAGTAATAGTGCTGCTTCAACAGTGGAAAGTACATCGCATGTCTTAAATGCTTTTCCAAATCCATTTTCAAGCACAACTAATTTTAACTATACTCTAAATACTTCTGGAGAAGTTAAAGTGCTCTTGTATAATAGTACAGGAGAATTGGTGAGTACTGTGGCTTCTGAACAAGATCAGGCTGGAGGAAATTACACTGTAGCTTACTCCAACTCAAATCTTCGACCTGGATTATACATCTGTCAATTACTATTAAACGGACAGAAGTTAGATCAAGTGAAAGTAGTTGTTAATTAGTATTTTATGCCATGATAAGAAGGGCCATTGCTTGTAAAAGTAATGGCTCTTTTTATTAAATTGCATGATAGATCATTCGAATGTATTTAAGAGTTTTGACCTTTTTATTGATTACAACCAGTTGCTTTGCTCAAAAGGAAGCATTGAATTGGTATTTTGGGTATCATACAGGTTTGAATTTTAGTACTACTCCTCCTACTCTAACGACTAACTCCGCTAGTAATTCTACAGGTGGTATGGCAGTTATGAGTGATTCGACAGGACAACTTCTGTTTTATACAGATGGCATTACAGTTTGGGATGCTACTCACAAAGCTATGCCTAATGGATCAGGATTGAAAGGACATCAGGGAACAGCTCAATCAACAGTCATTGTTCCAATCGGAACAGAGACAAAGAAAAAATATTACATCTTCACAAGTGATGGTGCCACTTACATTCCAGGCTATGAAAATGATTCTGTATTTGCCTACTCCATCGTAGACATGTCTTTGAACAATGGCAAAGGAGATATTACCGTTAAAAATAATGTACTAATGCGTGCGGTAAATGAGTGTGTAGCGGCCGTAAAACATGTTAATGGAATTGATACATGGGTAATGACTCATCAATTGAATACGAATGCTTTCTATGCTTATCTTGTGAGCACTTGTGGTATTAGTCCTCCAATTATTTCTCTCTCGGGTCCTGTTCTTACAAATTATTATCAATCGTATTTGAAGTTTTCACCCAACGGACAAAAAGCAACTTATTTGTTTGGACCTGGCTATAGAAAACAATACTTATTTGACTTTGATGCTTCGACTGGTTTTGTAACCAACCCTATATATCTGGGAGATCTATCGGGAGCCAATGGTTGTAGTTTTTCACCCAATAATCGATATTTATATACTGCTGGTGGTACTTTGCCTTCAGGAGGCCAATCAAATTTAAACCAATATGATTTGTGGGCATCCGATATTCCTTCTTCTCTGAAGACAAGGCCAGACACTACTTTTGAAGCCTTACAGCTCGGACTAGATGGGAAGTTATACATTATGCAACAAGGAGGAGGACATCCTAGAATAGATGTCTTACACAATCCCAACGATCCATTAGACCAGGCGAACTATCAACAAGGAGCTTATTCTATTGCCTCTAGTGGCACTGTATATGGCTTACCGAATTTTATTGAAAGCTATTTCAATCCAGGTTATCATGATACCATGGCTATCTATCCTGCATTTATAGCGGATCGTGTATGCGTTGGAGATAGCACCAGTTTTAATATTACCAACAACAATGGGCAATTGTTTCATTGGAATTTTGGAGATCCTTCATCAGGAGTTAAAAACCAATCCAGTTCTCTTCACCCAAAACATTTATACAGTGCAGCTGGAAACTATATTGTCACTTGTATAGCAGACAACTCTATTTGTAATGATACATTGTCACAAACGATCATCGTTGATTCTTTACCCTTTGTTTCTCTAGGAAATGATATAAATAGAACGTCTTGTAATGATGCGTCAATCACACTTGATGCGGGAAAAGGATTTCTATCTTATTTATGGCAAGACAATTCTCAGAATCAAACATTCACTGCAACAGATAAAGGGATTTACAGTGTGACAGTAACAAACAGTTGTGCTTCTTATACAGCGAGTATCGTTATTTCAAAAAATGATATTAAAATACCCAATCTCATTACACCTAACAATGATAATAAGAATGATACGTTTGAGATTAAAAGTTTAGGAGAAAAAGGGAAACTATCAATTTGGAATACATGGGGAACGGAAATCTATAAAAATGATGCTTATGACAATAGTTGGAATGCGTCATCTGTTGAAGCAGGGATATACTACTTTTCTTATCAATTAGCCGACTGTCCTGTATACACTGGATGGTTGCAAGTTCTTAAATGATACATAACAATGTTGCGCTTATTTACCATATCGATTCTCCTTTTGAATATTGCTACACTTTACTCGTGTAACTCTTCTAAAGAGTTGTATGTTGCAAGTGATCCACTTAAAAACTTTAATGATTACAAAACATTTTGTTGGGTAATTAGAAGACACAATTTAGACAGCATAAAAAACATAAATGTCAAATATGTCGAAGCCACTATAAGACATGAAGTAAATCGTGAATTAACCAAACATGGTCTATCCTATTCTGACACTCTGAATGCTGATATCTCTGTAGACTTTATTCTACTAGTCAAGGAAAACAACTTCCATAGTGTATATGAACTGCAAGAACAGAAAAAAGACCTTGATATGTCTTTATTAAAACCACAAAAATATTTTAATGGCAAATCTTTCCAAGGAGTTAAAAATCCAAACACCGCTCCAATATCCGAAAATATCAAAGTTGAAAGAGACGATAAAACGGAAGAAGAAACTTTGATCATTTTAATCAAAGATAAAAAAGACAATCAGATAGTTTGGAAAGGACAATGCACGAAAACACTTATAGAAGGGGAAGATTTTTCTACTGAACTTCCTTCTGCTATTCGAAAAATGTTTAAGTACTTTCCCAAAGCTAAGCATAGGAATGCAGAAGATTCACAGCGATAACAGGCGACCTATGCGTCTTAACGTAAAAATACAGTAAAAGCAGTAGCCTTAGAATCTTTTAGGTCTACCTGTTTAATTTTGGATATAACTCTAAAGTGAGTGACTTCTGTTTTTGTAACCCGTGTTGAATCTACTGCGCTATCAATGACCTTTATTCTTGTTGTATAATATTTTTTTTGTCCATACGATGCAACAAAAAAGAAACTGAGAATAATCAGGGATATGTATCGCATGTTTTTGATTTATGTGAGACGCTTAAATAATGCTATTAACTGCAAGCTTTAGATAAAAGTAAAATCATAATAACTAATAGTCCAAATATAATTTGATAACCTATTTGGTTACCTAGTTCTTTAGTCGCTGCTTTTGCTCCAACCTTTACCATACCTTTTAAATCATCAACCATTTGTTTAGCTAAATCTACAGCTTGTATTCTTGCATTATCCATCCATTTTTTAAGTATTTCATCTTCTACATTATATACGTAGCTATTTTCAGAGTATACGTTATTTTTATCTTGCTTAAATTCTTGATTATAAATACTAATATTGTATTTGAACTTTTTATACTCATTATCATATCGCCCCCTTGCTTCAGTATCCTTCAGAATCAAATACGCTTCATTAATTTCTTGCATATTTTGAGTTGTATCAATATTTAAATTTCTATCAGGATGCCATTTTAATGCCTGTTTTTTAAATGCAATTCTAACATCATCTTGCGTTGCAAACTCCGTTAGTCCAAGAATTGCATAGTAATCAATAAACATACACCCTATTTTTTATTAAGACGATGTTTATCATCTGCAGTATTTAAATTATTTCCAATATTAGGATTGTATTTCCATATTGCTCTTGAAACTGCTATCATTATACCTACTAGAATTATCTTAAAAGCTCCGCTCCCTGATCCTTTTTCAGTGGCCATATCTATTATAGCTATCAAAAAAACACTAAAGAAAATAGTAGAGATGATTAATATTATTTTAAGTCCAGTTCTCATTTTTTAGTTAATTTAAAATTTGGTGTGATTTATATATTTTCAAACAAATTATTGACTACACTCTTATATTCTTCTATAAATCCTAACTCTCCCGCTTTACTAAGCCCATAAAGTCTTTTCGATTTTGCAAATGGATTATTCACTTTATTTTTAATATTCTAAAACTTTTCAAAATTCTTTCAAAATCAGATTCCCAATAAGTACTTTCAGAAATTCGATATGAAAGCGTAAGTTTGTTAACCATTGAATAATTTTGAAACATATATACATGAACCCAAACAATAGGTGCATCATTAAATTTTCTTTTATAGTTTGCATGAACACAGGCCATACCATTTATCCTTTCAACCTTTACTGGATTCCATTCTATAAGTTTAAATGCTTCTCCTCCGTCTGTCAACGTTTGCTCTTTTAGAATTTTATCGAGTTCAATTATTTCTTCTTGACTAATTGTACTTATATCAAAAGTTAATCTTTCATATTGACCCTCATTTCCTAGAGTAGTTTCAATAATTATTCTAGCATATTTATTTAGTGCATCTGACTCATGTTCATTTAATCCCTTTTGTTGAATTATAAATTGTGTGGTGTCAATTTCTATTGCCTGCATAGCTTTTTTATAATATTCCGTATTTCTGTATTTGCTAGACTGAATTTCCATAGTTGGAGGAATATCAATGCTCCCACAGTTGTCAATATAGAGTCTTTGCCACCCTGTTTCTAAATTCAAAAATGGTCTAGGTAATTTTTGTGGCGTATTAAAAAGGTTTACAATCAAAGATGGTACATCAGTCTTATTTGATGCTGTAAAATTACCTTCTTCTGAGCTTATGCAACCTATGCATTTTAATGCATACCGAACTTTGTTAAGATTTACTTTTTTTAATTTTTCAATCTCATTAGTAGTCAAATAATATACTGTCGTTGCTGTTTCATCAACATAATCATAAATACTCCTATCAATAAGAGTTATCGTTGAACCATCATTCAAATACATTGTCACATTACCTCCAATGACAACTTCTGTCATTGTCTTTAAACTAAAAGCTATTATACCCGTTGATCCTTTTCTTGCAATTACACATTGAAGTCCTCCTTCAAAATTACCCTCAGTATTCTGAGATAATGAAAAGGATTCAGCAGAAGGGTATCCTTTTTCACCAATAAAGAAAAGATTTTGTGCGGATGAGTTAAGCGTTAAAAGTGTAAGAGTTAGAATAAAAGCTTTTTTCATTTTATTATAGAATGGATTGAATGTAACACAATTACTTATTCCCTTCACTTATACCTTGTAAGAAACCCTTATTATACCCGCCTTGGTAGTTATCTTCATTATATTTAGGATATGGAGGGTAAGGAGGGTATGGAGCATAACATCCTGCTCCCTTGTTATAACACCAGCCACTTTTATAACCATTTTCAAATCCTTCTTTATATTCCTTATAGCCGTTCAATGAACTATTAGCTGTTAATGCAGTTAAAATGAAAAATGCTGACAAGATTATTTTCATGTTTTTGTTAGTTTAAAAATGAAAGTGAATTAAGCTCACATCTAAATTAGATGTCCGTATAGACAACATTTATTGACTCATCAACTCCACTTACCCTTTACTATAATATCCAAGCTCTTGATGATTTTCTAAGATATTAAAATTACCACATAGTTGTATGATCGTACAACTATATTTTCATGATAAAATTCTTCATTGCCTTTCAGTTTGGTAATGAATGATTGATAAAGAGACATTTACAAACAAGTTTGGTTCTCATCTTAAAAAAATAAGAAAGGTGAAAGGCATTAGCCTATCTGAACTAGGTCTTAGAGGTGATTTTGATAAATACGCCCTATCAAAAATTGAGAATGGTAAAAAGCAGATCAACGTTTATTCACTCTACAAAATATGTGTATCCTTAGAGATTACAATCGAAGAGTTCTTTAAAGGGTTTGATAAAAAAAAATAGCTACAGATCATTTTTGTCTACTGGTAAAAATTTACTGATAAAGACACAAGCACTCTCCACCTAAGCCACACCCCCTATGTGGATTTAAGTTGGCGAAGCCCCCCCCTCTATTTTTAAAACTTCTGGAAGAACTTCAAGTTAAAGTTATTGGGTTTTACTGAGCTAAAAAAAAGTGTACTTCTGCAAATTAAAAAGTTAAAGTCGCTTACATTGTGGGCCAAATGTGGACCATACAAACAAAAAAACCACTGAATATCAGTGGTTTAAGTGCTTAATCAGTGACCTCGTCAGGATTCAAACCTGAAACCTCTTGAGCCGTAATCAAGTGCTCTATTCAATTGAGCTACGAGGCCATACCCCAATTTGATCGGGAGTGTGCAAAGATAGTATTTTCGTTTAATAATTAAAACCCTTTCATCATTTTTGAGTTAGCGGCTTGTTTGATCAGCACTCTTAAGCTGGTCTTCACAATGGCTCCCATGTTTGTACAAGTCAAAAAATCAGGGTCTTTATAGTATTTAGAGAGTTCTTTTTTCAATAATTCGACATTTTCAGGTGGAGCAATATTATCCTTCATGACGGCATCACCCAGCTCTTTGATCCGGTATCGGGCAGCCCTAAGGCGGGTAGCCATCATGGATCTTTCTTCCTTTTGGTATTGACGTACACTTTCTGCCGACAGTACTTCGCTGCATATCTCAACGATCGGTCTATTGGAATCAAAGTATTGAGGCATATAAACAAACTTTCTGCCATCGTAAGATTGCTGATCAAAATCAATGGCTCTGATCCTATAGTGTACTTCTTCAAAATCAGGAGTGATCTCCACTACAAAATTAGAAGAATGCATATCACCCAATAAACGAATAAAGGAACGTTCATTAAATTTTACGAATTCTTTGGCAAGCCTCCGTTTATTGATGGTTCCGGAATTGAGATACGTCTTGATGAACATGTCTCCAGGAATACCGATGATGTGTTCTTCAATTAAGGTATCGCCGTCTACGAGATAACTGATGCTGTTGGGAGATAACAAATGTTCCAGCTCTAGCCCATATATTCTTGACGCATCTGCACGCTTGATATAAAAATAATCGAAGTTGTCGTTTAACTTGTTCACGATACGCACCCGATACGGCTTGCTGTTTCCATACACACAAAGATCGATGCGATCAATGTAAAGATCTTCCATCACCGACAAGTCCCCGTCTGTTTTTAGAATGGAATATGTTTTCTTCAGGTTATTATAAATCGTAAACATGTCGTCTTGGGAATAATAAACAGTTTCCCACAACGTATCTCTGTCATTTTCATCGCGCAACGAAACGGAATGTTGGTGACGCACCAAATCAAAATAAGAAATCGGTATTTTCCGTTCACGATCATAACCGAACAAATACTTACGGAGGTATTTACTGATGTTATAATGTTGTTTTTTCTTACTGATGCGTATCATAGAAAGAGATAATAGTATAAATTTATCAATTATTCATTATCATACAGCATGTCGGTCATAACCTTTATTATAAATCCGAAATCGGGAACAGGAAAAAGCAGTACTATTCCGGAACTCATTCATTCTTATTTTTCAAAGACAGGCAATACGTACAAGATACGTCTGACCGAATATGCGGGACATGCGAAAGTAATCGTCAATGAAGAGATCGCCAACGGGTCACGTATCATTGTCGCCGTAGGGGGAGACGGCACGGTCAATGAAGTCGCTTCCGGATTGTTGCACAGCAAAGCGGCGCTAGGCATTATACCTACCGGTTCAGGCAACGGACTGGCGAGACACCTGAAGATTCCAATGGATGCCCAACAGGCGTTGCAGGTGATTGCAGAAGGCACCATACTGACTATTGATTCAGGAGAAGTAAACGGACATCCTTTTTTTTGTACAACAGGTATAGGCTTCGATGCCACGGTAGCAGAGCGATTCAGTACCATTAAAGGAAGAGGATTGGTCAATTACATCAGGGCCAGTTTAAGAGAATATCAAAAATACATTCCGGAAAAAATAACTGACCAACACAACACTCCTTATCACGGTTTTTTACTCACAGTATGCAA
Organism: Chitinophagaceae bacterium; assembly: GCA_028288365.1. GTDB lineage: Bacteria > Bacteroidota > Bacteroidia > Cytophagales > Cytophagaceae > JACMQM01. Next base: position 124,498 of record JAQBNU010000098.1, on the reverse strand, counting down.
TGCCAATCAATACGGCAACAATGCGTTCATTTGTCCTACTGCATGCATAGACGATGGCAAGCTCGATCTTGTGCAAGTGGCGCCGATTCCTTTTTTGCAGCTACCTCTTTTTCTTATTCAATTAATGAATAAAACACTGTACAAAAACAGACTGTACAAAATTCACTCTTTTTCAACGTTGGTATTGAAAAGAAGCAAGGCCGGTCCTATTCATATCGATGGAGATCCGATCGCACATACTGGCGAACTTACCATACGTTGTGTTCCTCAAAGCTTAAATGTAATGACTTCCTCCTGATATCGGTGATTCAGAAAGCTTGACCTATTTTTTTAATCTATTTCCCCAAATAATGAACCAATAATTAAAAAATAGCCCTAACATTACACCTCCAAATCGCATATAGCCTACAATCTGGCTTAGCAATCCTTGATTATTCAAAGTAATTTTTATTCTTCGCCAAGATCAGTGGACACGGTTTCAAAAATGAACCTTGTGTCTTTTTTAAAAAAAATTCTCTTCACAGAAAAAAAAAACGGTTCAGTATTCTCGTTTTAAAATACAAAAAACTGGGGTTATCAATTGTTTGTTAAAAGCTAGGCCTCTTACAAAATTGGTTTTCCATACATTTTATAGGTCCTATAAAGTTTTCTAAGCGTACGTATAGTAATTCACAGAATCCGAAATAATATTATTTTTTGATTTTGAACATATGTCCCAATCATGCGTATACCCTTCATTACCTTTACTGTACGGTTTGTATATAGAATTATAAATCTTTTATTTGTACAAAAATCGAAAAAACAATACACCATTGGCAGATACTCTAATAGCAATGAAAAAAATAGTACTTCCTTTTATCTTTTTACTGCTGCCATTTATGGCTATCGGTCAATTCCAGCTCAATGGAGTGACCGTCAATTTGGGTGGAGGAACCTATCAGCTTACTCAAGCTGTAAATAATGAATTTGGAGCCATGTGGTATAAACTACAACATAACCTGAATAAGCCTTTTAATGTGCAAGGTCAAATAAATTTTGGAGCAGATCCAGGAGGGGCAGATGGAGTTACATTTGTCATGCAAAATAATTGCTTGTCAGCTGGAAGCGGTGGCGGTGGATTGGGATATTCCGGTATGCCGGGCCAATCTGTCGCAGTAGAGTTTGACACCTATCAGAATATATCGGGAACAGGTACTGAACTAAATAATGATCCGGTTTATGATCACATCGCCTTTGAAAAAAATGGAGATGTCGTTCATTCCATCACAGGTACTCCTAACCCAAATGACTTATTCGGACCGGTACAAATGGACCCTGTTCTTACCAATTTAAAAACAGGATTATGGTACAATTTTCAAATCAACTACAACCCTACTACTAAACTATTAACGGTTTACTTCAATAACTCTTTGAGAATATCTACTGTTTACGATCTCCAGGCAAATGTATTTACAGCGAGTCCATGGGTATATTGGGGCTTTACGTCTTCCACCGGAGGACATAACAACATACAACAAATTCAGCTTGACACCACCAACACTACTCATCTTTTACAAGACACTACGATTTGTAGTGGTTCCATCCCTGTTACACTTGATCCTCTTACTAACCTGAGAGGAACGGATCTTGCACTCAACAATCCAATACACGCTTCAAGCAATCAAAGCAATGCTTCACTCATGGTAGATGGCAACCTGGGCAGTCGATGGGAAAGTGTCTGGCAGGTAGATCCGCAATGGGTCTTTGTAGATTTGCAATCACCTACTAACCTTGATAGTGTTACCATAGATTGGGAAGGAGCTTATGCTACCTCTTTTCTATTGCAAACTTCTACGGATTCTGTTGCATGGACTACCGTTTACTCGACAACAACAAATCCCGGAGGTCATAACTCTATTCCATTGACGGGTATCACCAACGTCAGATATGTCAGAATATATGGTACTGCACGATCCTTATCTGCTTACGGTTATTCCATCTGGGAATTTAGGGTATACGGGCAACCCAATTATTTATGGTCAACAAACAATGGAACCAATTCAACCATTAGCCCTGACATTTATAGTTCTAGTGTAACATTAACACCAACCGCTACTACGACTTATTCTGTTGAGATCCCTGATCCTTGTCTAGGTTTTACAACATTCAACATGACCGTTACAGTAAGCTGTTCCTTGCCTGTAGAACTTCTTTCCTTTGACGTCGTGCATGTTCAAAACAAGGGACACGTTACCTGGACTACTTCACTAGAACTTAACACCAGTTACTTCACCGTCATGCGATCGCTGGACGGTACACACTTTGTTCCTATAGGGCGAGTAACCGCAGCAGGGGAAAGCCATACAGCGCGGTCTTATTATTTTGACGATACCAATTTGCCAGAGAGTGGTACGGTATATTATCAGTTGAACACAACAGACGTTGATGGTAGTGCAAACAATAGTTCGATCAAAAAAATAACCTTACAGGAAACTGCCGATGTCTATATACAGAATCCTGTCTTTGATGTGGAGACCGCTCTTGTGATTCCTGGTGTAACAACATCCCGAGTACTTTCTGTTGTCGATGCAGTAGGTCGTGTATTATTGCAGGAACACCATACTAATGTTTCAGGTCCTCTTTATTTTGGAAAAACGCTTCCTCCCTCTGTTGGGTTTTATGTGGTAATCGTGCAAACGGAAACGTTGAATAAAACTTTTAAAGTGGTGAAGAGAAGATAATGAATAGTGAACGGTAACATTTTTTATTCATCCTTGCATACCGCTCAAGCTTAAGCTCACAAAAAACATTATCTTGCATGCATAGCTCAACCTACTTGCTATGAAATTCACTTCGCACGTTTATCGTTTAGATTACCTCAACACGCACTACATAGAAATTCCGGTATCGATTGTCAAAAAACTGGGAGGAAAATTCAATGTGCGTTTGCTGTGCACCATCAACAACCAACTCACTTTTCAATGCGGCATCGTCGCATTAGGTGAAGGCAAGGGTTACATCAGTTTGAATGCAAAAAGGCTGAAGGAACTGAAACTTAAAAAAGGTGATAAGGTACAGGTTGTATTAAAAAATGACGACAGTGAATTTGGTGCAGAGATACCTGAAGAACTGGTGGAAGTTTTTGCACAGGACAAAGAAGGATTCAAACGCTTTCAACAATTGATACCGGGCAAGCAACGGTTCATTATCCGACATGTCTGCGCCGTCAAAAATACGCAGCTTAGAATTGATCGTGCCCTTACACTCATTGAAAATCTGAAGAAACTGGCTCCTGGTAAAGAAACTTTTAAAGGGATGTTGAGTAAAGAAAAATAAAATCATCACTACAATTAACAACTCTTCCCTTTATGATATCGCTTTTATTGCATATCTGTTTAACCTGACATTTTTTTAACTACTCCCCTTACTTTCTCCAAAACACCATTTTTATTTTGTGTAAAGAACAAATCTCTTACGGGTTTTCTAAATGTCAATGAGACTTCGATAGTCATGACCATTTCATTTTGATAATTCTACCCTATCAAAATGAAAAAAATAAAAAGAGAAAAACCAATGGGCTTTTTTTCAATGGGCTTCTAATCTGTAGAATATTAATGCATTGGAATCTTTCATGAATACAAACCAGGCAAAGGCATGGCTTTTGACTAACAGAGGTCACTCAATAAATTGATATGTGTCATTGATACGTATTTATGGTAAAAGTAAAATTACACCGCTAACAACAAACAAAGTATTGTCATGAAAAAAATTGTACTCCTTCTCGTTTTATTCTTCAGCCATCGTTTGATGGCGCAAACAATCACTCCACAAGAAAAACAAGAGATCATCCAACAATTGAAAAAAGAATTATTGGAAGCAGATAGCTTGAAAAAAGCAACCGCAGAAATTGAAGTCGTTGATTCTTTAGAAGAAGATCAAGTCACTTTAAATAAACAAAAAGGAGAATGGCTCGAAGGCTATGATGTATCCTGGTGGAACGGAGGAGATCGAAGATCAAAACCAACTTTAGCAGGTAAGTATTTTACACCAACAGTGATGCTCGATATCAATGCCACGTATTCATTTGCCAATCCGATTGACAACACGGTAGTCGGCTCCACCGCTTTAGGTAGAAATAATGAAATACAATTGGCCGCTGCTTTTATAGGCGGAGATTTCCATTATAAGAATGCACGTGCCCGTCTGATAGCCATGTATGGTGCAAACTCTACGATTATACCTCGTGACGATATCAGTTTTTATCGCGGTCAGTATCACCTTGACAATGCCTATCGTTACTTAGGTGAAGCAAATGCCGGTTATCATTTCAATGTGTTACATGGTATCAATGTAGATGCAGGTATGTTCGTATCGTACATTGGTCTTAACTCTTACTATCAAGTAGAAAACTGGGAATACCAAGCTTCATATACATCTGACAATACACCATGGTTCTTCAATGGTATCAGAGTACAAGTTCACGTAAACAAACACTTGAAAATTGAACCTTGGCTCATTAACGGTTGGCAAAGCTATGGCATGATCAACCATCAACCAGGTGTAGGTGGAAATATTACTTGGTGTCCAAATGAAAATGTAAAGTTGCTGACGAACGATTACTACGGTGCCGATGCCGCACTTATTCCTGGAAGGAAACGATTTCATTCAGACAACAGCGCATTGGTAAGGTATTACAATTCTCCTAAATCAACGGGCATTAGTAAAATGGCATTTTCACTAACCGCTGACGTTGGTTTTGAAAAAGGTGGTGGTGTCAACGGTTTCACCAGTAGTGCTGCCAATGGACCGGCACAATATTTTCTTAGTGCCATGTTTTATAATCGCATGTGGTTTAATAAGGATCACTTCGCCTGGACAATCGGTGGTGGTTTCATACAAAATCCAGGACGTTATTTAGTACTTGCTCCAACAGGCGATGCCAGTCCTCAGCCCAATCCTAACAACCCGACTACCACAGAGGGTACCCATCCTTTCAGTGCAAATCCAGGAGACCAGTTTACGGGTTGGGATTGTTCCACCAATTTTGACTGGATGCCGAATCGACACGTTACCTTCCGTCTAGAGTATGTACATCGACACGCCAATGTCGGGTATTTCGCGGGACATGGCGGTGTAACATCTCCTTCTGGATGGACAACAACATCCGTTCCTCCAGACTGGACGCCGGACCTTGTAAAGACAGAGGACCGAGTAATTTTTGCTGTGCTTTTCCGCCTATAAACTTTACTGATACGATAGATCCCTTTTACAATAATAAATTGTAAAAGGGATCTATCGTATTTTATAATTGCAGGCTTCTGCGAAATAGCCGCATTTACTATAAGAAAATAAAATAACTATCTTAAGGATGATACAGATTGCATATTAATTTTTACTTTTAAATGAAATCATTATCTCTAAACACTAAACATTTTGTATAAAGTATTAATCATTGACGACGAAGAAAAACTACGCAGCTTACTAAGTCGCGTCATCGCACTAGAAGGCTATGAAGTACAGGAAGCTCCAAATGGAAAAATGGGGTTAAAAAAACTAGAGCTTTCTGATGTAGATGTTGTGTTGTGTGATGTCAAATTACCTGATTGCAGTGGGATAGAATTAGTAAAAGAAATAAAAACGAAGTATCCTTTTTCTGAAATCATTGTCATGACTGCTTACGGAAATATTCCGGATGGTGTACAAGCCATGAAGAACGGAGCTTTTGATTACATTACAAAAGGCGATGACAACAATAAAATCATTCCTCTCTTAGCACGTGCCGCAGAAAAAGCTGTCCTTCAAAAAAGAATACTTTCTTTAGAAAAACAGGTCAATAAAAAATATTCCTTCGATGGCATCATCGGCAAATCTAAAGTTATTTTACAAGCCATAGATTTAGCTAAAAAAGTAGCACCAACCGATACTACTGTTTTACTATTAGGAGAAACAGGTACAGGTAAAGAAGTATTTGCACAAGCGATACATTACGAAAGCAATAGAAAAAATAAATCCTTTGTGGCCATCAACTGTTCTGCATTTGGTAAAGACATTCTGGAAAGCGAATTGTTTGGTTACAGAGCCGGTGCTTTTACCGGCGCCATAAAAGATAAAAAAGGATTGTTTGAAGAAGCTAACACCGGAAGCATCTTCCTGGACGAACTGGGAGAAATGAGTTTGGAGTTGCAAGCTAAATTGTTGCGCGTATTAGAAACCGGAGAATTTATTAAAGTGGGAGATACGAAACCTACCAAAGTCAATGTACGTGTCATTGCCGCCACCAACAGGGACTTGTTGAAAGACGCTGAAAGCGGCCACTTCAGAAGTGATTTATATTACCGTCTTTCTGTTTTTCAAATTACTTTACCTCCTTTAAGAGAAAGGCCAACTGACCTTGAATTGTTAGCCAAACATTTTCTTTCTATTTACTCGGAAAAAGCCAATAAAAAAATTACCGGTATCAGCAGCGATTACATCGAACAGCTCAAATCACATACTTGGCCAGGTAATATCAGAGAACTCAAAAACGTCATCGAACGAAGCGTGATTCTTCACATAGCAGGAGAACTCTCCATCGATTCGTTGCCCTTGGAAATTCTACAACATACTGTCGCCTCTGAAGGAAAAACACTTTCTGCTTTCGACTTATCGAGTGTGGAAAGATTGCATATCCAAAAAGTATTGAATTACACGAACGGAAATAAAACAGAAGCCGCTCGTTTGCTAAACATTGCACTTACCACACTTTATAGAAAACTGGAGGAATATAAAATCAGTTAATAACTAATAATGAATCCTTTCATTATTAAAAACAACCCTATCAAAACGAAAGTACTATTCAAAGAGTATTAACCCTCTTATTTTTTAAATGGCTGATTATAAATAATCTGATTGAAAAAAAATCAGTGGCATCAAATTTGGCTTCTTCTTGGAAAAAGAGATCGCCATGAAAGTAGAAATCATTATTCAGCCCAACATCCTGCAGGATATTCTATACATCTTAAAAGCTACCGGTAGTCTTCACCATACGATAGCCCAATCCATGAGCATCAATGTATCCGGTGCATTTCCTCATACTGATAAAATTAAATTATTGACTACCTGTACAACAAAACAGAAAGAAAAAAATATGACTTCTGTTACTCCATTCATCGAAGGACGCAAAGGTATTTATAGTTTGTCTTATTACTAACCTTCTGATTTCGCTGCACATCGTTAATGTCCATTAAAATGAAAAAGATGTCGAAAGACCAAGAAAGAGAAACCAATGCCATCGTATTGATTGTGGCATTGGCAATTCTACTATTAGCTCTTTTTATTATGTAATAAGTCAACTCTTATTTCACTTTACCCTTAGCTCAAATGAAAACGATAGAATTTATAACCGATCACATCATACTGGACACGTTTAAAAAAATCATTCGTGACGCAGGATTGATCAAACATACGATGATCAGTAGAGTCCAATCACACAATACCCCGAAAATACGGATTACTACAACATGTCATGAACACGAGCTGGCCAATGTGTTTCTAAAATTCAATACATATATTGAAAATAGCGGTGGTATATGGGAAACGTATAGTATTGTTCGCCCATCTAAATAACTGATCATATGCTTTCAGTAGAAAAAATAGGAGGAACAAGTATGAGTGCCATGGATATGGTACTCAAAAATATCATATGCTACAATCGCAGTGGTGCTGAATTATACAACCGGATCTTTGTAGTATCAGCATATGCAGGTGTCACCAATTGGTTATTAGAAAATAAAAAAACAGGAGAACCAGGGATTTACCATCGCATTGCGGAGTATAAAGACTTTCATCAATCTCTGTATGAAATCACAGAACGTTTGCAAGCCATCAACAAGCAATATGAAAGTATAGGATTGAACCTCGAAGTTGCAAACGATTTTATTGAACAAAGGATTTATGATGCAGAAAACTACTTGGAGAACTTAGCTAATATTCTTGCTTCGGGTTATGTAAGTGATGAAAGTATATTACAAGCGGCAAGAGAAATTCTGGCCTCTATCGGAGAAATGCACTCTGCTTTTAATTTTGTAAATATTCTCCAAAATAATAATATCCACGCTACATTTATTGATCTCAGTGGCTTTTACGATCACGAGCCTTATACCATCAGTGAACGCATAGAAAACAATTTAAAAGGTATTGCCTTCGATCAAACGATTTGCGTCGTGACAGGTTACGCTAAAGGGAAAGAAGGCATCATGCGTGAATTCGATAGAGGATATTCGGATGTTACCTTTAGCAAGGTAGCGGTCACTGTAAAACCTGCGGAAGCAATCATTCATAAAGAATACCATCTATCTTCTGCTGACCCAGCTATTGTAGGGGTTGATCATTGTGTACCGATTGGTTTTACAAATTATGATATCGCAGATCAACTCGCGGACATTGGAATGGAGGCTATTCATCCCAAAGCATCAAAACCTCTTGAGATCAACAACATCAACCTCCGCATTAAGAACACATTTCAACCAGAGCATCCTGGTACGCTCATCACAAAAGAATACCTCTCGCCTGTAAAAAAAATAGAAGTCATTACAGGCACAGATAAAGTTTTGATCCTTGATATTTACGATCCTTTAATGGTCGGCTCCGTTGGCTCAGATTTAAAAATCATGGAATTATTTAAAGCCTATGACATCAGTTATATTTTCAAAACTACAAGCGCCAACGGCATATCCATGGTCATATGGGAAAGATCATTCAAAAAAGAAATACTAGAAAAATTGCAACATGAATTTGAAAAAGTCATGGTTGAAAAAGTAGCCATAGTTTCTGTTATCGGTTCAAATATTAATGAACCTCACTTATTGGCTAACGTAGCAGATATACTTACAAAGGCGGAAATAAATATTTTGAGCGTAGGATTCTCGTATCGAAAAGTAAACCTTCAATTGATCGTCGCTCGAAATGATTTTAAAAAAGCAATCTGCCAACTGAACAACACCATTTTATTACCTCAACCCTTACTCCATACACTTTAAACATACACCTATGACTTCTGATTATAAACAACTTTGGAATTTAAAAGTTGAACTTACGCAGGTTCACTCCAATGATTCGGAAAAACTGAATGTTATCAAGCAGTTTGCTGATTTTACTAAATTAATGCTTATCAAAGGCAAGCTTGACATTGCTCAGCGCTGTTTTAAATTAGCAGAAACTACGTTTGTAAAAGGAGATAAACACTTCAAAGAAATTTTCAGCAATACCTTTTTCTACTGTTTAAGCTTAACGATCGCTTATAGTCATTCTGAACACATCCTACCTGGCGTTTTGAAAAATGAGTTGTATAATTTTGAAAGCAGTTCAGCGATATTGCGCAAATCAAACCTCGATGAACTTTAATAAATGTTAAGACAACAACTAAAAGTTCCTTTCAAAACGATAGACTGACCCTTTCAAAACGAAAGGGTTTTTTATTGTTAAAATAAATAAAATCGGAATAACAAACTATAAAACAAACACTTATACTATCTTGAGAAAGCTGGAACAATAGTTGGCGTAACATTCCAAATGCCACAACAATAGTGATTTTGATCAATCTAATCACTGTTGGAAATCATACTTCTGGCCTTTTATTAAATGCACATTTATCTCAAACATAATTTAAACTTTATGACAAGCATTCTTCTTATCGCTGTCGGACTCCTTTGTTTCTGGCTCTTCTATAAATGTATTTATTGGTTCGAAAAAATCTAAACGTATGGCTGCTCTATTCATCGTTGCATTGCTGGTATTTGTATACATGTGCTATGTATTATTAAAACCTGAAAAATTCTAACAAGATCATTATGTTGTACACAGAACTACTAGGAGTATTACTCTTCTTCCTCGCCTCTTTCGTATTGGCGATTCCGCTAGGCAAATACATTGCCCGGGTCTATGCTGGTGAAAAAACATTATTGGATCCTATTTTCAATCCGATAGAACGAACCTTCTTCCGATTGAGTGGTATAGATGCAAGCCGGCAGATGAACTGGAAGCAACACCTGTTGGCCTTGCTGACCATCAATATGATTTGGTTTTTGTTGGCCATGTTTATACTCATGAACCAATCCTGGTTACCACTCAATCCAGATGGTAATCCCAACATGAGTGCTGATCTCGCCTTCAACACTTCCATTTCATTTATTGTGAATTGCAACCTGCAACACTATTCTGGAGAATCTGGCGTATCGTATTTCTCACAAATTTTCGCGTTGATGTTTCTGCAATTTGTTTCCGCAGCAACAGGTATGGCAGCAGCGGCAGTCTTGTTCAATGCCATGAAAGAACGGATATCCGATAAGCTTGGTAATTTTTACGATTACTTTGTAAAAAGTGCTACCCGTATTCTATTGCCTTTATGTGTTATAGTATCCGTGATATTGCTTTTCAGAGGAACACCGATGACATGGGAAGGTAAAGATTCGATCATCACCATGGAAGGCGATACCGTGCAAGTATCCAGAGGACCTGCTGCAGCTTTTGTTGCCATCAAACACGTAGGGACAAATGGTGGTGGCTTCTTTGGTGTAAACTCTGCGCATCCGTTTGAGAATCCTGATTACTTCACAAACATTGTCGAGATGATAGCGCAAACCATCATTCCATTCGCCATGATTTTTGCATTGGGATTTTATTTAAAAAGGAAAAGATTGTCCTGGATGATTTTCAGTGTCATGACTTTAGGATTTGCACTTTTAGTGATACCTACCATCATCTCTGAAGTACAAGGGAACCCAGCCATCGACGCCATGCACGTGGATCAATCCCTCGGAGCCATGGAAGGAAAAGAAATCCGTTTCGGTGCAGCAGCCTCTGCTTATTGGAGCATTATCACTACTGTTATTTCTACCGGTTCAGTCAACGCGATGCACGACAGTACCATGCCTGTATCGGGATTGACACAATTACTGTCCATGATGGTGAATGCGATCTACGGAGGTTGCGGTGTAGGTGTATTAAACTTCTACATCTTCATTATACTCGGTGTATTTATCAGTGGATTGATGGTGGGTCGTACACCTGAATTTATGGGTAAAAAAATTGAAGCACGTGAAGTAAAGATTGCAATGATTGTTGCTTTGTTTCACACGTTCCTTATCCTTGGAGGTACGGCACTCGCTGCATTTATTTTCACCTTGCATCCTGATATCGGATGGTTGAACAATCCAGGGTTTCATGGCTTCAGCGAAATGCTTTATGAGTATACCTCTTCATCTGCCAACAACGGTAGTGGATTCGAAGGCTTGGGAGACAACACACCTTGGTGGAACATCAGCACCGGAATTATATTATTACTATCTCGTTTCATTCCCATCATAGGTCCCATAGCTATTGCGGGAATATTGGCCAACAAAAAATACATTCCTGAAAGTGCCGGTACATTAAAAACAGACACCGGTACATTTGGCTTGATGGTATTCGCCGTGATGGTTATTATCACTGCGTTATCATTCTTCCCCGCATTAACATTAGGACCTATTGCAGAATATTTCTCTTTGTATTCCTTCTAATTCCCAGAAACCATGGAACGTAACAATACTTCACTATTTCAAAAAGACCAGATGCTTCAAGCATTGAAACAATCCTTCGTTAAATTAAATCCCAGGATCATGTTTCGCAATCCGGTGATGTTTACCGTAGAGATTGGAACAGCAGTCATGTTTATTGTGTGTCTGTGGATCGCTTCCGGTGAAACTTCGCAAGGAAGTTTGACACATAATATCATTGTACTCCTTGTACTCTTCATCACATTACTTTTTGCCAACTTCGCTGAAGCCATTGCAGAAGCACGTGGTAAAGCGCAAGCAGACAGTTTACGAAAAACAAGAGAAGAAACACCCGCTAAAAAAATTGACCCAGTAGGTGGATTGTACATGAATGAAATAAAAATAGTGTCTTCTTCCGAATTACGAAAAGGAGATTGCTTCATTTGTGAAACCGGCGACATCATACCGACCGACGGAGAAATTGTAGAAGGATTAGCGACCATCGATGAAAGCGCTATCACGGGAGAAAGTGCACCGGTGATAAGGGAAGCAGGTGGTGATAAGAGTTCAGTAACTGGTGGAACAAAAGTATTGTCAGACAAAATTAAAGTGAGAGTGACAACAGAACCAGGAGAAAGTTTTCTGGATAAAATGATTGCTTTGGTTGAAGGCGCAAGTCGTCAGAAAACTCCAAATGAAATTGCCTTAACCATCTTACTCGCCGGTTTTACATTGGTGTTTATTATTGTCACCATTACCTTAAAGCCCTTTGCAGATTACGCCAATACTCCGATTACCATCGCTTCTTTTATTGCGCTGTTTGTTTGCCTGATCCCTACTACCATTGGAGGTTTATTGTCTGCTATCGGTATAGCGGGCATGGACAGAGCCTTGCGTGCAAATGTCATTACCAAATCAGGTAAAGCAGTAGAGACGGCCGGTGACATCGATGTACTGTTATTGGATAAAACAGGAACAATTACCATCGGAAATAGAAAGGCTACTAATTTTTATCCGGTACCTACCGTTCAGGAAAAAAGATTTCTGGAAGCCTGTTTACTTTCTTCTCTGGCTGACGAAACACCCGAAGGCAAATCAATCGTTGAGTTGGCCCGCGAACAAGGAAATGCCTTGCCCATTTATGATTTAACAAGCGTGACGCTTATCAAGTTTTCCGCAGAAACAAGATCCAGTGGTATAGATTTACCGAACCAACGAATTCGTAAAGGAGCTACAGATGCGATAAAAAAAATCACCGAAAGCGCAGGCCATACCTTTCCAACGTTTGCTCAACAGACCGCAAGTAAAATCGCCAATAGCGGAGGTACACCTCTTGTCGTCACAGAAAACGAGGAGGTACTTGGTGTCATTGAACTGCAAGACATCATCAAGCCCGGTATTCATGATCGATTTGAAAGGCTTAGAAAAATGGGGGTGAAGACCGTGATGGTGACCGGCGATAATCCTCTTACGGCAAAATACATTGCAGAAAAAGCAGGAGTAGACGATTACATCGCGGAAGCCAAGCCTGAAGACAAAATGGAATACATCCGCAAAGAACAACAACTAGGCAAACTTGTCGCTATGATGGGTGATGGGACCAACGATGCACCGGCATTGGCGCAAGCAGACGTGGGAGTAGCCATGAATAGCGGAACGCAAGCAGCCAAAGAAGCGGGCAACATGGTGGACCTGGATAACGATCCAACCAAATTGATCGAGATTGTAGAAATCGGAAAACAATTATTGATGACCAGAGGAACGCTCACAACTTTCAGTATCGCGAATGATGTCGCTAAATATTTTGCGATCGTACCGGCTTTGTTTGTGGTGTCTATTCCTGCTTTACAAGGATTAAATATTATGAAGTTAAGCAGTCCTGAAAGCGCTATCCTTTCAGCGATCATCTTTAATGCCATCATCATTCCTCTATTGATTCCTCTTGCCTTAAAAGGAGTAGCCTATAAACCCATCGGTGCTTCGGCTTTACTCAGGAGAAATTTATTTGTTTATGGTATAGGTGGACTCATCGCGCCTTTCATTGGCATCAAACTCATCGACATGCTCATTTCCATTGCACTTTAATCTTACCACTATGAAAGAACATATTTTACCAGCCATCAAATTATCCTTGATTTGTATTCTTTTCTTCTCTGGAATTTATACTTCGCTGATATGGGGTATTGCACAATTTTCTCCTAACCAGGGAAAAGGTTTTGTGGTGAAAGACAGAGATCACATATACTATGAAAACATAGGACAAGCCTTTTATTCCGATCAGTATTTCTGGAGCCGTCCTTCTGCTGTGTCTTACAATGCCGCCGGTTCATGCGGGAGCAACAAAGGTCCTTCTAATGCAGACTACCTTGCATTGGTACAAAGCCGAATCGACACCTTTATGGTTCATAATCCTGGCATCAAAAAATTTGACATTCCCGTTGATCTCATTACAGCCAGTGGTAGCGGACTCGATCCTCACATTTCACCTGAGGCGGCAAGAATTCAAGTGAAACGCATTGCCAACAAACGACATCTGACAGAAGAAAAAATAAACAACGTGGTGAATGAATGTATTGAAAAACCTTTCCTTGGATTATTTGGACCCGAGAAAGTAAACGTATTGCGTTTAAACCTTAAACTGGAACAACTTTAATATACCATCTACAAAACCATTATCGTTGCCAATCCAACACCGGTAGACCGTAGCATGAATGCTAATTCTTAGTATATTTAGAATAAAATAATTGATCGTTCTAAATATTGAATTGTGTATTCTGCCGCCAATCAAACGTACGTTTTAAGAAAAACTACTGTATTCATCCTATCGTTTTTATTATCTACTACAGTCTATTCACAAGTTTCAAACACAGGTGTTATGGATACGACGGGAGGGGAACATCTAAATAAAATTACAGTAGGTGCCTACATAGATGGATATTACGGATTCAATACGGCGCAACCTAGAACTGGTAATATCGCTTACTTTGTAAATATGAACAGACACAATGAAGCGACTATTAACTTAGCCTATATCGATGTCCGCTTCAACGACAGAAGATTGCGTGGTCGTTTTGTGCCAGGGTTTGGAACATATATGAATGCCAATTATTCTGCAGAACAAGGGCTGTTAAAAAACATTGTAGAAGCAAGCGCCGGCGTCAAAATTTTCGACAAGAAAAATATTTGGATAGATTTTGGAATACTGGGCTCTCCTTACACCAATGAAAGTGCCATCTCCAGAGATCACTTAATGTATACCCGATCCCTAGGTGCTGAAAACGTTCCCTACTATTTGGCAGGAGCAAAAGTTACAGCGCCGTTAAGTAAAAAAATCATAGGCTATTTGTACTTATTAAACGGATGGCAACAAATACAAGATCAGAATACAGGAAAATCTATCGGAACACAATTGGAATATAGGCCTAATAATAAAAACCTCATCAACTGGAATACTTACATCGGCGATGAAAGTTCTCTTATTCATCCTGATTATAGAACACGTTACTTTACTGATCTCTATTGGATTTACAATCCTGATGGAAAGTTAAGCATTACTTCTTGTGCATACATTGGCATTCAAGAAAAAAAAGATACAATAAAAAATACCATCACCGGTGACGTATGGTGGCAGGCAAATTTTACAGCGCGTGTAAAAGTATCTAGCAAAGTATCTCTGTCTGGAAGAGTAGAATACTTTAACGACCCTCACCAGGTCATGATAAGTCCTATCACCAATGCCAGTGGATTCAATACATCCAGCGCTGGCTTGTGTTTAAATGTAAAGCTATTTGAATACGCCATGTATAGAATAGAAACACGCTACTTCCTATCGGACAAAGAAATATATCAAACGGATACAGGCAGCAGTACAAATACCAATGCCTGGTTCATTTCAAATCTCACCCTTTGGTTTTAATCCATGACAGAGAAAGAGCAGAACGTACAACATTTTCTTGACCTCATAAAAAAATCGAGAAGAGGGAAATTTAAAATCTACATCGGCATGAGTGCTGGTGTAGGCAAAACATTTCGCATGTTGCAGGAAGCTCAATCCTTGTTGAAAAATGGCATAGATGTTAAGATTGGCTTTATAGAAACACACAACAGAAAAGAAACCGTTGCACAACTGGAAGGCTTACCTCTTGTCCCCCGAAGAAAACTATTTTACAAAGGCAAGGAGCTGGAAGAACTGGACGTGCAGGCTGTCATTAACCTGCGACCGGAAGTCGTGATCATAGACGAACTGGCACATACCAACATCGAAGGAAGCAAGAACGAAAAGCGTTGGCAGGATGTGGTAGAAATAATGGAAGCCGGTATCAACGTAATCAGTGCAGTTAATATTCAACACATTGAAAGTTTGAATGAAGAAATAAAACGCATTACTGGCATTGAAGTAAAAGAACGTATTCCTGATAAAGTGTTGCAAATGGCAGATGAAGTAGTGAACATCGATTTGACAGCAGATGAACTTATTCTTCGATTGAAAGACGGAAAGATTTATGCCGCTGATAAAATACAAACGGCGCTAACTAATTTTTTCAAATCAGAGCACATTTTACAATTGCGTGAACTGGCATTAAAAGAAGTAGCCAGCCAAGTAGAACGAAAAGTAGAAAATGAAATTCCAAGAACTAGTGGTTTACGTCATGAAAAACTATTGGCTTGTATCAGTAGCAATGATAAAACAGCAAAAAATATCATTCGCAAGACGGCAAGGCTAGCGAGTTATTACAACAGTAAATGGTTTGTTTTATACGTACAGACACCCAAAGAAAGCAGTGACCGCATTGCATTAGATAAACAAAGACATCTCATCAATAATTTTAAATTAGCCACCGAATTAGGAGCCGAGGTGATTCGCAAAGAAACAAAACACGTTTCAGACTGTATAGTAGAAGTCACGGAACAGCATCAAATCACGATACTCTGTATTGGCAAACCACATTTGAATTTATTTAAAGTCATTTTATCCACTACCCTATTCAACAAATTGCTCAAGAAATTATCTTCTTCCCAAACTGATCTTGTCATTCTCTCTTAATGAAAATAAAATTTAAACTTACACTTGGTGTCGGTCTTCTTTTCCTGATGATCGTTCTCCTCTCCTTTATTGGTGCATGGTATATCAATGCACTTAAAAACGATACCGAAAATATACTAGCAGCCAATTACAATACGCTGGAATATTCTCGCTCCATGCTGATTGCTTTAGATGAGATCGAATCCGATCCAACAGCTATCCATCGCTTTGAAGAAAGTCTTGAAAAACAAAAACACAACATCAGTGAAATTGGAGAAAAAGAAACCACACAAAAAGTAGCGGATCATTTTCAGAAATTAAAAGTGGATACGAAAGAAATCTCCTTGAAACAAACGATTCGTTCTGATATTTCCGAAATCATGCGACTCAATATGCAAGCCATCCAGCGAAAAAGCCTGATCGCTGGTAAGACAGCCAAGACAGCGACATTCTGGATTGCAATTGCCGGCACTTTGTGTTTTCTTGTAGCATTCACTTTATTGATCAATCTTCCACGCAACATTGCCAATCCTATACAGGAACTGACAGAGAGCATCAAACAAATAGCCGATCAGAAATATACACAGCGTGTACATTTCGAAGACCACAGCGAATATGGAGAACTCGCCAATGCCTTCAACAAAATGGCGCAGAAATTAGAAGAGTACAACAACAGTACATTGTCTCAGCTGCTCTTTGAGAAAAAAAGAATTGAAACACTGATCAACAATATGACCGATCCTGTGATAGGATTAGACCAGGAAAAGATTATTCTTTTTGCTAATCATGAAGCATTGAAAATACTGGGAACTACACTGGAAAATATTTTAGGTAAAAGCGCTTTGAAATTATCATTGACTAACGATCTGATGCGTTCACTGGTCAACGATTTAATGCACGCAGGTAATCCCAATAAAACCCAAAAGCCTTACGAAAAAATATTTGCCAACGGAAAGGAAAGTTATTTTGAAAAAGAATTATTGGATATTGTCATCACACCTACCGGTGAGCAAACAGAAGAACTCATTGGTCATGTCATCATTCTAAAAAACATTACTTCCTTTAAAGAATTAGATGTCGCTAAAACCAATTTCATTTCCACCGTTTCTCATGAATTAAAAACACCGATCGCTTCTATCGGTATGAGTTTGCAATTGATCTCGAATAAAAAAACAGGAACACTCAACAAAGAGCAGGAACAGTTGCTGGAAAGCATACAGGACGATACGAGTAGATTGCTAAAGATCACCGGGGAGCTACTGAACATCACTCAACTGGAGAGCGGCAACATTCAGCTCAGCATTCGACCGAGTAATACGATCGAAATATTGAACTATGCAATCAATGCCAATAAAGTACAAGCCGAACAAAAGCACATTAACGTGAACGTTTCTTATCCAGATCAGATACCGGAAGTAATCACCGATGGAGAAAAAACGGCATGGGTTATTACCAATATTTTATCTAATGCCATTCGTTACTCGCATGAATATTCTACTGTCTTTCTTCGCGTAGAATATAAGGAAGGTAAAATATATTACAGTGTGAAAGATACCGGACAAGGAATCGCTCCTCAATACAAAGAAAAAATATTTGACCGTTACTTCCGGATTCCTGGTTCACAAACAGAAGGCACAGGTCTTGGACTAGCCATCAGTAAAGAATTTATTGAAGCACAAGGTGGTCAGATCAGCATCGAATCTGAATTTGGTGTAGGCAGTACTTTCGTGATCGCGCTGAACGCCTCTGTTTAAGGAGTAACCGTGACGCTGTGTGTACTCAGCGACGATCCCTGAAATAACCCGATAGGTCCATTACTAAAATTAGTACTGGTATTGGCAGGAGGAGTAGAGAAGAAACCACCGTCATTGTTGAGTTGAGCATCGAGGTCGTTATAGAAATTATACGCTTCCTTTGTTAGCGTATAAATATTAATTTTTGCGACGTCATTGATTTGATAAGGTTGCGGTGTTTCATAACCTTGAATATTTGTTCCTACAAATCTACTATCGGTAATATAGAGTGAGGAATTATCTCTTCTGTACAAACTATCGTTTTTATAATACTTGAATAAGTAATAGCTATCCCCTGCAGGAAGTGTTGCCTGTATGGTTGGATAATATCCTTTTTTCTCAAATCCTGTTGTACCATCTTTATAATTTGCCCCTGTAATGGAAAAAGAAACGGTATCCGGTATAGACGTAGTGGCTACGTGTACCTTACCTCTTGCACTGACAGACAAGGTATAGATATTAGCGGTATTACCGATGATGTCATCTCCTCTATAGAACCCATTACCGATATAATTCAATGTGTCTTTGTTTCCTACATTATCAGAAATCACAATGAATGCGTTGTCTACAATCGGTGTAGGTTCATTAGCCAGGTAAGGCGCCGTAGTAGTGATGCGCGCGATGGCAAATGAATCTTTGATGATGCGAGATTCGATGACTGTCTTAGGATCTTCCGATACCAAATCATAGTCGACTACTTTCGTACACGAGAATAAAAGGTGTGCAATAAAAAACAAAACGAATGCCTGATAGATCTTTTTCATCACGATTAGAAATTAAAATTATATGTGATGGAAGGAATAGGTGCCGGGAAATACAACATGGTCAATTCTTTTCCGCTGCCATCTGACTTGTCCGTGGTATAAACTGTCCATGGATTTTTTCTTCCATAAATATTGTACACAGAAATATTCCAGCTGCCTTTCCATTTTCTGTTTTTATTTTTCCGTGGAGTAATCGTAAAGGAAACGTCCATTCTGTTGTAGGCTTTCAAACGCACGGAGTTTCTATCGGGGTAAGAACCGCCTACATATCCGTCGTATTCAAATCGACCGGAAGGCAAGCCCATCGGACGTCCTGTGCCGTATACAAAAGTAGCGGACAAACTATAACGGTCATTGAATTCATGCAAGACAACGACATTCAAATTATGTCTTCTGTCATAACTCGCGGCATAAGGTCTGTCGCCATTGATGCCATTGATTTGCCGTTGTGTTTTAGACAAGGTGTAAGAAATCCACCCTGTAGTTTTTCCCGTGTTCTTCTTGATGTATAATTCCAACCCATAAGACCAGGATCTTCCTGCTTTCACTTGTGTTTCAATTTGTGGATTCAAAGTCAAATCAGCATTGTCAATATAGTCTAATACATTGTGCATGTTTTTATAATAGACTTCAGCAGAAGCTTCGAATTTATTTTCTTTAAAATTTCTAAAATATCCACCTGCGATTTGATCTGCATAAGCCGGTTTGAAATAATTATTACTCGGCACCCACATGTTGAATGGCAAAGGAGAAAGCGCATTCGAGATCAGGTGAATGTATTGGTACATTCGATTATAGCTAGCTTTGAAGGAACTGTTTTCATTGATCAGGTAACGACCTGACACCCGTGGTTCAAGTCCTCCGTAAGTTTGAATGTTTTGCCAGGCTTTGTAATGAAGGGTGTCTGCAATGTTTTCTTTTTTAATCTCACCATTATAGGTATATACCGTGCCTGGACCAACGGTTGCAAAACGTGTGTAGCGCAAGCCGGCTTCCACTGTGATGCGGTGTGTAATTTTATATTTATCACTCAGGTAAATCGATCCTTCAATGGAATTATAATCCGGCAATTTATTTTCTTTGAAAATAGAAGAAGAAGACAAGGGACTAAATGTACCAGGATTGTAATTTCTATACGAACCAGAACCACCGAAACTCACTTCATGCGCTGTGCTTGGGAAATAAGAGAAGTCTTGTTTGATAGTGGTTTCAGAAAGTCCGGTGCTGTATGTAAAAGACTGAACACCTAAGTTGAGATCCTGAGAATATTTAAAGTTGGAATACACCAGCGATGTATTGCTGAATAACCTGTCGTTGAACACATGGTTCCATCGCAGTGTTCCAGTGCCATTCCCCCAACCGATTTTAAAGAAGTCCTGGAACTTAAATAAATCGCGACCAAAATAACCGGCTAAGAAAATACGGTTGTTGTCGTTGAGTTTGAAATTGACTTTGGCATTGATGTCGTAGAAATATAACTTGTTATTATTCGTTTTGGAATCAGGAGATAATTTCAAAAATAAATCAGCATACGTTCTTCTAGCAGAAATGATAAAAGACGATTTCTCTTTTTGTATAGGACCTTCTAACGTGAGTCTCGAAGAAATTAAACCAATACCTCCGGAGGCTGCGTATTTTTTGTTATTCCCATCTCTCGTACGAATGTCTAACAAAGAAGAAAGTCTTCCTCCATACTGAGCAGGAACACCCCCTTTATAAATCTCTGCACTTTTTAACGCATCCGAATTGAACACAGAAAAAATTCCCAACAAATGAGAGGCGTTGAATACAGGTGCTTCGTCAATTAAAATTAAATTTTGATCAGGGCCACCACCTCTTACATATAAGCCTGTATTTCCATCACCTGCAATCTGAATACCTGGAAGCGTTTGTATATTTTTAATGACATCTACTTCACCAAACAGAGCCGGCAGTTTTTTAATTTGTTCTGCTGTCAATGTTTGCGCACTCATTTTAGTATCCGTCACATTCTTATCTTCTCTTTCTCCGGTTACGATCACTTCTATATTTTCGTCTTCCTCTTCCATGTCTATATTGAGTCGCATGTTCTCGTTGAGGGTGATGACCTTTTCAATTTTAGTATAACCCAGATAAGAAATGATTAACGTGTAGTTTCCTTCCGGCAACGTCAAGGAAAAAAATCCATATTCATTAGTCGCCGCACCTTTATCAAGATCCTTCACCTGTATGACGGCACCGATCATGTCTTCACCACTTTTCATGGCTTTGACATTTCCGCTGACGGTATATTTTTTTTGCTGGGCGTTAACTCCGGATAAACCTAACCAAAAGCTAACCAATAGAAGAACTAAAAAACGCATTGAAATAAGTTCATTAAAAGTGAAAATGAATGCTAGTCATAAGACACAATTCCAGACAAATTTATGGGAACTACAGATCTTTCAAAAGTTTCCAATGGTTTTATAAAAAAATAAAATCGTCAGAGACCTTATTGGAAGCCGCAAGCAGGATATATACTGTGTAAGATTTATAACTGTTTTTGAAAAAATCTAATACGTATAGATCTTAACTACTTTCTGATTGATAAAAAATGCTTTGTGCTCGTACAAAAGCACCAAACGTGTCTTCACAGGCAAGGGTGATCTTTGTTCTTTAAACGTATATAAGTTGTACCGTATAAGTTCCTCTCCTTGCACAAAATAAATCTCATCATTCAAAAAGGCAAACCACGAAACACCAGGGAAAGGTAACTTCGTTTTGTAATTACCAAGGTTATCAAAAACCAAAATACCTGAATTCCGATCTGCAATAAATAATTGATTTTGATATTCTCTCAAGAAAGTGATTTCATATTCTGAGGCATCTAAAATTAAATCAAGTGGTGTTTCCAAGTCAATTTTTTCAAACTGTGTATTGAATTTTTTCAAGGAAAAATCAATATCGTCAAAGATCCAAAGGTTATTGTCCAACGCAAATGTAGCGATACGCGCAAAGCCTACTCTGTCCCTATCCATGGCCAGCGGCTCGGTTTGTCCAAAAAATCGATCCAATACTAAATACTCCTGAAAGTTTTCATAGAATAAAAAAATGTTAATTCCTCTCCAGGCATCGATCAATGAAACCCGGCTTTGTTTAGGAGGAGAATAAGTGATGAGCAATTTGCCGAGTGAATCGTATTTGTAAACATTTCCATGCTCGTCGGTGATGAACATGTTCTTATAATGATCTGCAGAAATGCGGTCAACAGGAGCTTTCAATACTGCTGAATCCAAAAATTTCCATGTTTGTCCATGCACCGCATGGAGCGAGAAGAAAAGAAACAGTGCTATGAAATAGTTAATTCTCAAATCGTTTTACGGTCAGTTGTTCTCCGTCAAAGACGGCATAGGAATTGAAATTGATCCAGTCACCTAAGTTAACATACTTTCCTCCACTTTTCAAGGTATATTCCAGCAAGTGATGACGATGCCCAAATAAATAAAAATCAAAGGGCGTATGCGCATCCACTTCTTTGCAATATTGAATCAACCATTCGTTTTCGCCAAAAAACTCTTCGTCTTTATTGCCTGCTCTGCTGGTCTTGGACCAGTAATGCGCAATGCCCATGCCTATGGATGCCGGTAACATGCGAAACAGCCATTGCGTAAATGAATTTCTAAAAAATAATTTTAAAAATTTATAATTCCGGTCTCCAGGTCCCAAACCATCACCGTGTCCGATATGAAAGCGTTTGTTTCCGATTTGAAAATCGGTGGGTTGATAATACATTTTTGCACCAAATTCTTCGGTGAAATACGTGAACGACCACATGTCATGATTGCCCACAAAGAAATGAATGGGGATACCGGCATCATGGAACTCTGCCAGCTTGCCCAGCACACGTACAAATCCTTTCGGTACTACATATTTGTATTCGAACCAAAAGTCAAATACATCTCCTACTAAAAACAAAGCAGCTGTTTCGTGTTTGATGGAATCCAAAAAAGCGACGATGCTCTTCTCTTTTTTCCTGTTGACTTCATCGTTAGGATTACCCAGATGGAAATCGGAAAGAAAAAATACTTTTTTATTCTGAAGTGGAACTTGGAGCATCATCAATAAGGAATACAGTTAATTCTTTAGGACCATGTGCACCCAACACCAATGTCTTCTCTATATCGGCCGTACGGCTGGGGCCTGTTTCCAGGCATACCATGGAAGGGAAATTTTTATGATACCTGATGCGCAAATTTCGAAACGCATCTTCCAAATCATACACGACCTGATTGGCATAAGCCATCACAATGTGATGAGGAGGATAGATCGACAGGCGACGGCCGGAGGCTGTTTGCGACGTATACAACACACTGCCTGTTCGTGCAATGAGCGAATCACAGGTCGTGACTCCTACCTGCGCCTGTGCCCAGGACAATTCATTATTGATCACAGCAAGCGGTACTTCTTTCAACATGTTTTGTAGAGAAGGTTCCCACACATGCATGTGCTTGAATCCTTTGCTGTGCGCGTAGGCTTGTAATTGCTGTGTAAAATCTTCCTGGCTTTCGCAATAAAAAAAAGCCGCTTTGGTTTTTACCAGGTGTTGCGCAAACATGACCAACAAATCTTCTTCGTCAGGTTTCGCATAAATATCACTAACAAAGTTAGGCTCCGATTGTGTCGGAGCCTTCCTGATCAATGCTTGTCTTATTTTTTTTAATATCTCTTCCTTCGCCCTATTCAGTGCCATAGCAACTATTATTCATGTTCAGGCTTTGAAGAAAAATCAATCTGATCTTCAGGAATAATTTCCGGAACCGTATCTGCAACCGGTGCATCTGCACGTCCATTGGTATACGCAGCATAAGTCGTTTCTTTTTCAAACGGACGTTTACCGATCAAGCCTTCCAAATCAGATTGGAAAATGATTTCTTTTTTCAACAATTCCTGCGCGATGATTTCCAATTCTTTTTTCTTGTCCAACAACAATTGCTTGCTGCGTTGGTAAGCCGTTTCAATGATCAAGCGCACTTCCTGATCAATGATTTGAGCCGTTGCTTCTGAATACGGTTTTTGGAACGAATAATCGGAAGACGATTTAGAATCGTAAAACGAAACGTTTCCAATCTTGCTGTTGAAACCATAGATCGTCACCATGCCATAAGCCAATTTGGTGATTCTTTCCAAATCACTCAAGGCACCGGTAGACACTTTTCCAAAGATGATTTCTTCCGCTGCTCTTCCGCCTAATGTCATGCACATCTCATCACCCAATTGTTCTTGTGTATACAAGAATTGTTCTTTCGGTAGGTATTGCGCGTAACCTAACGCAGCGACGCCACGCGGTACAATGCTTACTTTCACCAATGGATCTGCATGCTCCAGGAACCAGCCCGCTACTGCATGACCTGCTTCATGGTAAGCGACAATCTTTTTCTCGTCCGGAGAGATGATTTTATTTTTCTTTTCCAGACCACCGATCACGCGATCAATCGCATCGTGGAAGTCTTGCATGTCCACTGCTTCTTTATTGTGACGGGCAGCGATCAATGCCGCTTCGTTACACACATTGGCAATTTCAGCACCTGCAAAACCAGGTGTTTGCGCCGCCAGTTTTTTAGGATCTACAGAGTCTGCCATTTTCAAAGGCTTCAAGTGCACTTTGAAAATTTGTTCTCTTCCAACGATATCTGGTTTATCAATGCTGATCTGACGATCGAAACGACCTGGTCTCAACAACGCTGAATCCAAGACATCCGGACGGTTGGTAGCTGCCAGAATGATAACACCTGAATCCGTACCGAAACCATCCATCTCTACCAACAAAGAGTTCAATGTATTTTCTCTCTCGTCGTTTCCACCAGGCATTGCGCCTTTACCTCTTGAGCGACCGATGGCATCAATCTCATCAATGAAGATGATACACGGTGCTTTTTCTTTTGCCTGCTTAAATAAATCTCTTACACGTGCCGCTCCTACTCCGACAAACATTTCCACAAAGTCAGATCCTGACAAAGAGAAGAAGGGAACACCTGCTTCACCAGCCACTGCTTTTGCCAACAATGTTTTACCTGTACCTGGAGAACCCACCAGCAACGCGCCTTTCGGGATTTTACCTCCAAGTTTTGTAAACTTAGAAGGTGTTCTTAAGAACTCTACAATTTCTTTGATCTCTTCTTTGGCTTCATCCAAACCCGCTACATCAGCAAACGTAATTTTCACTTTGTTGTCTGCATCAAATAGTGCTGCTTTGGATTTACCAATGTTGAAGATCTGCCCGCCAGCACCGCCAGAGGCCATGCGACGCATGAAGTACCAGAAGCCAACAAATACTAAAATCAAAATTCCCCAGCTGATCAATTGATTGGACATATCGCTCCGGTTGTTTTCAATTTCCAACGGAATGCGATCTTGTTCCGGAACTTTATTCGTGGTTTGCAATTTCTCTAGGTACTCATCAAAGCTCTGCGCCGACACCACTTCAAATTGCATCTGAGGTCCCTGATCACCGAATGGAGTTTTAGCCGCAGAGATGCCTTCGTATCTTCCACTTTCTATCGCTTCTTTGTTCAGCGTTACTTCTACTGTACTTCCATTGACGATCACGACTTTTTTTACATCGTGTTTCAGGTATGCTTTTTCAAATTCCTTTTTAGTAATTTCCTTTACACCTCCACCACGAGAGAAGTAAGCGATAGCAAAAACCATGGCCATCAGCGAAACAATCATCCAGATCTGTGCATTCGATTTGGGATTGGGACCAGGTATGATTTTTTTATTTTTCTTCTTTGGTTGCTCTGTCATAAGACTCCTTTTTCTACTTCGTACGCTTATTCTAATTCTTTAATATACTCTATTTCGGCATCACCCCATAATTCCTCCAACGCATAATGCCCTCTTTTACTTTTTTGAAAAACGTGTGCGACTACGTCTACATAGTCCACCAACACCCACTCTGCGGTCTCGTACCCTTCTTTATGTCTCGGTGATTCGTGTGATTGTTTATACACCATGTCTTCAATAGAATCGGCTATGGATTCTACTTGTGTATTGGAAGTACCCGAACAAACGACGAAAAAGTCAGCGATCGCATTCTTATGCGATCGCAAATCAATCACCGCTATGTCTTGTGCTTTTTTATCCTGCATCCCCAACACCACTAAATCTTTCAGTGTATCTTCTTTGGCAGACTTTTTACTTTTTACTTTAGTGACTTTAGTTTTCAATGTTGAGTTATTCAAGTTAATTTAGCTTGTAAAATTATGAAATCTTGTACAATTATACTGCCAATACCCAATATATAGGTAAACAGTTCCTTTACCTGACAACCTGTCATTCTACGAATGACCTTGCGAAAGACCTGAATCAACGGGGGCTTTGCAAAAATGGAATGGTTATTTTTACAGAAAACCAGACCAGAGGTAGAGGACAGCAAGGCACCAGCTGGTTATCTGAGCCTCAACAAAATCTGACATTCAGTATCGTACTTCGTCTTCAGCACCTTTCTCTTGCCGATCAGTTTTTGTTCAATAAAGCACTTTCTATCCATTTATTAGGCTTTTTCAGGACATATTTTTCAACGTCAGCTGATGCCTTCCGCATCAAGTGGCCAAACGATGTATACCTCCACGGAAAGAAAATTGCCGGCATCCTGATCGAAAACTCTCTAAAGGGAAGCAGCATCAACTCTTGCGTTGTGGGTATAGGCCTCAATGTCAATCAGCGTGTATTTGATTTCCCCACTGCTTCTTCACTGGCTCTAGCCTTCAACTGTGACATCAACCGTTACGATTTATTCAACGGCCTGCTTCAATACCTCGATGAAAACTTACCACTTGCTTTCGATTCGTTGAGTGAAGCCGAAATCCAAACCATCCACCATGTCTACGATGCCATATTGTATGGACTCCAAGAACGGCGTTGGTTTCAATCGTCTGGAGAACCTTTTACCGGTATCCTTAAAGGGGTAGACGAACAAGGTCAATTAATATTGGAAACAACCCAAGGAATAGAACTGTTCGAAATAAAAAGTATCCAATTTCTCAACCATCCGATGAATTAGTTGTTTACGTAGGTATAGACTACTAAAATAAAAAAAAATCAGTATATTTACCCCCCTAAA
This sequence comes from Chitinophagaceae bacterium, assembly GCA_028288365.1. GTDB lineage: Bacteria > Bacteroidota > Bacteroidia > Cytophagales > Cytophagaceae > JACMQM01. Next base: position 97,349 of record JAQBNU010000098.1, on the reverse strand, counting down.
GTATGGCTAACACATCTAATCTACAAGACAATATGGTTGACACATTTGTGAAATACAAAGTAAAAGAAATGTCCCTGGCAGAATGGGGAAGAAAAGAAATTGAATTGGCGGAAGCTGAAATGCCTGGTTTAATGTCGATCCGTAAAGAATTCGGTCCTTCAAAACCATTGAAAGATGCCCGTATCGCTGGTTGTTTGCACATGACAATCCAAACAGCTGTATTGATAGAAACATTGGTAGAGTTGGGTGCGGAAGTAACCTGGTCTTCATGTAACATTTTTTCTACACAAGATCACGCAGCAGCAGCTATTGCAGCAGCAGGAGTTTCTGTATACGCTTGGAAAGGTTTGAACGAAGAAGAATTTGACTGGTGCATCGAACAAACATTGTACTTCGGTCCTGATAGAAAACCATTGAACATGATCCTGGATGATGGCGGTGACCTGACAAACATGGTGCTTGACCGTTTTCCTGAATTGGCAAAAGACATCAGAGGTATTTCTGAAGAAACTACCACTGGAGTATTGCGTTTGAAAGACAGAGAAAGAGCCGGTACATTGACTCTTCCTGCTATCAACATCAACGATGCGGTAACAAAATCAAAATTCGATAACAAATACGGTTGCAAAGAATCTTTAGTAGACAGTATCCGTCGTGCTACAGATATCATGATGGCCGGTAAAGTAGCCGTAGTGGCAGGTTATGGTGATGTAGGAAAAGGTTCTGCTGCTTCTTTGGCTGGTGCCGGAGCACGTGTCATCGTTACGGAAATCGATCCGATCTGTGCGCTACAAGCTGCAATGGATGGTTTCGAAGTACGCAAAATGGACGACGCCGTAAAACGCGCTGATATCATCGTGACTACTACAGGCAACAAAGACATTGTAGTGGGTCGTCACTTTGAAAACATGAAAGACAAAGCGATCGTTTGTAACATCGGTCACTTCGATACAGAGATTGACATGGCTTGGTTGAACAAGACACATGGCAAAAGCAAGATCAACATCAAACCTCAGGTAGATAAATACACTATCAACGGCAAAGACCTTATCGTGTTGGCTGAAGGTCGTTTGGTAAACTTAGGCTGTGCTACAGGTCACCCGTCATTCGTGATGTCCAACTCTTTCTCTAACCAGGTATTGGCTCAGTTAGAACTTTGGAAGAACTCTAAAAAATACGAAAACAAAGTATACGTATTGCCTCGTCACCTAGATGAAAAAGTAGCTCGTTTACACTTGGCTAAAATCGGTGTGGATTTGGATGTATTAAGTCCAGAACAAGCGAAATACATTAACGTAGCAGTAGAAGGTCCGTTTAAGTCTGACGAATACAGATACTAAGAATTGTATTTGATACAAGGAAGCCCTGGTTCATCGCCAGGGCTTTTTTTGTGATATGTAGTATTTATGTGAGTGGACAGTTGTCAGTTGTCAGTTGTCAGTTTATATTTACACTAACAATATGATAACATGTGATCCGTAGAAAGGCATTCCGGTACTGACTACTGTCCACTCACCACTAATTATGAAATCTCCTATCAGCGCCGTCATCATTACTAAAAACGAAGAAGCTCACATCGCGAGATGTATTCAATCATTGCTTCCGTTGACGGATGATATCGTGATCATTGATTCGGGAAGTACGGATCATACTTCGGATGTATGCAAACAGTTTTCAGTTTCCTTTGAAGTGAAACCTTGGCAGGGATTTTCAGCAGCAAAAAATCACGGAAACAGTTTAGCCAAACACAACTATATTTTATCCATTGACGGTGACGAAGAATTGTCCGCAGACATGCGACAAGCCATCGCTGAGTTAATGAACAGTCCAATACACGTGGCTTATGACTTACCTTTCCTGACCAACTTTTGTGGAAAATGGATTCGTCACGGAGCCTGGTATCCGGAATCACACATTCGCATTTTTGATAAAAGTGTTGTCAAATGGGAAGGCGACATACACGAGAAATTAATCATCCCGTCCAAAGCAAAAATCGGTAAGCTGACAAAAGGATACATTCATCATTATACCATCAGCAACCTGAAAGAATACATCGAAAAAATCAATCATTACACTTCACTGCATGCAGAAGATTTATTCAAGCGCGGTAAAAAAGCAAGTTTTGTAAAACTCTACATCGCGCCATGCTTCAGCTTCTTCAGGGATTATATTTTAAAACTGGGGATCTTAGACGGATACCATGGATACACCATCGCAAAGCAAAGTGCGAATTATGTATTCTTGAAATATATGAAGTTGAAGATGATGGAAGGGAGAGATCAGTGATCAGAAATCTGAGATTAGAAAACAGTATTCTTTGATTTCTGATTTCTTAACTCACTGTTGTATAAATCCACGATGTAAAAGAATTTGAGGTAATCATTAATATCCTCTTGAGCTTCCCCATTGACGGATCTCTCAACTCTACACGTTTTAAATTCATCCAATCGGGTTTCAAACCGATCCCACCTTTTCGTGTTGAAATAAAACCAACGATGCCTTGTTGACACATGATCTTTCTACCCCAGGCAGATTGATGCCCCCACGTCCATGCAAAAAAAATGATCGGTTTACCCGTGATCTGTTGAAGCTGTTCTTGATTCGTTTGAATTTCTTTGATCACTCGTTGTCTGGCTTCTTCTTCGGAGTACGCTTTTAACACTGGATGTTTTTGAAGATAGGCTTTCGCTTCTTTCAACGCTTCTGCTTTAGCTAAACCTTTCCAATTCGTTTTCCATGTTTCTGCAAATGCTTTTGCACGTTGTACATCCAGTTGATATCCCGGAGCAGTCATGGTACTTCTGCTTTTAAAAACAGGATAACCTTCTTCTACTTTTCCATGGTACAAATGAACCGGAGAAGAATCGTGATGTGCAGCGCCTCTAAAACCAATCAATTCGTCCGAAACAAAAACCGGCGCATGCGTATGTGTATGCGCCTGAAAATCGCACAAGCCAGAGGCCTGCATTTCCTGTATCTCCACAGCAGTCATGTATTGAGTACTTGTGCCATCGCCGCTGGCATAGTATTTCAACAAGGCTTTGATGTTGGTGTCCTCTCCTTTTTCGAAGGCAATATCTTCTGTGCGTGGTGCAGTAGAAATGAATAACGTGTTGATGAAAAAGGTCGCTTTCAGGTTATACTTTTTCAACAGCGGAAAAACAATTTTGTAATTGTCGTAATAACCATCATCGAATGTAATCAATAAACTATTCGAGGAAAGTTTACCCTGTTGTTTCACAACATCATATGCTTCTGTATACGTCAGGGTTTCATAACGTGAAGCAATGTACTGCAGGTGTTCTTCAAACAAAGCAGGTGTTACGTTGATCAATGGATTCACCTGGTGATAAAGCAATACAGGTGTCCCTTTGCCTTTTCCTAATACATAACAGGCCAGCAAAATAAAAAACAGGCCGATGAGAAAAAGAAACAACATGTATTATTCTTTTACAGGATTAGTAGAAGACAACAGCAGCAACATGAAAAACAAATGCAGTGCTACGCCCAATTGTATTTCCAACGTAGACTCCGAAATAAAAGAAGTCACGATGATGGTATTGAAAATCATGAATAGTGGAAAATTTCTGAGGCGTGGATCTAAGTAAGGATAGAAGCAGGCTGCTATGAACCACAACATGCCCAACCAACCGCAACCTGCGAAGATATAAATGAACTGGCTGTGTGGAATCAGCCAATGATAGGAGCTGATGGAAGGATATTCGGTTTTATAAAGATGAGTCATGTGATCTAACACGTCTCCTATGCCCACTCCGATCAATGGTTGTTCGTTCCCTATGCGCCAACCCAATTGCCAGGACAATAACCTGTTCCCATCTGAATAACGATCTACGTCTTTACCCTCTTTAAACTGAGTGACATCCTCCTTCATGTACTTCGCCTTGTTGCGCAAGGTAGGTGACAGGAAATACATGGTACCACAAACCAACGTCAATAAAAAACAACCAATCGCTAAATTTTTTACGCTTTTATTTTTCCATGCTTCGAGTGCGATATAAACAAATGCTGCTGCATAGAAGGCAAGCAGACCACTGCGTACAGAAAGAATGTGTAAAAACAAAACCAGAAAAAGCGAACCGATCAAAAGCAATTTGCGTTCCCATTGCCACTTGAAAACGAAATGTTCTTTGTACATGACCCACGCCGCCAAAGCACAGAAGGCACTCATCAGGCTGAAGCGTATGTGACCAATATGGAAAGGTGTAGGCATGATCTTCGCATGCAGGTAGGATTCCACAATGGCATCGTAATGCAAGGTAAAATTGATCAGGCTTCCGATAGCACCGATGGTTACCGTAATGAACAAAATATATAAAATCGTGTAGACTGTTTTCTTTGTCAGACTGACGGCAGCAAAAGAAAGTGGTAACAATAAATAAGGCAATTTGATTTGTACACGTTCGGCCCAGTAATGCAGGTTATCCGAATACAAACCGGAGATAAAGTAAAAGGCAAATATCCCAAAAAGAAGAATGTACAACGGTTGTGTTTTGAGATTGTCTCGCAGCTGCGGAAGAGCACCCGGTGTAAATAACAGCAAAGCAGTTGAGATCATACCGATACTCATCAAAGCCGGTGACACGTATAAGCCTATAATCAGTGTCAATGCGCACACCAAAACCCATTTATTTTTCCAGTCACTGGTTCCGGACTGCGTGTATATATATTCTATATTCAAAATCTTATCGTATTATAAAGTGTTCTTGTCTACAGCGGAAAGAGTATTTGATGATTTACGCTCAAACCCTTCTATAATTTAGCGTTAAAAACTATATTTGTAGAAGCCACATCGGACAAATATACATTAAATTAAACGCTTTTTTATGTCAAACGACATGTATCAAAGCAAGTACGGGAGCAAAGAGGAAAAAGACAAGCAGTATGAAAAAGAATTCATGCACTTACTTTCTCCGCTATATAACTTTGCCTACCGCCTTACACTGGATGAAGACGATGCGAATGACCTGGTACAAGACACGTTCTTAAAAGCCTATAGATTTTTCGAATCCTACGAGCAGGGAACTAATGCCAAAGCCTGGTTGTTCAGAATACTGAAGAACAGCTTCATAAACGATTACCGTAAGAAGAGTAAAGAGCCCAACAAAGTAGACTATCAGGACGTAGAGGCTTATTATAATTCTGACGATGTGAATGAACCCATCACATCTGATCTAAGGGTAGACAGCATTCGTGACCTCATCGGTGACGAAGTAGCCATGGCGCTTAACTCCCTTGACGTTGATTTCCGTACCATCATTGTACTTTGCGATATAGAAGGTTTTACCTACGAAGAGATGGCCAAGATATTGGACATTCCCATAGGTACCGTACGTTCTAGACTACACAGGGCTCGATCTATTTTAAAAGACAAGCTTCGTGAATACGCGGGACAAATGGGATTCAAAGAAAAAACGAACAATAAGGAAAGCTAATATTTATTTACCCCTATTATGGAGAAAGGTTTATTAAGTTCTATTCAATCGTTCTTAGGTATAAGGAAGACACCTAAGTCATGTTGTAAAGACTGTTTGTCGCTGCTGTATACCGTGCTGGACGGAGAAGCGACAGACGACGAAATCAAATACCTCAATGAACACGTTACCGGTTGTTCGCCCTGCTACCAGCATTATCACATTGAGAAGGCCGTAAAGGAAGTCATCAAATATAAGATTGCCAAGAAAGAAGTTCCGAGTGACCTTATTGCCTGCATCAAATCAAAATTAAATCAATAACATGAGCGGTAAATTAATCATATTTTCTGCTCCATCTGGTTCAGGTAAAACGACCATTGTTAAACACCTGATTTCTAAATTTCCCAATTTAGGTTTTTCCATCTCTGCCTGCACCCGCGATCGACGCGGCCGAAACGAAGAAAACGGCAAAGATTATTACTTTCTCACTCCCGAAGATTTTAAACACAAAATAGACGAACACGCTTTTGCCGAATGGGAAGAAGTTTACCCAGGAGGATTTTACGGTACACTCAAATCTGAGATCGAACGCGTATGGGCAGAAGGAAAAAACGTCATCTTTGATGTGGACGTCAAAGGCGGTGTCAATCTGAAGAAAGCATACGGCGACAAAGCCTTGTCTATATTTGTAAAAGTACCATCCATAGAAGAACTCGAAAGAAGGCTTCGCGAGAGAGGTACAGAAAGCGAAGAAAAATTATCGGCGCGTGTTTTTAAAATGAAATTTGAAATGAGTTTTCAGGATCAGTTTGATTATGTATTGCTCAATGAAAATTTAGATACTGCGCTCGCAGAAGCAGAGCAACTCGTCAGTAAATTCATTAACAGTTAAGCGATGAAAATAGGGCTGTTCTTTGGCTCTTTCAATCCCATTCATACGGGACACCTTATCATTGCCAATATCATGGCAGAAAATGCCGGCGTGGATCAGGTTTGGTTTATCGTCAGTCCACAAAATCCTTTCAAGAAAAACAACAGTCTGCTACACGAGTTCGATCGCTACGACATGGTACGACTCGCGATTGAACACCATCCCAAGCTCAGAGTAAGCGACGTGGAATTTCACATGCCCAAACCAAGCTATACGATTGATACCCTCACCTACCTGCAAGACAAACATCCCGAACATACTTTTGCACTGATCATCGGAAGCGATAATTTAGTTCAGTTCAACAAATGGAAAAACTACACACAAATTTTAAGTCACTTCAAACTCCTCGTCTACCGTAGACCCGGAGATGAAGTGCACGAATTATTTACACATCCTTCGGTCACCATCGCCGAAGCTCCGCTCTTAGATATCTCTGCCACTTTTATTCGCCAGATGATCAAAGAAGGAAAGTCGGTGCAGTACATGGTACCTGATGCCGTAGCGGATTATATTCGGGATAAGAAATTGTTTGAGTAATTTTTTGAATGAAAAATCGGAAGAATATCATTCCACAAATGCTTTCAGTCCCGTCAGGGACAACATCTCTGTAGCACATTATGCACAGCACACATAAGTCCCGTAGGGACGACATCTGTCCCCGCAGGGTCTCTCGCAGAGGACCCTGCGCCTTGAATGTTGAAAAGATTCTATCTTTCATTTTTTTAATCACTATTTTTTATGACTGTAAGAAGAACACAAGAGGAAACATCTATCCTTTACTTCGTGACCTTTACATGTATTGATTGGTTAGACCTAATTGAACAAACCAATTCATACGATTTCATACTCAATCAATTTAAAATTTGCTCCGACTTGGGTTATCGTATATCCGGATTTGTAATTATGCCTAATCATGTTCATCTGCTTATCTATATTCCAGAAAAAGGTAACATCAACAAATGCATTGGAAATATGAAGCGGTTTATCAGTTATGAAATAGTAAAAAGATTATCAGTACAAAACCCAGTATTACGTTCAAAACTCAACCAGCATGTTAATACTACAGATCGGTCGAAAGGTCAGAAGCATGACGTATTTATTAGAAGCTTTGATGCCAAACCTATTTATACAAGAAAGTTTGCAGAACAAAAATTAAGTTATATGCATGATAATCCGGTAAAAGGTAAGTGGCAACTGAGCAAAGGTTATATTTCTTATCCATGGAGTAGTGTTCGATATTATGAAATGACTGATTTTTCATTTCCATTTTTGAAGCACTACATAGATTTAGTTTAAGTTAATTTTCGAGGTGAAACCATCACGCAGGGTCCTCTGCGAGAGACCCTGCGGAGACACCATCCTCGTTTAGAGACACAAGGAGACTAAACTCACTACAATAAAAAAAGGGCCGAAGCCCTTTTCATTATTTGTTAATCGTTGAGATAAATTATACCGTCAACAATTCATTTTCTTTTTTCGCGATCAAAGAATCTACTTTTAGAATGTAGCTATCGGTTAGCACTTGTACTTTGTCTTCTGCAGTCTTTACCGCATCTTCAGAAGCTCCGTCTTTCAATAACTTTCTAAGTGATTCATTGGTTTCTTTTCTGATGGAACGCACTCGCACTTTGCCTTCTTCACCTTCAGACTTTGCCTGTTTCACCAATACTTTACGACGTTCTTCTGTCAATGGAGGAACGTTGATGCGTACAATCTCTCCATCGTTTTGAGGATTGAATCCCAGGTTACTTTCTCTGATGGCTTTGTCAATTACTGCAACCATTGCTTTTTCCCAGGGCTTGATCGCCAACGTACGTGCATCGGGCGTGTTCACAGAGGCTACCTGACTGATGGCAGTTGGTGTGCCGTAGTAATCTACCATTACGCTCTCCACCATGTTAGGCATTGCTTTACCAGCACGAATTTTTGTCAATTCATTATCGATGTGCTTCAAGGCTTTTTCCATGTCCTCTTTTGCCTCGTCTAAGTATAACTGAATCTCTTCCATGAAATCTAATTAATTAACTGTTACCAATGTTCCTACGTCTTCGCCTTTAAGGACTTTCAATAAGTTGCCTTCTTTGTTCATGTCAAACACAATGATCGGCAATGAATTTTCTTTGCACAAGGTGAATGCGGTCATGTCCATGATCTGCAATCCTTTTTCGTAGACTTCGTCGAAGTTTACTTTTGCAAAACGTGTAGCTGTCGGATCTTTTTCCGGATCGGCTGTGTAGATGCCGTCTACACGTGTTCCTTTCAACACCACATCTGCTTCGATTTCTATGGCTCTCAAACTTGCTGCTGTATCTGTTGTGAAATAAGGGTTACCGGTACCGGCTCCTAAAATTACCACACGACCTTTTTCCAAGTGACGCACGGCACGACGACGAATGAAGGGTTCGCAAACCTGTTCCATTCTGATACCTGATAAAAGACGTGTATCTACATCTATATTTTCCAGTGCACTTTGTAAAGCCATGCTGTTAATTACCGTAGCGAGCATGCCCATGTGATCACCTTGTACGCGATCTATTCCTGTAGCGGCGGCCTCTATACCTCTGTAAATGTTACCACCGCCGATGACTATGGCAACTTCTACTCCTGCTTCGATGACCTTTTTCACCTCTTTAGCATAGTTGTTAAGAACTTCGGTATCAATACCATACCCCTTACTACCCATCAAAGCTTCACCACTTAATTTCAATAGAATTCTCTTGTACTTCATCATCTCTAGCAAATTGATCCGACAAATATAACAGGTTCTCTGGTTTTTGAGAAGATTCAAGACAGGTAAATTCAGCAAATTTACCCACCAAATCCCTTCACTTTCCTCTTTAAAGTCATAAATTGGGACAATTAAGGTATATCTAATACGTTTACTTCATCTATCATTGTTATCCCATACTTATGAATTCATTCTTTCGCAGTGCGTTGGCACTTGGCTTGATCAGCACTTTTATCGGATGCCAGACTTTATTTGGTAAAAAATCCGAATCCTCTAAAACCACAGACAGCGCTCAACCGGTCATCACAGTAGAAAACGAAAAGGTACTTACCGACAAAGACACGCTTCCATACCAGGCTTCTTATACCAGACTGCACGACTTGTTGCATACAAAACTTACTGTTGCTTTTGACTGGCAAAAACAACAAATGAATGGTACCGCAGAATTAATTCTGAAACCCTATTTCTACGATCAGAAAGAAATTGTGCTGGACGCCAAAGGCTTCGACATACATGAAGTAAGCCTGCTAAAGCCTTCAGCAAAAACATTGGTGTATTCTTACGATAAGAAAAAACTGACCATCACACTGGACAAAACTTATACGCAGAAAGATACTTTCGAATTAAAGATTCGTTACACTGCCAAACCAAATGAATTACCTAAAGGCGGTAGCGCTGCGATCACGGAAGACAAAGGATTGTACTTCATCAATGCAGATGGAAAAGATCCTAAGAAACCAAAACAAATCTGGACACAAGGTGAAACGGAAGCAGCATCCTGCTGGTTCCCTACCATTGACGCACCCAACGAGAGATGTACACAAGAAATGTTCATCACCGCAGAAGATAAATACACCATCATCTCTAACGGGGAATTGATCTACAGCAAAAAAAATGCAGACGGTACCAAAACAGTGAACTGGAAAATGACCAAACCTCATGCTCCTTATTTGTTCATGATGGTAGTCGGTGAATTTGCAGAAGTAAAAGACAGCTGGAGAGGTAAAGAAGTAAACTACTACGTAGAAAAAGCGTACGAACCTTATGCCAAAGCCATCTTCGGTAACACACCGGAAATGTTGGAATTTTATTCTACTCGTTTGAATTACGATTATGCCTGGAACAAATATTACCAGGTCGTAGTACGCGACTATGTATCCGGTGCAATGGAAAACACAACAGCCAGTGTATTCATGGAAGCCTTGCAGGTAGACGATCGCGCCTTGGCAGATGACAATTGGGAAACCATTGTTGCGCATGAATTATTTCACCATTGGTTCGGAGATCTAGTAACCTGCGAGTCATGGTCTAACCTTCCACTCAACGAATCGTTTGCCAATTACTCTGAATACTTATGGCTCGAACATAAATTCGGAAAAGACGAAGCCGACTACCACAGCATCGACGAGCAGGACGGTTACCTGGGCGAAGCGCAAACCAAGCAAGTAGATCTTGTTCGTTTTCATTATAAAGAGCGCGAAGACATGTTCGATGCACATAGCTACAACAAAGGTGGACGTGTGTTGCACATGTTGCGAAACTATGTAGGTGACGAAGCATTTTTCAAATCACTGAGTGTGTACTTAAAGAAAAACCAATTCACATCTGTTGAAATTCACAACTTGCGTTTGGCGTTTGAAGAAGTAACAGGTGAAGATTTAAACTGGTTCTTCAATCAATGGTTCTTAGATAAAGGTCATGCCGATCTTAAAATCAGTCACCGTTATGAAGCAGGTAACCTGATTGTAAAAGTCAAACAAGATCAGGATCCATCGACTACTCCTATTTATAAATTGCCATTAGACGTTGACATCTACGACGTGCAAGACAATAAAGTGCGCAAACGCATCTGGATCACAAAGGCCAATGAAGAAGTAAAAATTCCTTTGGCCACAAAACCTAAACTGGTCATCGAAGATCCGGAATACCAGATCCTCGGCACAGTAGAGCGCAGTAAGCCTACAGAAGAATGGTATGCACAATACAGTCTAGCTACAAATTATTTGGCGCGCTTAGAAGCCATTGAAAATATTTTCCAGGGTGGAACAGAAGGAGTAAATCCATTTGAAAACAACCCTAAAAACAGAGAATTGTTGCACAGCATTCTGAAAGATTCGTTCTGGGATATTCGCTTCAATGGCTTGGCGTTGTTCAGCAAATTCTTCATTGAAAATCCGAGTGAGTATGCTTCTGAAATGGAGACCATTGCATTGACCGATTCCAAAGCATTGGTCAGGGCACGTTGCATTTTCTTGTTAAATTCTCTTGACGGCGCGAAATACAAAACGGTATTTGACAAAAGCATCGATGCCAAACCTTATTCTGTAGCAGGTGCGAGTTTATTTGCGCTGTTGTCACAAAAAGATTCTGTTGCGATTGCGAGATTGCCGGAGTTTGAAAAATACAACAACATGAACATTATCATTCCATTGGCTGTTTACTTTACAGAAAGTATAGATGTCAGCAAATACCAATGGTTCAAGAATGCCATCACCACAGCGACAGACAGAGGCGTGTACCAATTGTTGAGTTACTTCGGCACTTACTTAACATTGGTCACCGCAGAAGAGAAGAAAGATGGGATACAGGTGTTGAAAGAAATTTCAGAGAAGAATAAACACGAAGTCATTCGTGAAGCAGCGAAAGCTCAATTGGAATCGTTGAAATAAAAAGGAGTGATCAGTGGACAGTTGTCAGTGATCCGTTAACTTAATTAAAGTATTTATTAATTTCTATCATATACTAAAAATGAAAAAGGGTTACCATTGAATGGTAACCCTTTTTCATTTTTAGCTGATCACTGACAACTGATCACTATTTTTTAATGTTCTATTTCCTCACGATAACCCGGACGTGCCAGCCCTTTTTTCTTGTTGAAGAATTCATACACTATAGGGAAGATCAACAAGGTAAATATAGTCGCCGTAATCAATCCTCCTATTACAACAATGGCCAAAGGCTTTTGTGTTTCTGAACCTATACCGTGAGAGGTAGCAGCCGGTAGCAAACCAATAGCTGCCATGGTAGCTGTCATTACAACAGGTCTGATACGTGATATCACACCTTCTCGAATGGCGACATCGAGACCATGATCTTCATCCAAGTTTTTATTGAATACAGAAATCAGGATCACTCCATTCTGCACACAAATTCCGAACAAGGCAATGAAACCTACGCCAGCAGAAATACCGAAGTTAGTATGGGTAACATGCAACGCCAAAATACCCCCGACTAAAGCAAACGGAACGTTTGCCAACACCAACGCCGCATCTTTTACATTATTGAACGTGATAAACAAAATAATGAAAATGGCAAGAATACTAATCGGCACCACTTGTCCCAACCGTTTCGTTGCACGTACCTGATTTTCAAATTCACCTGTCCATGACATGGTATATCCTTTTGGTAGTTCAATTGCTTTCTTCACTTTCGCTTGTGCTTCAGCAATCGTACTTCCCAAATCTCTTTCACGCACTGAAAACTTTACACCGATAAATCGTTCATTGTTGTCTCTGTAAATAAAAGCAGGACCAGTAACCAAGCGTATGTCCGCAATCTCACTCAATGGTATCAGCGTTCCTTTGCTCGTCGGAACTAATAAGCGTTTGATGTCATCTTCCGTTTGACGGTAATTTTTATTGTAACGAATACGGATATCAAATTTCTTTTCGCCTTCATACATTTGTGTGGCCGTCTTTCCGCCAATCGCTGTCTCTACCACAGCCTGTGCGTTGGCAACGGTAACACCATTGATCGCCATGGTGGCTTCGTGCAGACGGATACTCATTTCCGGTTGTCCGATGTTTCTTAGAATTCCTACATCTTTCACTCCTTGAATATCTTTTACCTGCGCCAATACCTGATTGGCCAGTTTATCTAATTCATCCAGGTCATTGCCAAATATCTTGATCGCATTCGCTGCTTTAATACCGGCAACCGCTTCGGATACGTTGTCAATAACAGGTTGAGAATAATTATACAACACACCAGGATATTGTTTCAATCGCTGATCCATTTGATTGATCAATTCATCTTGAGTAATGTTTCTCTTCCATTCATTTTTTGGCAAGAGATCTACCTGCAACTGTACAAAATAAAATCCATTCGGATCTGTACCGTCATTCGATCTTCCTGCTTGTGAAAGCACATCACGTACTTCTGGAAAAGATGACAATTCTCTTCTGATCACTTTGGTAAGCTTGGTAGATTCATTCAATGACATGCTCATTGGCATTTCTGCTGTTACCCACAAAGCACCTTCGTTCAACTGAGGTAAGAATTCTGATCCCAAAAATTTGGTGGAAAGCATGGTGACCACAAAAATAAGAAACGCGACCACAACGCTTTTCGCTTTGTTGGAATAGGTCCAATCAAATCCACCTGTAACAGCTCTGTCGAAAAAGCGAATAATAGGATTTGATTTTTCTCTTACATTTCGTCTTAACAAAATAGAAGCCAACACCGGCACAAGTGTCAAGGTGAAGAGTAATGCACCCAGCAAGGCAAAACCCAATGTATAGGCAAGAGGAGAAAACATTTTCCCTTCTACTTTCTGGAAAGAGAAAATGGGAATCAATGCGGTTACAATGATCAACTTAGAAAAGAAAACTGCTTTCCCCATTTCCGCTCCTGTCTTTTTAATCAGACCCAATTTTGACATGCGGTTAAATCTTTGCATACCCATGCGGTGGGCGTGATGATCAAGCGTCACAAAGATTCCTTCCACCATGACAACGGCGCCGTCTATGATGATCCCAAAATCTATCGCCCCCATCGATAGTAAATTGGCAGACATTCCCATTAATCTTAAACAGATAAATGCAAACAACAAGGCGAGTGGAATAATGATAGAAACAATAACCGTTGTTCTCCAATCCGCCATGAATAAAAACACAATGACCGTTACGAAAATAATTCCTTCCGCCAGGTTATGTAAAACGGTTGCGGTGCAATACTTCATCAAGTTATCACGATCGTAGAACGTAACCATTTTGATATCCGATGGCAATACGGTATTGTTGATGTAAGCAATTTTATCTTTTACTCTTGCTAAAACTTCCCCCGGATTTTCTCCTTTACGCATCACAATAATACCTTCTACGACATCGTCGTTATCGCCCTTCCCTACTTGTCCTACACGTGGTGCACTTGATTCATACACGTCTGCTATATTTTTCACGAGGATCGGTGTACCATCTACGTTATCAACGATGGTGTTTTCGATATCCGCAATGGAAGTCAATAAGCCTATCCCTCTAACCACATACGCCTGACCATTTTTTTCTATTACATCACCACCTACGTTGATGTTGGTATGTGCCACAGCCTGGTATACTTCCAGCGGTGTGATGTCATATTCTTTGATGCGTACAGGATTAACTGCTATCTCATATATTTTTTCCTGTCCACCGAAAGCAACGATATCTGCCACACCCGCTACGCTACGCAGTTGGCGGTCAACTACCCAGTTTTGATACGTTAAGAGTTCTCTGCTGTTACGTTTCGGACTTTCCAATGTATAACGAAAGACTTCACCTGTAGGTCCATAAGGTGGCTGCACATCCGGCTCTACCCCTTCAGGAAGTGAAATGTTTTGAAGCAAGTTGTTTACCTGTTGACGTGCAAAAAAATCTTCTACATCGTCTTCGAAAATAATCTTGATCACAGAAAGACCAAACATGGTCGTCGAACGAAGATTTACTTTGCGTTGTACCGAGTTCATGGCGATTTCTATCGGTACCGTCACAAAACGCTCTACTTCTTCCGCACTTCTTCCGTTCCATTCAGTAACGACAATAATCTGAGTATTGGTTACATCCGGAAATGCATCAATGGGTGTATTGATATAAGAGATGATCCCTGAAATCGTCAACACAGCGGTCATGAAGAATATGAAAAATTTATTCTTCAATGAGAAGGCTACAATGTCTTTTATGAACTTATCCATCTTTGCTTAGTCGTTTAACGCGTCGTAAATCAACAACTGATTCTCAGAGATGATTACTTCACCTTCTTTTACCCCTTTAGATAAATAGGTCACTTTATCAAGCGTCTTCAACACCTCCACTTCACGGGTCTCTACATTGTACTTGTCTTTGTATACCATGACGTAATTTCTGCTTTTGTCAAAGATCACTGCTTTAGCTGGCACCAATTCTGATTGGTATCCATCACTATAAAATAGTCTTACCGTGGCGTGCATCTCTGGCTTGAGCAATAAATCACTGTTGCTCAATTTGATTCTGATCTTCATCGTTTTTGTACGGGGATCCAATACGTTGTATACTTTATCAATTTTTCCAACAAACTTTTTATCCGGATAACTGATGGTGTTAATTACGGCTTCGTATCCTAATTTAATTTTGGCAATATCCGATTCAAAGACATCTGCAAGGACCCATAGTTCGTCTAGTTGAGAAATGGTAAACACCCGATCAGAATTATCAGACCGGATTTGCATTTCGCGGTTGATGTTTTTGTCTACCACAAAACCAGAGATAGGTGCTTTGATCAGATAAGAAGATTCCTTACCAATGCTATATATTTTAAAAATCTCATTCACTCTGCTCAGGTTGGCTTGTGCTTTTTCTACTTCTTTTTTTGCACTTACCAACTCTTTCTCTGAACTCAATTTGCCTTCGTATAAATCCTGTGTAACAGAAAGTTGTTTTTGCGCCACTAAAAGATCAGACTGTGCATCGATGCGCTGTTTCTCATAGTCAGCAATTTCACCACTTTGAATAACAGCCAGTACTTCTCCTTGCTTTACGTAATCGCCTAGCTCAACAAAGACTTCTTTCACACTACCCCCGACTAACGGATATACATTGATGATTTTGTTTTCATCGGGATATACTTTGCCGGTAAGTAACAATTGACTGTTCACCGTTTCCCTTTTCACCGTGTCCAATTTAATGTGCTTCATCATCGTATCGCTAATCACAAAAGTTGATTTCACATTTTCATCTGAAGCTTCCTTCTTGGAACAAGAAGTGGTAATCGTAATCCAAAAACAAATGGATAGTATTGCTAAGTATTTCATGGTTCTATTTAATGATTAAAATAATTCTTTACCTGTATTGTAATTCAGCTCTTCGTACGCGTTTATTCTCTGTGCATTCAACCCGCTCAGTTGATTGATCACCGCATTGTATGTTTCAAAAAAATCAACGAATTCAATGAGTGAGATATTTTTCTTCTTGAAGTTTTCCAATATCCCTGAATTGATGGCTTCAAAAGAAGAAGAGAATTTTTTATCGACGGATTTGTATAAATTTTCTGACTCTCGCACTTTTTGTATGCTCATGTAGATTTCATTTCTCACTTCCAGTTGTTTACTGGTATAGTAAAATTTCTGTCGCTCTACTTCGGCTCTGGCTGCTTTGATATTGCCTTGATTTCTGTTGAATACCGGTAAATCGAAACCAACGTTTACACCTACATAGTTTTGAATGTAACTACCTGCCTGATCATATGTTCCACCCACATGTAAATCCGGTACACCCAA
Organism: Chitinophagaceae bacterium; assembly: GCA_028288365.1. Taxonomy (GTDB): domain Bacteria; phylum Bacteroidota; class Bacteroidia; order Cytophagales; family Cytophagaceae; genus JACMQM01. The sequence continues at coordinate 80,751 of JAQBNU010000098.1, read as the reverse complement.
GGCTCTTTGTAAAGAATAATTCATTTTACTTTTCTCTACCGTCAGTTCCTGAATTTTCAAATCAGATCTATTCAGCAAACCAACGTCTACCAGGCCTTCCATATTGAGCGAGTCCAACTTGTATTTCTTCAATGACTGCTCTGTCAATACCGGTTGAATGACATTTGTCGAATTGATCAAGACACGCAATGTTTTCAATTCTTCCTCTACATTGTACTTCAATTCCAATAACATAGAGCTCAACTCAAACTGTGACGCCTCCAATCTCATAAGATCTTTGTAAGGAATATTCCCTTTGGTATACTGGATCTCCATGGTGTTAATGGTTTCATTCAATGCGTCATATTGGGTTTTCAATGCATTGATGGCACGCTGAGAAAAATAAAGCGAATAAAAACTGCTACGCAACTGAAACTTTAATGCTCTCGATAAAGAATAGAATTCCTGTTCTGAAATTTGCGCTTCAAATTTAGCAATGTTGATCCGCTTATCTCTTTTGCCGGCCAGTAAAAGTAGCTGCTGCGCTGTAAATAATTTTTCACCGTTGTTTCCTGCATCAAAGGCCCGCTGTGTATTCCAATTATAGGCACTCACTTCCGCAGTGATGGATGGGTTATTCCAAAGGCGTTCCTGTTGGATAAGGAATTTTTTAGCATCAACATTATATTTTTCTGCCAATAGCGTCAAGCTATTCTGGACAAACATACTATCAAGCTGATCAATGGAAACCTTCAGTGTATCTTGTGCCCTTGACACAGAAATACTGAAAACCAATAGAATAAATGCGATACAATAATTTGTCTTCACTTTTTTTATGTTGTAGGAAATAAAGGTCCGAAAAAACTCTTAAAAGAGAGCGGGAATGCAATTAAAAATCAATTAAAAATCAAGCGTGTTTAAAGACGATGGTAAACGTGCTTCCTGCGTTCAGCTCCGATTTGACAACAATCTTGCCTTTGTGCAAATCTATGGCGCGTTTGCAAATGGATAAGCCAATACCAAACCCCCTAATTTGTCGACCATTATCGGCACGATAAAAAGGATCAAAAATTCTGGAAATTTCTTGTTCAGGAATACCAATACCATTGTCATAAATATGGATGATGAGATTCTCATTATCACTATTGACCCTGATTTTAGCCTGGTGATTGCTGGAAAACTTACAGGCATTTTCCATCAGGTTCATAAAAGCCGAGCGCAATAGCAACTCATGTCCCCTGACGGTCATGAACAAATCATTTTCCGGCATCGTGATGTAAGAAAAATCTACCGAATAATTGGGATACAAACTGATCAATTCATCTTGTACCGATAAAATCAATTCGTCTACACGGATTAAATCTTTAACAATTCCATCGCGTTGCTCTTCGCTCTTGGCCAGGACCAGCATGGTGTTGACAAGATTTGTCATTTTGCGTGCATCTTCCTGAAGCGATTTCAAGATGTCAACGTACTCCTCGTTTTCTCTCTTCTGAGACAAGGCCACATCGAGCTGACTGTTGATCACAGCCAAAGGTGTCCGCAATTCGTGCGAAGCATTGTTGATGAAACTCTTTTGTATTTTAAAGGAATGTTCAATACGATCCAGCATCTCGTTGAAATTTTGTGCCAGTTGATCGATCTCATCTTTGCTGTTTTCTGTTTTGACACGATTGGATAAATTTTCAATCGTAATATTCGACACCTGTTCGTTGATTTCAATGATGGGTTCGATGGCTCTTCCTGCAAAGAATGTACCTGCCACAACCGTAAGTAAAATACTGATCAAAGAAGAGACCACTAAAAAATCGCGTAAACTTTCTAATTTTCGCTTGCCGTATTTGTCGTAAGCAGAAACAAAAACCACATAGTCTGCACCGTTCTCCAGGTAATTCAATCCGATGACTTCATTTTCTCTTTCTAAATATTCTACGTATTTATTCTTGCGAACTTTCGTCAATAATTTTTTATTGATAGAAATGACCTCGTCGTCAATGCTCGAATATTCGAGATCATTGTCTTTGTTGTAGATGATCACTTTTTCTTTGTACAACTCATTGATCGTATTCTGATCAATGATACGTAGCAAGTCTTTGTCTACTTCTTTTACATCGGCCAGTATGCGTGCGGTAGTCTGGGCTTTATCTTTAAGTCGTTTGTAAAATTCGTCGTTTCTATAATTGGCGTAAAGGCCATAGGTGATAAAAGAAAAAATCAATACAATGCATGCAACGATCAGTGAAAAAAGAAGAGTGAGTCGGTTTCTTATTTTCATATCAATCTTCCTTGATGTAATAGCCTAAACCTGGTTTGTTAAAAATCAGTTTACGTTCTGTGTCCTTGTCAATTTTCTTTCTCAGGAAATTGATGTACACTTCTATCACATTCGTGCCGGTATCAAACCCAACATCCCATACCTTCTCTGCAATCTCTACTTTAGAAAGGACTCGTCCTTTGTTGCGCACCATATATTCCAGCAACATGTATTCTTTGGCCGTGAGACCAATTTGTAGACCGTTTCTCACAACAGATTTCATGTCGGTATTGATTTCAAGATCTGCAATTTTCAATACTTGTGTAGGCTGATCACTTTCTTCACCAGAACTGCGCTTTAAAAAAACTTTTACTCTGGCAAGCAGTTCTCTGAAATTAAATGGCTTTACCACATAGTCGTCTGCACCCAAACCAAAGGCTTGCATCTTGTCTTCAATGTCTCCGAATGCCGTAAGCACGATGATTGGCGTTTCATGTTTATTGGCTCTGATCTCTTTACAAATATCAAACCCATTCATGTGCGGTAAGTTGAGATCCAGTATGATCAAGTGATAAGAACCTGTCAACGCCAGCTTTAGTCCACTCTTCCCGTCATAAGCCACGGTAGCATCAAATCCATTTTCCTCAAATCCTTGTCGGATGGAATTGGCTACTTTGGGTTCGTCTTCAATGATTAAGATTTCTTGGAGCATGGAAATTAGTGATCAGTGGGAAGTGTCAGTGATCAGTATAACGGTAATCGCTTTACTCTATTTGAAGATAATGAATATTTATTGATTTCGAATCACAGGATTGCCTGTATATCTTGAAAGAAAACTCCGATGCACTCCATCAAATCCGAAGGCAACATGGCTTCCTGCGAATAACGTTCTGCCGCTTTGTCGCCGGCATAGCCATGTAGGAAAGGTCCGAAAAGCGCTGCCTGTTGAGGAGTATAACCTTGTGCTAATAAGGCCAACAAAATACCGGTAAGGCAATCGCCGCTGCCTCCTTTGGCCATACCGGCGTTTCCTGTCGTGTTGTAATGAATGGTTTCGTCTGATAAAACAACAGCAGAATATTTCCCTTTCAAAATAAAATGTATACCGAATTGTTTCGCCCATTGCAATGCCAACTCTTCCTGTTCGCGCCGTGTCAATATTTTGCCTGCCAGTCGGTCGAATTCTTTTTTGTGCGGAGTGAGAATAGATCCTTTGGGAACCTGTTGCAATAAGGCCTGGTCTTTGCTCAACAGGTTTAAGGCACCAGCATCGATGACCATTGGGACGTTGACTTTTAAAAACAATTCTTTCAGTATCTCAAATGCCTGCTCAGACTCGTGCCAACCCGGACCAACGGCAATGGCCTGATATGCGGATGTATCTGGAGAAGTTGAAAAATCTTTTTCCGATGCATCTGTCAACACCATGGCTTCCGGAACTGTTGTTTGCAAAATATCCATTCCGCAAGCAGGTGTATACACTTTCAACAATCCTACACCAGAACGTAAGCAGGCACGAGCCGCAATGACTGCAGCGCCCATCATGCCATAACTTCCAGCCATCAATAACGCTTTACCAAAATTCCCTTTGTTGGCAAAAGGAGAACGTGGTCTATAAATGTTTTTTATCTCTTGTAAGGAAGTATAATAAAATGGAGTGGCCGTTTGTCTTTCATACGTTTGAGACAAATCAATATTCACCACATACCAATCTCCTGTATACGCCTGATTTTTTTCTTCAAAAAAACTTCGCTTGGGAATTTGAAAGGTGATGGTTTCACTCGCGCGAACGATGACCTGATCGTCTTGTACAGTTTCATCCGCATAAAGTCCGGAAGGAATGTCTACAGCAACAATTTTCTTTTGCGTGGCATTGATGCGGTGAATGAACTCTGCATAACCTTCTTTCGCCGGTCTGTTCAAACCTGTACCCAGCAAGGCATCAATCAAAACTTGTTGCTGTGCATTGATGCGCAACCATTCTGATTCTTCTATAGCCGATGCATTGGTGATTATTTTCAACTTTGCATCCAGTTGAAGTAGACGATCAAAATTGATCTGCGCATCGGGTGATAAGTCTTTTTCTTTTAACAACCAGACTTCAACCTGTCTATTTTCCTGCAACAATAAGCGCGCAATGGCCAGGCCGTCTCCACCGTTATTACCGCTACCACAAAAGGTCAGAAAATCTTTATGAGGATATAAAATTAACAGTTGATGAACAAATGCCTCCGCAGCTTTTTCCATTAAGTCTACTGACGAAATGGGAGCATGAACGATCGTATACTGATCCCATGCTTTGATCTGCTCGGCAGAAAAAATCTTCATCGTCTGTTTTGTTTTTTCTTGAAACGCTCTTCTGTCAAATACAAGAGGCGCACAGACAACATGCCAACACCCGCTCCAAACAACACGTCATTTGCCCAATGACGATCGTTCATCATAGCGAGCATACCGGTCAAACCTGCCAGCGTATACAAGCCAATTTTTATGCCTTTCATTTGTTCGGGATATTCCATGTCGAATAACGCAGCACCCATAAAGGCTTGCGCTGTATGTCCGGAAGGAAAAGAAAGGTAATCGGAACCGTTTGGTCTTTGTTCGTGTGAATAATATTTCAACGCGGCTACTGCCACAGATGTCAACAACTGCGCCTGCACAAACATCCACAAGCGTCTTCCATTTGAATGCCTTGGTTTAGCCCCAGGAAAAAATCCTGTAGCATAGGCAGCAACTGCCGGTATAAACTGAACATAATCATCTACCGGCGTATGAAAATCAGGAAACATGTGTTGCATATCCCGGTGAACATTGTAAGATGGATACAAGCCGTTATGGCCTTGAATAGTCAAACCATAAATCATCAAGGTAGCGGGAGCAAAAAAACCAGACAGCTTAATCGGATTGCTTTCTGGTACTTCAGCAACTGCTGTATCTACGGGCTGTTCAATACTTGAAGTCAACGGAATAGTTTGAAGCGCAGTAGACGTATCGGCTGTCAGCAGCAAAGGAGATGCTTGCTCTGTCAATGAATCAGAAGGATATACCACTTCACGCATCGTGCTGTCCTGAGCTTCTATAGATTGAGCCTCTACAATACTTACACAAAAAGAAAAGCAAAAAAGAATCAGTAATTTTTTTCTCATCGTTAACGATCTATTTCTCCCATGACAATATCCAACGATCCAAGGATCGCTACTAAATCAGACAACATCACATTTTTACTCAAGGCCGGCAATACGGATAAATTCACAAAACAACAAGACCGCACTTTGCAACGCAACGGTACATCTGTGTTTCCGGAAGAGCGAAAGAAAAATCCAAGTTCACCTTTTGGATTTTCTGCACGGGCATAAAAGTCCATGGCCTTCGGACGAATTTTCTTTGGTACCACTTTTTGCGGATTAAAATCGCGCGTGCGTTTATAATCGGTAGTCAGTTGCTTCAAACATTGTTCGATGATCCTAATGGATTCATCGCATTCCAATACACGCACCTGCGTGCGATCCCAGCAATCACCGACTTTACCCATCTCTCCTTTTCCTACCGGAACATCAAACTCCAATTCCGGATAAGCGGAATAGGCATCTACTTTCCTCAAATCAAAACGCAAACCACTTCCTCGCAACACCGGACCGCTGACACCGTAGTTGATGGCCAGATCCAAAGGCAACACACCTACACCGGCAGTACGCTCGATGAAGATTTTATTTTCCGTAATGAGTTGTTGCATCTCCTTCATCTTCGGCTTAAGATAAGTGATGAACGATTGACATTGTTCTTCAAAGCCAACAGGCAAATCGTAAAACAAACCACCTACCCAAATGTAGTTGTACAACATGCGTGCACCACTCACCCACTCCAGCAAGCGATTGATGTATTCGCGGTCACGCATCATCCAAAGGAAAGGCGTGAAACTTCCGATGTCCAATCCGTATGTCCCGATCGCTACAAAGTGTGAAGCCAGGCGATTGAGTTCCGCAACCAGCACACGAATGTATTCGATGCGTTTGGGAATATCATTTTCAATGCCCAGCATGCGTTCAAGTCCCATGACATAGGCATGTTCAGAATTCATCGCCGCCATGTAATCGAGTCGATCGACGAAAGGAATGATTTGATTGTAAGGCAATGCTTCCGCATGTTTTTCAAAACAACGGTGCAGGTAACCCAAATGCGGGATGACTTCTCGTATGATCTCCCCGTCTGTCATGACTTCCAGACGCAGCACGCCATGTGTGGAAGGATGTTGAGGACCGATGTTCAATACCATCTCATGCTTTTGCAGCATAGATGCATCAAAAAAATCTTCTCCGGATTTTTTTAAATGTTTGGGATCGTATTGGTATTGAACGGTAGACGACACTTATGTAATTAATTTAATCTATAATTTAATATTTGCTCGTTGTTGGCGTCTCGCCAACAACTGGATTGTAGTAACACGTTTTCATACCAGCACTTGTTGGCGGGACACCAACAAGAAAGCGGCCGCTCTCGGCTCTCTTTCTCCGCCCTATCAGTATGCTACTTTAATGCCATGATACGTTTCCTGCTCCTTATAATCTTTGCGCAGCGGATAACCTTCCCAATCAGAAGGCAATAATATTCTCCTCAGATCCGGATGACCGGTGAAGTGAATGCCGTACATGTCAAAGGCTTCACGCTCGTGCCAGTTGGCTGTTTTCCATATGCCGCATAAAGAAGGAACCTGCGGCAGATTTTTTTCATCTCCTCTTGGCACTACTACTTTTAAAATAAAAGAATGTTCGTATGGAATAGAATACAAATGATAGATGACTTCTATCGTTCCTTCCTTCTCCCCATTGTCCAATGCGGTAAGACACGACAAGGTGTCAAAATACAAAGAAGGTGTTTCCCATAACACACGCGCTACGGATTCCAGTTGAGAAGTTCTGATGATTGCTTGAGGTTGCTTCAAGTCTTCTTTCAGCGACACGATGGACTCTCCTCCCTGGTGAGATTTGATGATCGCTACAATATCTGAGAATGACTGTTTACTCATGGCTTACACGTTTGTAGTTGCGGCCTGATGAATCGTTCTTTTCGAAGACCAGTTTCTCAACAGAGAAGGTTCGATGACAGATTCTGTTTTAATTTTTTCCTGCAATTTCAGAAAGGCTCCGATGAGTGCTTCCGGTCTTGGCGGACATCCGGGCACATAGACGTCTACAGGAATGATACGCTCCACGCCTTTCACCACATGGTATCCATGTTGCCAGTAAGGTCCACCGCAATTGGAACAAGAACCCATTGAAATCACATAGCGAGGTTCAGGCATTTGTTCGTACAAACGACGAATGCGATCGGCCATTTTAAAAGTGACCGTACCGGCAATGATCATTACATCGGATTGACGGGGAGAAGGTCTTACCATGATGCCGAAGCGATCGAGGTCATAACCGGAAGCAAAAGTAGACATCATCTCGATGGCACAGCATGCAATGCCAAAGCCCATCGGCCACATAGACGAAAGCCTTGCCCAATTCATGAGGTCATCAAAACGCGTCACTACAATTCCCGCTTCTCCTGTTTTCAGCTCCATGTTTTTCGATTAAGCCGATTTATATTTTTCATTTACTTTTTCATACAAAGACAAAGGCACAGGTGAATCCTGTTGTTCGGTCTGCGGTTTTTCCATGTCCCAATCGAGGTAGCCCTTTTTCCAAACATAAACCAATCCTCCCAACAACAATGCCATGAAGACAATCAATTCCATCAACAGAAAACTACTCCATGCTTTTCCCCATTGTGCAACAGCTGTACCATCGCTATAAGCCAGTGCCCATGGGTAGAGCAGGATGACTTCTACTTCAAATAAAACGAAGAATAAAGCGATGCGGTAAAAACGAACATTGAATCCATACCAACCAGAACCTTCGGCTTCTTCGCCGCATTCGTAGCTGCTTAACTTTTCAGGATTGGGACGATGGGGTTTTAAGGTGTTCCACACAAAATAGATCAGCATGCAAAAAGCGATGCTTCCTATCAAAAACAGGAGTATTCCAGCGTATTGTTCTACCGATGTGCTAATCAAAATGGATAAAGCTTAGGACCTGAACAAATATAAAAAAAGGAATGCGGAATCGGTAGACTTTTCTTAGTGAAAGTTCAAAGGTATAAAGTAGAGTACCAAAGAAATAGTGACCGCCCAGAAGGCTGCACTGACAGCCATGTAACTAATGATCTTTACAGGATGTTCACCAAAAGAAGCCGCTACAATAGAACCTCCGATGGGTGTAAGTAAAATAGGTGTCAGAAAGGCTACACCTGAGATGCCGAACTTGTTCCAAATTCTTACAACTCTTCGTTTGCCCGGCGTAATTCGTTTTTCATTTCTATTGAAAAGACCTTTCAGGTATTTGTGAAAAAAAGAACGGGCCACAGTAGAAAACAGGATTACTGTAACCATCATGCCGACAAAGGTAAAAAAGGCACTTTCCCACCAGGGTAAGTCGTATACCTTACCCAACAGCGGCCCAGCTACGAATTTCACGGAGCTGGAAAGTGCAATCATCAACCATTTAACAAATAAGTCCATCGCATGAATATACGTCTTAATTGGTAACGCAACTAGATTAAAATAAGTGTCACCATGAGATACACATGTAAGGTTTTTGAAAGGGTTGTAGTTTTTAGTAATTTTGGCCAAAGGTCTTTTTATGAAAAAATCAATTACCCACTTTTTTGTTCCTGTTATAGTCCTGTTTTTACTGGCACTTCGCACTTCTGCCCAGCAAGCCTATTTACCGCTTGATCCTGAAAAACATCACATGCTGGACCGTATGGACATTCTATCAGGTAAAAATTCCAAACTGGGACATTCTTCTTATAAACCTTATTATCGCCCTAACATACAGATGGCAAGTGATTCAGCATTGGAGAATTATAAAAAGACCTCCAAAGCAGATTCTTTTCAGGTTAATTTTTTCAGAAATGATCAGTGGGAATTGTACGCCAATGATTCTGTCGGTAACAGCAGGAAACCTTTCTTCAAAGAATTCTACCGCAAGAAAAATAGTTTGCTTCATGTGAGGAAAGATTATTTTACCCTGCAAATCAGTCCTGTGCTGTATTTAAATGCCGGTAGACAAACCGCCAACAACAACGACTTACTATACATCAATACCAGAGGAGCTGAAATCCGTGGAAGCATAGACAACAAAATTGGCTTTTATTTTTTCGCAGCAGACAACCAGATGATGATGCAGGATTATGCGATGCAAAAAACAGTTCTTCCTGGCTTCTCTGATCCCGTGGTGCCTGGAGAAGGTTTCGCCAAATATTTTAAGGGCAACAAGGGAGTGGATTTTATCACGGCGCGCGGATACTTTACCTTCGGTATTACCAAGCACATCAAAGTGCAAATGGGACACGATAAAAACTTTATCGGTAACGGTTATCGCTCCCTGTTTCTCTCAGACAATGCAGCACCCTATTCCTTTGTGAAAATCATTACAGAAGTAGGCAAGTTTAGGTATACCAACCTCTGGGCCGACATGAACGCAGGCTATATGAATGGCCAGCGCTACAACAACAAGATTTTCACCATGCATCATCTAAGTTATAATGCACGACCGAATCTAAATATAGGATTGTTTGAATCCATCATGCAGGGACCGAAAGACTCTGCGGCTACTTCTACCCCATGGCAATTGAGCTACCTTAATCCTGTTATCTTTTCCCGTTACATCGAGCAATACCAGGGAAGTAACGACAACTCCATGTTAGGCATCGATTTGAAATGGAACTTTCTTCACCATTTTTCTTTTTATAGCCAAGTATTGCTCGATGAATTTGTCTTGCATGAAATCACACACCGTACAGGCTGGTGGGGAAACAAACAGGCTTTACAACTGGGACTTAAATATGTCAATGCATTGGGGGTAAAAAACCTGGACTTCCAGGCAGAGATGAATTACGTTCGTCCTTATATGTATTCGCATCAAACTAACTTTACTTCTTACACGCATTATAACCAGGCACTGGCTCATCCTCTTGGTGCAAATTTTGTAGAGTGGATCGGTATTGCCCGCTATCAGCCATCGAAGAGATTGTTCCTTACCGGAAAACTCTTTTATGTAAAAACGGGTGAAGACAGTTCTGCTACCGTCAACAACCTCACCAACAACAACGGCGGTAATATTTTCAAGAGTTACGATCCGATTGCTCATGCCAATACTTACGGCAACAAAGTCGGGCAAGGAATCGCGACAGACATAATGATGGTTTCTTTGCAGGTTTCATACATGCTGAGACATAATTTCTATATAGACTTATATTTGCAATACAGAAATAAGACCAGCGCAATCGAAGCGCGAAATCTGACGACGACTTATGCATCAGGAGGAATCCGCTGGAACATCCCGTGGAGAGTGCAGGAATATTAAACCATACCATGAAAACATTTCTTAGAATCATTTCCTTTGCAAGACCCTTTCAGAGATATGCGGTGCCATACGCCATTTTCTCGATCATCGCTATCTTGTTTGGGTTATTCAACTTCAGCGTCATCATGCCAGTGCTCGACATTTTGTTTGGCACCACCAAGGACCCCGCCAGCTACAGCTTGCCCGAAGCGTCATTCAGCATGGCATACCTCAAATCCGTTTTGGATTATTACTCCATGACCTTCATACAGGAATATGGAAAGCCTGCCACCTTGGTGATCATTTGTTTGGTGCTTGCTTTCTCTAACTTGTTGGCGAACTTCTTCAAATACCTTTCACTGCGTGTCACGTCTTCTGTAAAAGCCGTTGTGTTGCAAAATATACGTCGTGATCTTTATTACAAAATCACGAATCTTCACATCGGTTTTTTCAGCAATGAACGCAAAGGCGATTTGATGTCGCGCGTCACCAATGATGTCTACGAAATAGAATATTCCATCATCGGTACACTGACTGTATTGTTTAGAGATCCCATCACCGTGATCATTTACTTCACGGTATTGTTCATGTTGGATTGGCAACTGACGCTGTATACGTTGATCATTCTTCCCGCTTCCGGTTTTTTAATTTCATTGATCAGTAAAAAATTAAAAAAGGAATCCGATGCCGGCCAGGTAACATTAGCGAACATATTGAATGTAACGGAAGAAACCATTTCAGGATTACGCATCATTAAAGCATTCAACGGAGAGAAATTTATCCGCAAGAAATTTGATCAGGAAAATGACGGCTATGCTGATCTCATCCGTTCGATGAGTAACAAACGAGAATTGTCTTCTCCTTTGTCAGAATTCATGGGCGTTTGCCTGGTAGGTGTGATTCTCTGGATCGGAGGGAACATGGTGTTTTCAGGAGAACTGGAACCCAGCGAGTTTTTCTTTTTCATCATTTCCTTTTACCAAATTCTTGTTCCTGTAAAAGGCATTGCAGGTTCCATGACCAATATACAACGTGGAATCTCTGCCGGTGAACGCATCTTTAGAATCTTGGATGCGCCCAATGAAATCGTTGACAAACCGGGAGCAAAAGAAATCACTTCATTCAACGAACACATTGAATTTAAAAATGTGTCTTTCGCTTATGGCGATGCTACCATTTTGAAAGACATCAACATTGAAATCACCAAAGGTAAAACGATTGCCTTGATCGGTCCATCTGGTGGTGGTAAGTCTACACTGGCAGATTTGATTCCACGCTTCTATGATGTGGCAGAAGGAGAGATCAAACTGGATGGAATAAACATCAAAGATATTTCTTTGCACTCTCTAAGAAATCAAATCGGTGTAGTATCGCAGGAATCTATTTTGTTTAATGATACGATCTTCAATAACATCGCCTTCAGTACAGAAGGAGTAACAGAAGAAAAAATCATACAAGCAGCGAAGATTGCCAATGCACACGAATTTATTTTGCAAACCGAAAACGGATACCAAACCAACATCGGCGACCGTGGCATGAAGCTCTCCGGTGGACAACGTCAGCGCATCAGCATTGCTCGTGCCATTTTGAAAAATCCTCCGATCCTGATTTTGGATGAAGCAACGTCCGCTTTGGACAATGAATCCGAAAGACTGGTACAAGATGCCTTGAATCAGTTGATGAAAAACAGAACATCACTGGTCATCGCTCACCGCTTGTCGACGGTACAAAACGCCGATGAGATTTTAGTATTGGAAAAAGGGAGCGTAGTAGAACGTGGCAATCACCAAACGTTAATGGCGCAAAAAGGGTTGTACAGCAAGTTGTACAATTTGTACAATGATACAGGCGTGATTGAATAATTCTTCATTCGAAAAAATAAAAAGGGAGCTTGATTTATGATCGTGCTCCCTTTTTATTTAAATACCCATTTTAATTGGATACTGTGTGGATGACGTCCCTACGGGACTTGGAATAATTTCGATTTTTAATTCTACCGGGATGAGGTCCCTGACGGGACTGAAGATTGCGATTGCAATCTAATAGCCTTTCAGTCCCGTCAGGGACCTCATCTCGGTAGCGAATAAAACACAACGAAAGCAGTTCCGTAGGGACGACATCAGACAGGTTCTTGAAAGATGTACGATTCATTATAATCCACCTCAAATTTCCCCAGAAAGTCTTTGTATTCATCAATCATTGATTTTTTCTCATGATGCCGTTCTTGATTTTCTATATATAATGCAACCTTTGAGAGATGTGATTTAGAATATGAGAATGCGCCAAATCCAGATTGCCATCTGAATTTTCCTTTAACCAATCCTTTTTCATTGATCCATTTCGAAGAATACGCTTTAATGTCCTTTACTAAATCAGACAACGACGATGTCGGCCGCATACCAATGAAGATATGAATATGATCAGGCATGCCATTGATCGCAATGACTTTGTGTTCCTTTTTTTGAATGATGCCTGTTATGTATTTATACAATTCGTCTCTCCACTTCTTGTCAATCAAACATGCACGATATTTGACTGCAAAAACAATATGAATATGTAATTGTGTATATGTATTTGCCATGCCACAGAGATTTTGTCACTAACGGGATTCACACGAATAATACAACTTCAACTCTTCCACGTGCTGCTGCGCTTTCTCTTCCAAACCAGATTTCAATTCATCCCAACACGCCTGTCTATTTATTTTCACTTGGCCCATAATGAACTTTGCATCTTTCCCTGATAAGTAAAAATGTGCACTTAATTTTAGGTAGTCAGCAGAAGCAAGTGAACAGACGACAGGTATCGTCTTTATTTCTGTTTGCATTTTTAAAACAGACAATGCTTCGGGGCTGATGCCATAGATTTCTGCATACTGTTCTTTGCGTACATAACCTTTCAAGAGCTCTCTGTATTTTAGAATACGCTTCGACAATACAAGACCTATCGCTGGTAATGCTTCCAATGCACTGCTGTCTGCCGAATTAATATCAAGTACAATAAATGAAGCTTGTTGTTTTTTATATCGTATTGGTTTAGTACTTGCTTTCGAAGGTGTGATAGCATCTTCCAAATAAGGTTTTAATTTTTCTACGCGAGCAGAATCCATTCCATAGATCGTATACAAATCATTTACTTTTTGCAAAGGCTTTATTTTACTTTGGTATTTTATGATGCGCTTCGCCATAAATGACGGAAGACCCGCTTTGATCCAATCTTGTTCTTGCATACGATCTATGCCTTTATGAAATAAAATTTTCGGTTGATCGTATTTTGCCATAAAAGGTAAAGAATCATCGAATGCCTCTATCACTTGTATATCGGAAATATCGTAGGGAGTAGGATAAAAATAATAGGTAAAGAGTGGCGAAGACAATACTAATAAGGTAAAAAACAACAACCACAAATAAGCTTTGGCCTGACGATGATCCAATTCGAAATACGCCCTGCTCTGATGAAAAAATTGACGCAGCATAAAAATACATTTTATAGGAAGACGATGTCTACCTGCAAAATGTTTCCGCAGCGTTAAATTATTTATGTTGAGCTCTCATTGCTCTTTTCACTTCCCAAATAGCATCTAATGTGATCATAGAATCTACACTGATGCTATTTTGAGCCGCTCTCTTTGCCGCTCCTTCCACCCAGTTTTTATCGTTTTTGATATAATTTTTATATCCTTCAACGTCGCTTTTAAATTTAGCCAGGTCTAGCTGATTCGTATATAACTTATACATGTCTTCAATAAAACCCCAACCAAAATCTGATATCGTCACTTCCGAAGCCATCAATACAATCACGTCTCTTTGATTCAATTCTTCTCCCAGATCAATCATAGCAGGGCTACCAGATCCAGGGTGAATTTCTTGATTGTAATACCAAAATTTGGAATATGAAAATACATTAGGCAAACCCATGTTATACATTGGCCAATAAAAACTATCCGACACCACCAAAGTAGAGGGTTTTGTTTTTGCAGAATCCGATTCATATAAAATCACTGGATACGCCATAGGTTCGGATGGCAACCTGTAAAACACATTGATCCCTTCTCCTATATCATAATCCCAATATTCTTCAGGAGCAAAACGAATATCCTTTTCATTCCAATACAGCGTAGGCATATCTATCGCTCTCTTTTTTTCTAGGTATTTAATAATGGAATCGGCAGCTATAGCAGCACCATAAGTACTCCAATGAATACCGTTCTTGGGATAAAGCAAATGCTTATATTTGTATTTTTGCTCCACAAAATATTTATTAAAATCAATGTGGTTAATACCATACTGATTGGCATAATCTAAATGTGCTTCATAGTTTGTCCGCTTCCTCTTTGTGATGTAGCGATCCGGAATATATTCTGGGTAGTAAGAACCTTTACCAGCTGCAAAAACAATGAGAAGAGTTTTGTTCAATTTAGCCAACGTATCCTGAACAAATTTCAAACGTTGCATGCGGTGCTTTGTACTGTCTTCTCCGATAAAATCAGCACCATAATATGCCTTGATGTATCGTTCTTCAAACAGGTAGTTTTCTTTCCCTACAATGACATCTTTGGCTTGAGCTTTATGAAAGAGTGTAAAAGCAATCTGGTTATGTGTCCTGATACAAAAATTTCGAAAGCCGAATTCTTCACTTATTTTTTTTTCCTTTTTAACCTGATACTCTCCCGATAACCATGTTTCTTTAGATAATGCAGGAACTTCTGTAGGTTCGGGAATGACTCCTCCTAAAGGACTTTCCTCCACCAATGATACGGTACGTTGAATAAACGGTAAAGTGAGTGCCGCAAAAATTACGAACAACAAATATTTCGGTATCTGTATTTTATTTTTCATTGTCAAAACCGAAAATAAATGAATGGATTGAAATCTACAGTAGCAATAAAACTGACAGACAGTAATACCAGAAGTGCACAAATGACAGCCATGGATACATATCTTCCGTTCGTATATTTTTCAAAGTAAATTACATCATGCATTTTCTGTCCTTTTCTTAAGTATGTAAAGAAGGAGAAGAATATAGCGATGCTGAAAAAAGTATAGAACTGACCATCCGGTTTAATCTGAATCTCCGCATTCGTATGAAAAGAAAACAACTGTTTTAAATAATTTATAGCATCTGAAAATTTCTCAACACGGAAAAACACCCAACCTATCGTGACAACAAAAAAAGTAAACAGTGTACTGAAAAATGGACCAATACGTGCATATATTTTCAACAAAAATACACGCTCCAAGACCAGGAATAATCCATGGTAAGCTCCCCAAATTATAAAGTTCCAGGAAGCTCCGTGCCAAAATCCTGAAGCAAGAAAAACCAACCAAAGATTAAAATACAAACGCCATTTCTCTACTCTGTTACCACCCAAAGGGATGTACAGGTAATTGCGCATCCAGTTGCCCAACGTGATGTGCCATCTCCGCCAGAACTCTGTTACACTTTGAGAAACGTACGGGTTATTGAAATTTTCAGGAAACTTAAACCCAACCATTCTTGCAATACCTATAGCCATGTCTGAGTATCCTGCAAAATCAAAATAGATTTGAAACGTATAAGCTAAGATACCTATCCATGCGACGGATGAACTTAGGTTTCCATAATCAGAATCAAAAATAGCATCCGCCTGTAAACCCATTTGATTTGCGATAAGAACTTTCTTTGCCAGCCCGATAGCAAAGCGATAAAAGCCCATCAATTTTTCATCTGCCGTATCGTTCTGAGAGCGATCTGTCAGTTGATCTGCGATTTCATGGTACCTAACGATAGGTCCTGCAATCAGTTTTGGAAACAAAATGATATAGAGTTGATAATCCCAAAAATTTGTCAAAGGCTTATGAACTTTTCGGTATACATCGACGACGTATGTGATAGTTTCAAATGTGTAAAAGGAAATACCAATCGGTAAAATCAATTTTGTCCAATGAACAGCTTCCAATCCAAAATGAGAAAGTAACTCATTGGCATTTTCAACAAAAAAATTAGAATACTTAAAATAAAATAACAGACCTAAGTTAATTGAAATCGACAAAGTAAGCATCAATCTGCGGTAAAGAGGTCTCTCTGTGCTGTCCATCCACCGAACGAGATAATAATCGATGAATGTCGTACCAAGGATGACGAAAATAAATTTAGGAGCTCCCCAGCTATAGAAAAAGATGCTAAAAAAAAGAATGACGAAATTCTTATATTTCTTATCGGCAAAATAATAAGTCAGCAAGAACGTCGGTAAAAAATATAAAATAAAAATTATGCTACTAAAGACCATCGTATAACTATAAGGCTACAATATAAATGTTCTATGCGAATTATTCAAACCAACAACTACAGCTTCCTCGATTGACGATACGCTATCAAATCTTTCTTCACTTCTGGCGCCAGAAAATACAAACCGATGATATTTGGAATTCCCATGGCAAAAATCATCGCATCAGAAAATCCAACTACGCTGTTCAAATTCATGCTGGCGCCAATGACAGTGAAAGCACAGAAGATAAAGTTATACGTGTACGAACTCATTCTGCTTTTTCCAAAAATGTAGTTCCAGGATCTTAAGCCATAGTACGACCAGGAAATCATAGTAGCGAAGGCAAACAAAATCACCGCCACAGAAAGCACATAAGGAAACCAGGGCAACACCGAAGCAAAAGAAACAGAAGTCAAAGCGACTCCATCGTGTGCCTGTTGTGTGTATACCCCGCTGATCACAACGATCAACGCTGTCATCGTACAAACGATGACCGTATCAATAAATGGTTCCAGCAAGCCTACCAATCCTTCGGTAACAGGTATTTCTGTTTTCACCGCCGCATGTGCAATGGGTGAAGAACCAATGCCTGCTTCATTGGAAAATGAAGCCCTTCTCAATCCAGCTACCATGGCTCCGATACAACCACCTGTAACAGATTTCCAGGAAAAGGCATCTGATAAAATCAATCCAAATGTAGATGGGATACGATCGTAATAATAAGCAAGGATCACAAAACCTGCCAGCATGTATATGCCACACATGAATGGAACCAACTTATCTGCTACATTGGCAATGCGTTTCATGCCACCGAAAATAACGAGTCCGCAAAGGATAGCAAACACCAAACCAACGATCCATGCTTTGTCGTATAAAAAAGAATCGTGACCACCCGTAACATGTATGAGTTGTGCCGTTGCCTGATTACTTTGAAAGATATTGCCACCACCCATCGTACCGCCAATGCACATGATGCAGAAGAATACCGCAAGAAAAGCGCCCCACTTTTTAATGGCTGTCTTTTGCAATCCCTGACTGAGGTAATACATCGGCCCACCGTAAACTTCGCCGTTCGCTGCAATGAAACGGTACTTCACACCTAACGTGCATTCTACAAATTTTGTAGACATGCCCAAAAAACCAGCAAGAATCATCCAGAACGTTGCGCCTGGACCTCCCGTCTGCACAGCGATAGCAACGCCTGCAATATTTCCTAAACCTAATGTTCCGGATAAAGCAGTAGCCAATGCCTGAAAGTGACTGACTTCTCCTTTATGTCCTGGTTCATCGTATTTACCAAAAGCAATGCCTACGGCATGACGAAACAATG
The DNA here is from genome assembly GCA_028288365.1 of Chitinophagaceae bacterium. Classification (GTDB taxonomy): domain Bacteria; phylum Bacteroidota; class Bacteroidia; order Cytophagales; family Cytophagaceae; genus JACMQM01. Next base: position 62,554 of record JAQBNU010000098.1, on the reverse strand, counting down.
TAAAGTTGATGAAGCGAAAATAGAAAGTAAAAATCAATCCGGCAGCGATGAGCCAGATGACGATCAAAGGAAAGGGAACACCGGCAACCGGAACACTATAGAACATGATGTCTGATACCACATCAGTGAGTGGTGACACATAACGGTCGACAGCCTGATCCAGTCCTTGTGGCATTATGCAGTTTGTGAAAGTTGCTCAGATAATAATTGTATGCCTTCTTCAAACGTGTGTGGTCTATAACCCAATTCGCGTTTTGCTTTGTCGATGATGAAACCTGTTTTCATTGGTCTTCTTGCCGGTTGCTTAAACGTAGAAGAATCTGCTTTTTCTATCAGCGTAGCATCCAGTTTGAAAAACTCTGCCGTACGTTGTGCAATATCATAAGGAGTTAATAAATCCGAACCAGAGATATTATACACTCCACTCGCTTCTTTTTCTACCGCAAGCAAACAGCCCATCGCCAGATCTTCTGCCAACGTTGGCGTACGCCATTGATCGTTCACTACCTTGATGACTTTCTTTTGTTCTAGGTTATTTTTCACCCACAATACAATGTTGGAGCGACTCATGTCCGCAACAATACCATAGACCAATACCGTACGCAAGATGGCCCATTTGCTTTTCATGGCTTGAACAATCTGCTCTGCTTTTAATTTACTTTCTCCGTAGTAACTGATCGGATCTGGTTTTTCATCTTCCGTCAATGGACCTTTTTCTCCGTTAAAAATAAAATCAGTAGAGAGATGCACCAATTGTATATTGTACTTGTCGCATGCTTCAGCAATATACTGTACCGCTTTTACATTCAATTCATCACAGCCCGCATGATCATCTTCGCATTGGTCTACATTTGTCATTGCCGCTGTATGGATGACTGCGTCAGGTTTGTAGGTTGCTAATACAAGATCCACTTCTTTGGCATTGGTGATGTCAAGGCTTACATAGCTATACCCATTTTTATCCGGATAACGATTTCCTCCTCTTGCTGTAGCAATCAGGTTATACTTAGGATTACTTTTAATCAGGTCCGTTAATTTCTGTCCCAACAATCCATTGGAACCCGTTACTAATATGGTCTTCATGATTATTTACTTTCGTAAAAAGATTTGGCACTGCTATACTTCTTGATGATTTTCGAACGTTTCATTTCTCCTACTTTCATCGTCATGTAAATATTATCGAACGGTCTGTTGCGCGTGTCTGTTACTTGTTCTGCAATTTTCCCAATCACATCCAAGCCATCTACCACTTGACCAAACACACTGTACTTGCCATTCAGCTGAGTTGCACCTTTTTCATCTTCGACGATATAAAATTGTGATCCATTAGATGCACGCTGAGGATTCACCTGATCGCCCATTCGTGCCGCAGCTACTGCACCTTTCTTATGCTTCAATCCGGTCTGCAGTTCTGCTGGTATAGTATAAGAAAGATTGCCTGTGCCATCGTTTACTGGGATGTTATCCTTCGACAAAGAATCTCCTCCTTGTATCATGAATCCATCGATGACACGGTGAAACGTGGTGCTGTCATAAAAACCAGACTTTGCTAACTTTATAAAATTTGCTTTATGCAAAGGAGCAAGGTCTGACAATAACACGACCATATCACCATACGTTGTTTTGATGGTGATCACATAATCTTTGCCTGCGTCTGGTTTATCTTTCTTTTGTGCAAAAGCAGAAAGAGTCGTTACTAAGCAACATAAAGTAAAGAGTGATTTCAATGATTTCATTTTTTATTTTTTTTAATGTCTTCTAAAATGATCATGCCGCCTTTCGCGATGATCTCATCCGCCAGTTTTTTTCCAATGGCTACCGCATCATTTTTCTTTCCGCTGGTTTCACCGTCTACTTGCTGCGTACCATCCAGACTGATCACGCCACCTTTCATATGAATAGTATCTCCAGTTAAACGTGCCAATGCAAACACCGGCACACTGCATCCTCCTTCCATTGTTTTCAGAAAAGAACGCTCAGCCAGTAAACAATATTCTGTCTGTTCGTCATTTAATGTCGCTCTCAGCAATTCCTTTTTATCAGCTGACAAACTCACTGCTGTCTCAATGGCTAATGCACCTTGCCCTACCGCTGGTATAAATGTGTCTTCGTTTAATTCTTCCACAATGTATTGCTGCATGTCCATGCGATGAACCCCGGCGAAAGCCAGTATCATGGCATCGCATTGTCCTTCTTCCATTTTACGCAGGCGTGTTTGCAAATTGCCACGCATGTCTACCAAATGTATTCCTGGATACAGATGATTGAGCACAGCACGTCTGCGAGTGGAAGACGTACCTATTTTCAAATCCTGCTGAACAGCCATTTTGAGCGTTAAGTTTTTGTTCAAACTCAAAACAACATCGTTTACCTTTTCACGCTCACTGAATGCAATGAGTTCCAACTCTTGTGGAATCACAGAAGGCATGTCTTTCGCACTGTGCACCGCCAGGTCAATCAAACCGGCTTTCAATTCCGATTCCAATTCTTCTGTAAACAAACCTTTCGAACCAATCTCAGATAAGGATTGATTTAAAATCTGATCACCTTTGGTATCGATGATTTTAATTTCCGTCTCTGCACCTTTTGCTTGTAGCAAAGTCGATACATGTTCGGCTTGCCACAAGGCCAGTTTACTTCCTCTTGTTCCGATGATGAACCGCATAATTATTCTTTACGTTCTTGTTGGCGTCTCGCCACAAGTGATGGTTAAAAACATGTTACTACAATCCAGTTGTTGGCGAGACGCCAACAACAAGTACTTCTTATTTATTGAATAATGTATGTACCTTAAAATACAAATCCGTCATCATGATCCTGACGTTTGCATTGCGGTCAATCTGGATGATGGCATCACTGAACAAACGCAAGGCTTGTTCAATGTTTTCATTGGTCAAAAATTTTCCAAGTCTTTGAATGAATTCTTTTTCTTCTTGCTCCAAGCGCAAAATATCTTCTGCCTCATTGATGACAAGCAAACCTTCACGAATGTAATTGTTTCCCATTTGGAAAAATCCTTTCTGATCGTCTTTGGATAAAGTAGAAAAAGTATCTGCCCATTCCAATCCTTCGTTCAGTTTGGAAGACATGAAACACACACGCAACCAATCTCTAAACATCGTACCGACATCAGAGGATACACCATCTGCCAACTGCATCGCACGACGAATGCTGCCGTCAGCAAGGAATGCTTTTGAAGGAGCTTCCTGCGGAGCAACATCCAAATGTTGTATTAGGTATGCCCCAATCTCTTCGTCCGTGAAAGGTCGTACTCTTACTTTCTGTGTACGCGAAAGTATAGTTGTGATGATGGCATCCGGTTGTTGAGCCACCAACAGGAATAAAGTTTTGTAAGGTGGTTCTTCCAGTACTTTCAAGATTGCATTCGCTGCTTCTTGTCGCATCACTTCCGGCAACCAGATCACCATGATTTTGTAATCGGCTTCGTATGCTTTCAGCGAAAGTTTGCGTATAATCTGCCGGCTTTCTTCTACCGGAATCAACATGGCTTTGTTGTCGGCTTCGATGTACTTGGCCCAGTCTGAAAGATTTCCGTACGGAGAATGCTCTATGAATTTTCTCCAGTCTGGTAAAAACACATCGCTGCTCAATTCTACTTTGCCTTCGCCTTTTGCTTTCAATGCTTCTTTCACATTGGCATAGGGAAAAACAAAATTCAAATCGGGGTGAATCATTTTATTGATCTTCACACAAGACGAACAACTTCCACACGCATCTCCTTTGATGGCCTCTTTGTTTTCACAATTGACGTAGGTCGCCAGTGCCAAGGCCAGCGCCAGTGCTCCTGATCCTTCGGGACCATAGAACAACAAAGCATGCGCCAGGTGATTGTTATCAACCGCATGCAACAGTTGTTGCTTCACATCTTCCAGTCCCGGTATTTGATTAAACTGCACCCTGTTGTTAGTTTATGTTGTACAAATTATTTTGTTCCCAAACGATTTCCAGCATGGCTCTTTCTTCTGCACTCAACGTTTGTTGTTTTAATTTTTTAGTTTGCTCTGCCATCTGAAACCATTCTGCTTTGCGAAAAGAGTTTAACTCCTGTGGTGTTCCCCAGGAATAAGAAGGAACAAATTTCTCAGGAAAACCTGTATCAAATAAATTGACACCAATGCCTAGCACGCTTCCGGTATTCAGCGTCGTGCCAATGCCACAACGACTATAATCTCCTATAAATACGCCACAAAATACCTTACCCGTTTTTTCAAACGTACCATAGGCCATGTTGTATACTCTCACTTCCGAATGATTATTTTTCATGTTCGATACATTAGTGGCTGCAGCAAGGTTGCACCATTCGCCAACGACAGAGTTGCCAATATATCCGTCATGTCCTTTATTGGAATAGCCGAAGAACACGGTATTATTGACTTCGCCTCCTACTTTAGAATAAGGACCGATGGTACAGTCACCTCTGAACTTACTACCCATAGCCGTCACTGCTCCTTCGCATAAAGCAAAGCCTCCACGGATCAACGTGCCTTCCTGTACTTCTGCACCTTTTGCAATAAATACAGGACCGGTCTCTGCATTGATGACCGCTGCTTTGATAGAAGCACCTTCTTCAATGAATATATTTTCTTTTCCGTAAAGCACCGTAGCGGAATCTATTTGCAAAGCTCGCCGACGCGTTTTACAGATCCATTCAAAATCATTTTTAATTTCTGCGCCATTAAAAGAAAAAATATCCCAAAGACGATGGATCTTTCTGACAACTCCTGTTGCGATGCGTTCTTTGTTGGCAGAACTTCCTCTATAAGCCAGCAGCGTGCCATCTGTTGACATTAATTTTTCTCCTGTAGTCAACGCTACAATTTGCTGAACGATGTTTTCATCCGGAAGCAAGGCAGCGTTAATGTTCCATTCGTTTTCACGAAAAGGAAAAAGAGTTTGCAAATAATCTGCTGATCGGAAAGACGCTTTCCCTTGCAAGTGCATCTCCCATTTTTCATAGAGACAAAAAACACCTACTCTGATATGACCGATCGGCCTCAATGCAGTAAAGGGCATCAAGTGCTTGCGCAGGTCCGATTCATCAAACAGAGTGAAGTCCATATACAAAAATAAAAAAGTCTTCCGATAAACACCGGAAGACTCTTAAAACTATAAACTAAAGTAGAGACTACTTTTTGTAACGCTTGTTGAATTTCTCCACACGACCAGCTGTATCCAAGAATACGTTTTTACCAGTGTAGAATGGATGAGAAGCTGAACTAACCTCTATTTTAACCAATGGATATGTTTTTCCATCTTCCAATGTGATGGTATCGTTCGTTTTGATCGTTGAACGACTGATGAATTTTACTTCACTAGTAGTATCCAAGAAAACTACTTCTTTATATTCTGGGTGAATTCCTTCTTTCATAACAATGCTTATTTTCTATTAAGGGCTTCAAAATTAACAAATCCTTCCCTTTTAAACAAAGTTAGATTCCCTTTTTTTTAAGTTTTTGGCCCAAACTGTTAAATTGCTGAAAAAATAGCCCAAATTCACCCATGAGCACGGTCAATTTAATCCTCGACAAGAAGCAAACGTTACAGAAAATCAGAAGGATAGCCTTTGAAATCTATGAACACAACTTCAAAGAAAAGGACATCGTGCTGGCTGGCATTGATGAAATGGGCTATAGCTTTGCCCAGCTAATCCAAAAGGATCTGGAAGAAATCTCTCCGATTAAAGTCCTTCTGGTGAAAGTTTCTCTGGATAAAGAAGCGCCAAGCCAAAGTGAAGTGACACTCGACGTGCCGATTGATCAATTGAAAAACAAAACGATCATCGTGACCGATGATGTGTTGAATACAGGAAAAACACTAGCATATAGCTTGAAGCCTTTTCTCAATATTAAAGTTAAAAAATTACAAACGGCTGTTGTCGTCAACCGTGGGCATCACTCTTTTCCTATCATCGCCGATTACGTGGGACTTTCACTGGCAACGAGTTTAAAGGAACACATTGAAGTTGTATTGAAAGGAAAAGAAGCAGGCGTGTATTTGTCGTAAGCGAAAATGTATTTTTAAATCCATTGCAAGTTGTTTTTTATGCATGGTCAATACGTTCTATCAGTTATTAAATAAATTGAGTCATCAAGATGAAGGCGTTCCCTGCGGCAGGGCTTTCGCCACTCGCTTCCCAATACGTATCAAACGTTATTAGTCATTGCAAATTTCATTTCTTAAACTGAAAAAGTATACCGCCATTATTAAGCATCCTCTTATAAATTCTTCCTGCACATAATACCATCACCGCACTTGTCAAGGCAAGAAAAAGTATACTCATCGCCAAATCCTGTGCGCCCACACCCAAGCCTGCACGCAAGGTCAATGTCACCGGAGCAGTAAAAGGAATAGCCGATAAGCATTCCGCTGCCACACCATAAGGTTCCGCGATGACCATTCCTGAAATCATAAAAGAAAGAATCAAAGGAGAAGTAACGGGCAATACATACGGTTGCGCATCGGATTCTCTTCCTGAAATCATTCCGATGATGGCAAACAACGCAGCATACAATACAAAACCTAAGATCATGCACAACACCATCGTGCCTGCTAACGTGATCCAATGAATGTTGTCCAGCACCAATAACCAATCGTACCAACCCAGCGCCTGTTGAGCATCCGCAGTATGTTGCAACGTAGTGTGAATGTGTTCAGGAGAAAATAAGTCTAAGGCCCCTCCATATCTTTGTTTGAAAAAATAAAAAGGAACATAAGAAATCGACAGCCACAATAAAAACTGTACCATGCTTGCTAATCCCACGCCTGCAATCTTTCCCATGATCCAGGTAGCCGGAGAAATACTGGATAAGATGATATCCATGACCTTGTTGCTCTTTTCTTCCATCACACCTTTCAACAAAGAAACGCTGTACGTAAATAAAAAAAAGTAAACGAGAATCGCGGCAAGCAAAGCAATGGTTTGTTGTAGGGGAGAAAAAGTGTCTTCTTCTTTTTCGAACGTAACGATTTGACTTGGCACAGCAACCGCTGTAGGAGCAAGGCCTTGAAGCGTGCGTACAATGTTCAGGCTATCGGATGGATGTAATTTTTCTTTCGTATAAATCGTCCAACTGGTATCTTTTCCTAAAGACAACACACACATCAACTCCTGCTGACCGGAAAGGTAAATTTCATACGCCTCTTCTATAGACATACTAACAGTCTGCACTTCGTAGTTGACGATGCGCAAAGGAATTTTAGCCTGCATGTCTGCCGGTACATTGAACAATGCTTGTCTTCCTTCTTTTAAACTACTGGTAATGGCATAAGGTACCATACTCATGATACCCAATAGTATCGGACCTAACAAAGACAAAATCCAGAAGGCCGGCTTGTTCATGCGTATCGCACATTCGCGTTTGGCAATGATCCAAAGTTTACTCTGCATCAGTACCTGAAGTTAACTGAACAAATACTTCATACAACGATCGTTTGTATCGCTTAATGGACTCTATCGTGGCTCCACTTCTTTCTATCGCTGCGATCACAGCGGGAAGTGCTGCGTTGCCCAATGAAAAGCGAATGCGTGATTGACCACTATCCTGTTCTTTAATATTCAAAATTTGAACCATAGCATGCCATGAAGTATCACCACCTGTCAATAAAACCTGCCACATGCCTATAGGCTGACGGCACAATTCTTTAGCTGTTCCGTAAGCTTTTATAGCTCCGTCGTGCAATACCAATATACGGTCACACAACGCTTCAACAGTGTCCATGTGATGTGAGGAATAAATAATTTTCTTTCCTTGCTTTCTGAAAAGATGAATTTGCTCTTGCAGCCAATCTGTTTGAATGGGGTCCAAACCTGAAAACGGTTCGTCCAGAATAATCAGTGAAGGATTGTGTAATATAGTGGTAAGAAATTGAATGCGTTGTTGATTCCCTTTTGATAAGTCACCGGCTTTCGAAGCGCAGTACTGCTCCATCTTCCAGTCTTGTAGCAGCTGGATCGCTTTCTTTTTAGCATCAGCTGTTGCCATTCCTTTTAATCCTGCAAAATGTATCAGTTGATCAAGCAATCGCATTTGAGGATACAATCCTCTTTCTTCCGGTAAATATCCCCACGTATTGGAATCAGAAATCGAAAGTGATTTCCCATCCAACACTATTTCTCCTCCATCCGCATCAATGATGCCTGACAGGATTTTCAGCAGAGTTGATTTGCCCGCACCATTGGGCCCTATAATGCCTAAGACTTCACCGTTAGCAACTGCAAACGATACGTCTTTCAATACGGTCTTGCCTTTATATGATTTGGTAAGCACATTAACTTTTAGCATAGCTTATACAATTTGTGTTCCCAATACGGAAGACGGATAAACAACCTTTGTCAAAAACAATCCTTCCGGGTCTACCGCTCTGCCCGCGGCTTTGCGATCTTTAGCCTCTAATATTTCTTTGATCCAATACGGTTCTTTTTTCCCTATGCCTACTTCCAGCATCGACCCAACCAGCGTGCGCACCATGCCGCGCAGGAAACGATTGGCCGTTACGTGAAATACAATTTTATTACCCTGTTGTTCCCAACGTGCCTCTGTCACATCACAACCAAAATGTGATACAGCAGTATGCACTTTGCTGAACGAACAAAAATCTTGTTTACCTATCAGGTAAGCAGCCGCTGTATTCAAGCGTTGCAGATCAAGCAAAGGCTTTACATAGTAAGATTGTTCCAGTACAAAAGGATCTTTGCTCGTATGAATGTGGTATTCATACGAACGGGAAATGGCATCGAAGCGAGCATGTGCATCATTCTCCACAAGGTACAACCGGTTGACCACCATGCTATGTGGCAACAGGTGATTGAGTTTATAGATAAAGTCTTCGTTTAAAGAATGCTCCGTATCAAAATGCACCATCTGCTGTAGCGCGTGCACACCTGTATCCGTGCGACCGCTGGCGGTAACCAGAACATCCGCTTGCAGCAATTTCGCTATCGCCCCTTCCAGCGCTTCCTGCACCGTATGTGCATTGGGCTGACGTTGCCATCCATGAAAAGCCGTTCCTTTGTAGGATATATCCAGAAAATATCTCAATTTTTTGTAAATTTCAGACGCAATTTAATCTAATCTACTTATATGATACAAAGAATTCAAACCTTGTTTCTAGGCCTGCTCGCATTCGTCATGACTCTTAATTTGTTTTCTACCGTGTGGAAGGCGGATACAGCAGCGAAAAGCATTTTATTAACACCCTTTTATCTTTCAGAAAAAACAATCGATGGTGAAGAATACCATGGCGTTCTATACATAGCTCTTCTCGTTATACTCGTTATCGGCATCAGCCTCTTTTCTATCTCACAATTCAAAAAGCGTTCTTTGCAATTGAAACTTGGTTTGGGTAATTCTGTTCTCCTTTGTCTCATTGTAGGGGCTTATTACCTCGTGATTGGCAAAGGCAAAACCATGATTGACGCTGATGCAGTAGCACATTTCGAACCTGGATTCTACCTGCCTTTGATCGCTATCGTATTAAATATATTGGCCAACCGCTACATTAAAAAAGACGAAGAGCTCGTTAGATCTGTGGACCGCATTAGATAAGTTAATTAAGCTTTGTTCATCGCAAAGCTTTTACTTCTTGTTGGCGTCCCGCCAACAAGTGATGGTATGAAAACGTGTGAATACAGTCGAGTTGTTGGCGAGACGCCAACAACGAGTAAATAAAAATTAATTATTCATGACAAACAAAATACTATTCCTCTGCTCGTTTGTTTTTAGCCTGCTTTGCTGCACACTGGAAGTACAGGCGCAAGACAAAGCAACCATCAAAGGTGACAAAGCTTTTGACAACAAACAGTATTTTGAAGCGCTGAAAAATTACGAAGTGGCTTTGGGGAATAAGGCGGATGATCCTTACCTAAACTTACGCGTTGCACAATGTTACCTCATCCTGGGACCGAAGTCTAAAGCACTGTTGCCCGCCAACAACGCGGTGAAGCTTTCCGGAAAACCAAGTCCGGAAATGTATTTCACCCTGGCTCAAGCACTACACATCAGTCATAAATTTGACGAAGCCATTTCTTATTATCAAAAAGCAGATCCTGGCAACACCAATAAAAAAGCCATTTCCAAATACATCAACGAATGTGGTTATGGCAAACAATACCTCGGTCAACCCAAGGATTTTAAAATCACCAACGCCGGACCTACGGTCAATACACAATACCAGGAATACTTGCCACAGATCACCGCCGATCTTTCCAAATTATTTTTCACCTCCCGCAGACCTGGTTCTACCGGTGGAAAAATAGCGGAAGACGGATTGTATTACGAAGACATCTACATTAGCGGTAACCAGGGCGGTGCCTGGTCTCCCCCTAGTAATCCTGGTTCACCGCTCAACACCGATGGACACGATGCATGCGTAGGTGTTTCCGAAGATGGACAAACTATTTTTCTTTACCGTGGTTCAAACGGCGGAGATATTTATAAATCAGAATTGAACGGAAAAAAATGGAGCAATCCTGTTCCTGTTTCTTTTAACAGCCCATTGTTTGAAACCTGCGCGAGTTTAGCTCCGGATGGACGAACACTCTTCTTTGTGAGAGCCGGCGATTTCAGTTCGCAACGCGACATCTACATGTGCCGAAAAACATCTGGTGACAATTGGTCTAAGCCAGTCAAACTTCCTTTCAACACGGAGTACGACGAAGACAGTCCTTACATGCATCCGGATGGGAAGACATTGTATTTTAGTTCAAAAGGCCACAGCACCATGGGCGGTTACGATGTATTCAAAGTCACGATGATCGGTGGCGGCGGATGGAGCAAACCAGAGAACCTCGGCTATCCCATGAACACTGCAGGCAACGACTTGTACTTCGTTTTAGGAGCAGAAGGTAAAGTAGGTTATTACGCTTCCGACAAAGACGGTGGTTTAGGTAAACAAGATCTTTACTCCGTACGCATGCCCATCAGCGCAAAAGAACCTGAACTCACGTTGATGAAAGGGAAAATTAAAGATGCCACAGGCAACAGCATAGAAGCAAAGATCACTGTCAACGATAATCAAACAGGAGAAGTCCTCGGAGAATATAAATCAAATGCTGAAACAGGAGAATATCTCATTGCCTTGCCTTCTGATCATAACTACGGAGTGACGATCGAAAAACCAGGTAAATTATTTTATTCAGAAAACGTATACCTCACGTCCAACGCAGGATTCAAGCAGGAGAAAAAAGACATCGTGATGGTCGACAACAAAGCGGGTAGTAAAATGGTATTGAAAAATGTATTCTATGATACGGGCAAAGACCAGTTGCGCATGGAATCAAAAAGTGAATTGCTGCGTGTGGCTAAATTGTTGCAAGACAATCCTTCCACCAAAATTGAAATTTCCGGTCACACCGACAATGTAGGAAGCGAAGCCACCAATCAACAACTATCCGAAAAAAGAGCACAAAGCGTTGTCGCTTTTCTCATACAAAATGGTGTACCCGCTGCACGTCTCAAGGCCGTCGGCTATGGCAGCAAAAATCCCGTGGCAGACAATAATACGGAGGCAGGAAAACAATTGAACCGACGAACAGAATTAAAAATCCTATAACTGTTCCTTTGCGTTAGGGATCGAGTAGAAAGCCCGAAGCGCGCCGATTTGTGCGGCAGGCGGACTTGGAGCGAGAGCCCGGCCCCGCCCTCAAGGCTTCTATAAGCTGAAAGGATGAAAGGCGGGGAAACGCCCACATCAACAAGATCATCTTTCTATTGAATACAAAAAATATATCCTGCCATCCTGACAGCTTTTCATTTTTGGAATAATTATTGAAAACAAAAGATCATCACATTCATCAAGCAAAACATAACATCAAATAATCATGGAAGAAAAAGGTACCATATCCATTCACACGGAAAACATCTTTCCGATCATCAAAAAATTTCTATACGCTGATCATGAAATCTTTCTTCGCGAATTGGTATCCAATGCCGTCGATGCCAGTCAGAAAATAAAACGTCTTTCGTCTCTTGGCGAATTCAACGGCGAAGTAGGAGAACTGAAAGTTTCTGTAGCCGTCAATGCAGAAAACAAAACCATCACCATCAGCGACCGCGGTATCGGGATGACAGCCGATGACATCAAAAAATACATCAACCAGATCGCCTTTTCCGGAGCAACGGAATTCATCGAACAATACAAAGACAAAACCGACACGTCACAAATCATCGGTAATTTCGGTCTTGGTTTTTATTCGGCCTTCATGGTATCTAAAAACGTTGAGATCAACACCCTCTCTTCCAAAGAAGGTTCGCAAGCTGCACACTGGACCTGCGATGGATCCACAGAGTTTACCATCGGTCCAAGTGACAAAACAGAAAGAGGTACCGACATCATCTTGCACATTGCTGATGACTCTACAGAGTTTTTGGACAACTACCGCATAGAATCCATTCTTAATAAATACTGTCGCTTCTTGCCGATAGAAATAGAATTTGATGGCAAGATCATTAACGATACTGCACCGCTTTGGACAAAGAGCCCATCGGAATTGACGGATGAAGATTACATTTCCTTTTATAAAAAATTATACCCGATGTCAGAAGATCCTTTGTTTTGGATCCACCTGAACGTAGACTACCCTTTCAACCTGACCGGTGTATTGTATTTTCCTAAACTGAAAAAAGACTTTGAATTTCAACGCAACAAAATTCAGTTGTACAGTCGTCAGGTATTCATCACTGACGAAGTGAAAGATGTAGTGCCTGAGTTCTTGATGTTGCTTCATGGTGTGCTCGATTCACCGGACATTCCGTTGAACGTATCCAGAAGCTTCTTGCAAGCCGATGGTAATGTTAAAAAGATCAACAGTCACATCACGAAAAAAGTAGCCGATAAATTGCAGGAGATTTACAATCAAAATCCTGAATCGTTTCAGGAGAAATGGGACGACATCAGTTTGTTTGTAAAATACGGCATGATCAGCGACGAGAAGTTTTACGAGAAAGCAAAAAACTTCTGCTTGCTAAAAAACACGAACGGAGAATATTTAACGATAGAAAAATATAGTGAGAAAGTAAAAGCCAATCAAACAGATAAAAACGGCAGCACAGTATTCCTATATACCAGCAATGCATCAGAACAAGACTCATACATTCAATCTGCCCGCAAGCGTGGGTACGATGTATTGGTGCTGGATTCAGCCATTGACTCGCATTTCATCAATCAATTGGAAAGCAAACTGGAGAAAACAAGTTTGAAGCGTGTAGACTCTGATAGCATTGAAAAACTGATTGAGAAAGACGAAGTAAGAGAAAGTGTATTGAGTGCAGAAGACAAAGAAAAAGTGACGGCCATCTTCACCAAAGCCTCTGAAGGAAAAGGATTGAGAGTAGCGACAGAAGTGCTTCCTGTCGATGAAATGCCGGTGACCATTACCGTTCCTGAATTTATCCGCCGCATGAAAGACATGTCAGCCACAGGTGGTGGCGGAATGTTCGGCAATTTCATGAAAGAAGAATTCATTGCCGTCGTCAACGAAAATCATCCATTGCTTCAAAAGTTGTTGAAGTTATCTGAACAGGAACAACAGGTACTGGCAGGACAAACGTTAGACATTGCTTTACTATCTCAAGGTTTATTAAAAGGAGAATCGCTGACCAAATTCATTGAGCGCAGCATCTCTTTGTTGAATCAAAATTAATAAAAGACTTGGTGTTGTCCCGAGACTTCGGGACGCCAACACCTGTTTGTATAAAACTCTATACAGAGTCATTTAGTAAAATTGCTAGACCCGTTCTATACTATCACTTGTTGGCGAGACGCCAACAAGAAGTAAATATCGAGGCTCGTTTTTACCAAAAAAGAACGAGCCTTTTTATATTAAGACCATGCATAATTTTTCTATATTAGCATCGTTTTGAATACGCTATGCGCCTGAACTATTTCATTCCTGTCTTTATTCTTTGCCTGTTGTCCGGCACGCTGCTCTTTGCGCAGGCGCCAGCCAATCCGCCCAAGAAAAAAGATGTGTTTTATGTGATAGAAACAGATTCCATACCTGAGATCGATATGGGTGCGGATACAGTGAATGCTTACTTGCGTAAAAAAGGTAAGAACAAGAAAAAGAAAGGCAAGAAAAAAACATTCTACGGCATCAAGACCAGACGCGGCTTTACACGAGCAGGTGATGGAGAACGAGTAACAGTAGAATTGTTTTTTACACTGAAAAAATACAGAGAACCGAATGCCTTCGTTCCTGAAATTTATGTTTTTGATATTACTGCCGGTAAAATCAAAAAGGTCAGTAAAATTGAAGAAGGGAAACGCAAAAATTACCGCATCCTACACGGCCCTTACAAGCGGATGTACAACGGGGAAATCATAGAAGAAGGAGTTTTTTACATCGGCACAAAAAATGCTCGCTGGGAAAAATACGATAAAAAATCCATCCTCATCGGTAAGACAAAATATTTCCGTGGATGGCCCAAAGAAGCAAAGATAGAGTACTTTGACAACGAACGTAAAAGACCACACGAAGTGATTCCTTATGCTTACGGTTTGAAAGAAGGAGATTATTATTTATTCTCCGAAAAAGGGAATATCAAACTAAAAGGTCAATACGAAAACGGTCGTCGCATCGGCACATGGGTAGAATATTTTGACAACACCGACAAGCGACAAAGAGAATTACTTTACGGAGAAAGCGGCTACGAGGAACAAAAAGAACCGGTCGTCATGAAAGAATGGAATGAGCGCGGCAACCTCATCATAATGGACGGAAAACCGGTAGAAGCGGGCTCGGTAGAAGAAGATCCTATTAAAAAAAGATTGCAAAAGAAAAAAGTTACCAGACCAGGTACAAAATAGTGCACAAAACATCCTGACCAAAGTTTTACTTTAACGCAGTATTAGTATCACTATTATCATTTCATTTACCATTCACTGATTACAGCATATAATTCACTTTTTTTAAATTCTATTTTTTTCTTAAGTTGCCAGACATAATTATGAACTGAAAAACATTATCTATGAAAGACCTTTTGAATTTGCCTGCCTGGAAAGCCCTTGAAAAACATTATCAGGAGACGAAAGACCAACACTTGCGAGACAGCTTTAAAAGCAATCCCGGCAGAGCCAATGCATTTTCTATACAGTGGAAAGATTTATATGTAGATTTCTCCAAAAACAGAATCAATGAAACCACGATGAAATTATTTTCTCAATTGGCTGACGAAGTCAAATTGAGAGAAGCCATTGATGCGATGTTTGCCGGAGATAAAATCAACAACACAGAAAAACGTTCTGTGCTACATGTCGCGCTGCGCAATCGTTCCAACACACCTATTTATTCAGATGGCAAAGATGTCATGCCGGATATCAATCAGGTATTGGCAAAGATGAACGTCTTTACAGAAAAAGTACGCAGTGGTGCATGGAAAGGATTTTCAGGTAAAGCCATGACAGATATCGTCAACATCGGGATCGGTGGTTCTGATCTTGGACCATACATGGTGACAGAAGCATTGAAACCTTACGGACAAGCCAACCTGAATTTGCACTTTGTTTCTAACGTCGATGGTACGCACATGGCCGAAGCGGTAAAGCATTTGAATCCTGAAACTACTTTATTCATTGTTGCTTCTAAAACATTTACTACACAGGAAACCCTTACCAATGCTGAATCTGCAAGGGCTTGGTTCCTGAGTACATCCAAAGCAGACAACGCTGCGATTGCCAAACATTTCGTGGCACTTTCTACCAATGCGAAAGCAGTGTCTGCTTTCGGCATCGATACAGACAACATGTTTGAATTCTGGGATTGGGTAGGCGGACGTTATTCGTTGTGGTCAGCGATCGGATTATCTATTGCGTTATACATAGGCTTCGACCATTTCGAAGAATTGTTGAGCGGCGCACACGACATGGACATGCACTTCAAGACTACAGCCTGGGATAAAAATATTCCTGTAGTATTGGCTATGCTTGGCGTGTGGTACAATAATTTCCATGGTGCGGATTCTCATGCTATTCTTCCTTACGATCAATACATGCACCGCTTTGCTGCTTACTTCCAACAAGGCGATATGGAAAGTAACGGTAAAGGCGTACAAAAAGACGGAACAAGTGTCAACTACTCTACCGGACCTATCATCTGGGGAGAGCCTGGTACCAACGGTCAGCACGCATTCTACCAATTGATCCACCAAGGCACGAAATTAATTCCTTGTGATTTTATAGCTCCTGCAAAATCTCATAATCCTATTTCTGATCATCATCCTAAATTGCTGGCCAACTTTTTTGCGCAAACAGAAGCGCTCATGACCGGCAAAACAGCGGAAGAAGTAAAAGCTGAATTGGAAAAAGAAGGACTCAGCAAAGAAGCCGTTGCTGAATTAATACCTCATAAAGTTTTCACTGGAAACAGACCAACCAATTCTTTCCTTGCGAAAAAAATCACACCGCATGTATTGGGTGCATTGCTTGCGATGTACGAACAAAAAATATATGTACAAAGTGTGGTGTGGGGTGTCAATGCCTTTGACCAGTGGGGTGTAGAGCTAGGTAAACAATTGGCCAAAAAGATATTACCAGAGTTGGAAAGCAATGGCACCATCAGTTCGCACGATGCCTCTACCAATGCATTGATCAATTTATACAAGCAATGGAAATAAGAACATAACATCTACTCTACTTCTTACAAATAAAAAACCCTTGGTAGAAACCAAGGGTTTTTTATTTGTAAGAAGTGAAACTAATTGGTGAACGATGCGATGAATTTTATTTTGCCATCAAGATGACTTCCTGTGTTTTGGAAGCTTGGCCGGATTCAATTTTCACGACATACACACCGGTGCTTATCGTTGGAAGATTAATTTCCACGAGACCAGAAGATACGTTTTGATTTTTAAGAGCATATACTGCATTACCTTTTATGTCGAATATCCTGATGTCAGCATTGCCGATTTTTGTATCGTTGAACTTCACCGTCACTTTTTGTTCCAATCCGAAGACATCTATCCCAGACGATTGGCTAGAAGGCGTATCCCCTGTGACTACATCTGGTTGGTTTTTATAATTGATAAAGAACCTATTGGCGATGTTGCCTGTGATCAGATCTACAGTGTATGTTGGATTGATTTTAAGATCCTGCCTTACATTCTGTGCCTGATCTATAAAGAGGATAGAATCTACATCTTCAAATCCAGTTAAGTCCGCTGTGAAGGTATAGCTGCCATTGAAAGCGGTATTCAGTTTCAACGGAATTGTTCTATCGATAGCGATCGAAGGTAAACTATTAATGGCGTACTCATTCGCGTTGTAATAACTATAGAATGAAGGCGTTTGTCCGCCGTTCATCAACTTATAGGCATCGTATTGACTATCTAAGGTATCAGTAGCGTCGTCCATGAATCGGATGATTGTTTCATCGTCGAACGTTGAGCTTGATGTCGTCAAGCGAAGAATATGATCTTCTGACGATGTTCTCCATACATCTTTGTTTGTAGGTGTAGTACGCACACTGTTGGTCATAGCAAGAGAACCTGTACCTCCAGAGGTTGTTACTTTTACAAAGAAGCCCTGCATAGAAGGAATATATTGTGTTCCGCCGTTATTACCCACACCAGAAACATACGACGCAAACCTTAAGGCATGTGAATCCCAATAATATACTGCGTTGTCAATACCTGTTTTCGTCCAGCCTGCAGCGCTCCAATCCAATGTAGTAGGATAAGGGTTACCGATATGGTTCCAACCGTCAGATGCAGGTTTGAAGAATGGTGTAGTAGATTTAGTATTGGTCAACGTTACACTGGTTAACGTTCCAGGATTGTGTGTATAAGGTCCACTCACATCCAATACCGTATTGTATAACTTGAAGTACAACGCATAACCTGTCATGGTTTGCAAGGCAGTAGAAGTAGATGTCACAGGAGTCCATCCTACTTTCATGTTTGTATCAGGCAATGTTTCGTTGTAGGAATACAAGTTGCTGTTGGCACCAAACTTGATGGTTACGTTATCATCCCAGTCTGCAGCCGTTCTACCAGGAAGAGGAGAAGAGATGTAATGGTATCCGTTACCATAGATAATTTTGAAGAAACGAATGTTACCGGTTGTCGTCCCTGCACCCGTACCGGCTATAGCGCCCCAGTACAAATCAACGTTGAGGTTATTATTTGTAGTGAATGTTCCGTTCGTCAAGGTGAGTACCCCTTTCACTGTACTGGCATTGTTTAGTGTAAGCCCGGCAGCATTGTTTAACGTCAGGTTATTGAAATTGGTAGCTCCTGTTATACTCTGTGCGGTAGTACCCACAAAAGCTGTTGTACCGTTGTCAGTGTAAGTACCGTTGTTCACCAAATTACTATAGAGGTTCAATGTACCCGATGTATTCGTTAATGTACCCGATGTATTTATCGTCAGGTTGTTTGCATTGACACTGGTAGTAATCAATGGCATATTCAACGCTGCTGAAGGAACAATAACGTCTGTTGCTGCATTTGGAATAATACCACAGCTCCAGTTGGCAGTATTGGCCCAAGCAGCGCTGGTAGCACCAGACCATTGGTTCAACGTTGACACGGTAATCGCAGCCACGTTACTTGTACAACCGCCTGTGTTTACAATGACATCATAGTTACCAGCATTGGCAGCGGTAGCACCTGCAATGGCAAAAGTAGAAGTCGTGGCACCTACAATGTTAACACCATTTTTTCTCCATTGGTAATTCAAACTATTACCTGTTGCCACTACGTTCAAGGTTGCAGACCCACCTGTACAAATTGACTGTGTCAATGGTTGCGTAGTGATAGTGGTCGCTCTGTAGGTAGTGGTATTAGAAGTATAAGTAGCCGCACTACAACCAGGTAGGTTCGGAGTCAATACACATGAAACAACATCATTATTTGTCAAAGAAGCATTGCTGTATGTGTTGCTATTCGTACCAACATTTGTTCCGTTTAATTTCCATTGAAAAGTGGGTGATGCACCGGCATTGTTAGCTGTCGCATTAAATGTTCCTGAGCTAAGATTGGAAACAATCGCATTGGTGATTGTTCCACCCAGAGAATATATAGAAACATCTACCAATAAAGGCAATGTTGGTGCGACAGCACTTGTATATAACAAGTTTCCGTTTCGGTAATATTTAACAACACCTGACTGCACAGCAATTTTTAAAATATCGTTCGTTAGATATGCTCCAAAAGTACCACGTGAAACTCCCGATTCATAGATTTGTATCAATCCAGTGTTGACAAGATAAAAGGCATACTGGATACTTGTGTAATTAGAATTGGCATTTGAAGAGCTCAATCCAACTACTCTGTGTTTATTTGTTTCGGAAGCTGTAAACTGAAAGTAGCCATTGTTACTTACTGTATTCCATGAAGCCGCTCCACCATTCCAAACGGCATCCGATTGTACCTTCGTAAGGTTATTACCATTACCTTGTACGTTTTGATAATCGGAGGTTTTCCATCTTACTTGTTCATCTGACGTAGAACAGGAAGAACTAACAACGGAACCTAAAACATAAAAGTCTATTCCTACAGGATTACCTACTGTCATATTCGTAATACTGTTAGAAATATAAGAAGCCGTATTACAGCCACTAAGAGATGGTGTGAAGGCGCAAGTAATCACATCATTGCTACCCAGTGTAGTATTAGTGTACGTATTGCTGTTCGTACCAACATTTACACCATTTAATTTCCATTGATAACTCGGAGAAGCACCTGCATTAACTGCTGTTGCAGTAAAGGTACCCGTGTTATAGTTTGATACTACTGCATTAGTTACTGTTCCTCCTACATTATAAATAGATACATCTGCAAGCAAAGGTAAAACTGGAGTAACCGTACTAATGTAAAGCAATACGTTATTTTTATAATATTTTACCACGTTTGCCTCTACCGAAATTTTAAATGCATCTGTACTGGCATAGTTACCGAAAGAGCCGCGGTTGGTGCCTGATTCCCAAATACTCAATGCGCTGTTATTGGCTAGGTAAAAACAATATTGAATAGTAGTATAACTGGAATTGACATTGGTTGTACTTAATCCAACCATTTTTGCAGTGTTCACTTCTGATGTAGAGAATTGGAAATAACCGTTATTAGAGACCGTATTCCATGAAGCGGCTCCGCCATCCCAGTTTCCATTCGATTGAGTTTTCGAAAGACTATTTCCAGTTGCTACCACATAGTTGAGGTCAGACACTTTCCATTTCACTTGCTCGTCAGCCGTGTTACAAGCAGACGTAGCAACTGTTCCCAGAATATAAAAATCAAAATTATATGGTGCAGGAACCTGTTTGTTGGTCAAAGAGTTTGAGGTATATGTAGTCGCGTTACAACCTGCGAGATTAGGAGTCAACACACACGTAATAATATCGTTTGCATTTAACGCCACGTTAGAATAAGTACTGCTGTTGGTACCAACATTCGTTCCATTCAATTTCCACTGATACGAAGGAGAAGCACCTGCATTTATAGATGTAGCTGAGAATGTACCTGTATTGTAATTTGACACAATCGCATTTGTAACGGTACCTCCGACGTTATTGATCGAAACATCAACCAACAATGGTAGTGTTGGTGCGATACTACTCGTGTATAACAGATTCGTATTTTGGTAATACTTAATCACTCCTGCTTCTACTGCTACTTTAAATACATCGCCGGTAACGTAGGTGCTCATTGTCCCACGGCTCGTTCCTGATTCTTGAATCTGAACCGTGCTGTTACTCAATAAATAGATAGCATATTGTATCGTTGTATAATTGGCGTCGGCATTGGTCGTACTTAAGCCAATCACTCTCGCTTCATTTGTTTCTGTGGCAGTAAACTGCAAGTAACCGTTGTTGCTTACGGTGTTCCAAGAAGCAGCACCTCCGTCCCAGTTTCCATTCGATTGAATTTTACTCAGGTTGTTAGTACTAGCCTGAACATTCGACAAGTCTGAAATTTTCCATTTCACTTGCTCGTCTACTGTGTTACACGCTGCTGTAGCCACTACACCCTGAATATAGAAATCAAGATTCGTCGGGTTGGTGATTACTTTATCCGTGATGCTATTTGAAGTATATATAGTCGTACTGCAACCTCCTAAATTCGGAGAGAGTGTACACGTCAGCACATCGTTTGGATTCAACGCTGTATTGGTATAAGTGCTACTTGTCCCTACATTCGTGCCGTTCACTTTCCACTGATAAGAAGGAGAAGGACCTGCATTCGTTGCTATTGCTGCAAAAGATCCGGCGTTATAATTAGAAACAATGGCATTAGTTACTGTTCCTCCTGTATTATAAATAGAAACATCCACCAGCATTGGTAATGTAGGAGCGATGGTACTGATGTACAGAAGCACTCCGTTTTTATAATATTTCACTACACCCGCTTCCACTGCTACTTTAAATAGGTCGTTGGTTGCATAGGTACCAAAAGAGCCTCTGTAATTGCCTGATTCTTGAATTTGAACAGTACCGCTACTGGTCAGGTAAAAGGCATATTGTATACTGGTGTAGTTAGCATTGGCATTGGTAGTGCTCAAACCAACTGCTCTGTATTTATTGATTTCAGTAGCTGTGAATTGGAAGTAACCATTATTACTTACTGTATTCCAGGAAGCAGCACCACCATCCCAACTACTGTTAGATTGAATTTTATTGAGGTTATTTCCAGAAGCTTGAACGTTGCTAAAGTCTGATGTTTTCCACTTCACTTGTTCTTCAGCCGTATTACATGCGGAAGTCGCTACTACACCTTGTATATAAAAATCTATTCCTACTGGTGCAGACAATGCTCTATTCGTAATAGAATTAGAGGTGTAATTTGTTGTAGTACATCCGCCAAGATTTGGGACTAACGAGCATGTCACCACATCTCCGTTGCTCAACGCCGTATTTGTATAGGTGTTACTGTTCGTTCCAACATTTGTTCCATTCAATTTCCATTGATAGACAGGAGACGCTCCTACATTCGTAGCTGTGGCTGTAAAGGTTCCCACATTGTAATTCGAAACTACAGCATTCGTAATCGTTCCACCAGTAGAGTTGATGGAAACATCCACCAGCATAGGCAATACAGGAGCGACCGTACTGATGTACATCAAATTTCCATTCTGATAATATTTTACAACCGATGCTTCAAGCGCAATTTTAAATACATCTCCTGTAATATATGTACCAAATGATCCTTTGTAGTTTCCAGATTCATAAATCTGCACCGTACTATTATTGACTAAGTAGTAGGCGTATTGAATACTTGTATAACTGGCATCTGCATTGGTCGTACTTAACCCAGCCATTCTGGATTTGTTGACTTCTGTCGCAGTGAACTGGAAGTATCCATTGTCTTTTACCGTATTCCAAGATGCTGCTCCTCCGTCCCAGTTTCCGCCGGATTGTATTTTACTCAGGTTGTTAGTGGTAGCTTGTGTATTATTCAAATCACTTGTTTTCCAGATGACCTGCTCTTCGGCACTATTACAAGCGGATACAGAAGCAGTACCTTGAATATAAAAATCGCTGCCTGTAGATGTCGTTATTGTTTTATCTGTGATGGTATTCGATGTATAGTTGGTAAGACTGCAAGTACCTAAGTCAGGAGTAAGCACACAAGTAACTACATCATTAGCGACTAACGCAGTATTGGAATAAGTCGTGCTGCTGGTTCCTACGTTTGTACCGTTGACTTTCCATTGATAAATAGGATTGGTACCGGCATTCAAAGCGGTGGCCGTGAAGCTTCCAACATTGAGGTTACCAACCACGGCATTCGTAACCGTGCCACCGGTATTATAAATAGATACATCCACCAACATCGGTAATACAGGAGCAACAGTACTGATATAAAGCAGCGTGCCGTTTTTATAGTATTTCACAACTGATGATTCGACGGCCACTCTGAATACATCGTTAGTAGAATAAGTCGTGAACGCGCCTTTGTCCACACCTGATTCAAAAATGTGAATGCTTCCGCTTGCCTGAAGGTAAATGGCATATTGTATAGAAGTATAATTGGCATCTGCATTGGTAGTGCTCAATCCAATCATTCTGTATTTATTGGTTTCGGTAGCCGTGAATTGCAGGTAACCATTATTGGAGACCATGTTCCAGGAAGCAGCACCACCATTCCAGCTGCCGTTTGAAGTAGTTTTATTCAGGCTGTTTCCTGTAGCCACAACGTTTACCAAATCCGAAACTTTCCATCTTACTTGTTCCTCCGCTATAGCGCAAGCCGAAGCAGATGCTGTGCCTAGAATGTAAAATTCTACCGCAGCAGGAGCAGCAGTAGATCGGTTGGTAATCACATTTGAATTGACTGTTGGAAGTGCACAACCCGCAAGATTAGGTGTAAGAATACAAGTAACAACATCGCTGATGCTAAGTGAAGCATTTGTATAAGTCGTACTATTTGTACCTACGTTATTACCATTCAACTGCCATTGGTAGGAAGGTGACGCACCTGCATTGACTGCTGCAGCTGTGAATGTACCCGCATTGTAATTCGAAACTAACGCATTTGTAACCGTTCCTCCGGTATGAAAAATAGAGACATCAACAAGCAAAGGCAGAACCGGTACTACTGCACTTGTATAGAACACTGTACCATTCTTATAGTATTTTACAATGTTAGTTTCTACCGAAACTTTGAATACATCATTGGCTGCATAAGTGCCAAACGAACCGCGGTTCGTTCCTGATTCTACCACTTGTAGTGCTGCTGTGCTAAGCAAGTAAACACCGTATTGTATACTCGTATAGTTTGCGTCAACATTGGTTGTACTCAAACCAACCACTCTGGACTTATTGGTTTCACTAGCGGTAAATTGTAAAAATCCATTGTTGCTTACCGTGTTCCACGATGCCGCACCGCCATCCCAGGCATTGTTAGAAGTAGATTTGTACAAATTATTTGTAGTGGCCTGCACCGTTGCACTTACATCTGTTATTTTCCATTTCACTTGCTCTTCAGCAAGGTTACAAGAAGTAACGACAGGTGTACCTTTAATATAGAAATCAAGGTTGGTAGGAACCGGTCCTAATTTTTCAGTAACAATATTAGAAGTGTATGAAAGTGAACCACAACCTGCTGTATTGGTTGTCAACACACACGTAACAAGGTCGCCAACATTCAATGCCGTGTTTGTATAGGTACTGCTGTTCGTTCCTACATTGCCACCATTCAACTTCCATTGGTAAGAAGGAGATGCACCGGCATTCGTTGCTGCAGCAGTAAATGTGTTTGTCGTGAAGTTGCCAACCACAGCATTCGTGATGGTACCGTTCGTACTATTGATAGACACATCGACCAATAAAGGAAGAGTTGGTACAACAGCACTGACGTACAACAGCACACTGTTTCTATAATATTTTACAACATTCGATTCAACCGCAACTTTCATGACGTCACCAGAAACATACGTACCGAAAGTACCTCTACCAGAACCAGATTCATAAATCTGCACAGCACCTGCATTGGTAAGGTAAATGGCATACTGAATACTTGTAAAATTGGCATCTGCATTCGTAGCACTCAATCCTCCCATTCTTGCAGTCGATGTTTCTGTTGCAGTAAACTGGAAGTAACCATTGTTGCTTACCGTGTTCCACGATGCCGCACCACCGTCCCAGTTGCCACCCGATTGTATTTTGTTGAGGTTATTGGTAGACGAAACAACATTGCTTGTTAAATCCGTTATTTTCCATTTCACCTGCTCTTCTGCTATGCTATTACAGGTAGAAGCTCCAACATTTCCGCGGACATAGAAATCTACATTGGTTGGAATCGGAGCCGTCTTATTCGTGCTACTATTAGATGCATAGGTAGACGTAGTACAACCACCCAGACTTGGAGTCAACACACAAGTAACAATGTCATTGTTGGCTAATGCCGCATTGGTATAGGTAGAACTATTGGTACCAACATTGGTTCCATTTAATTTCCATTGATAAGTTGGTGAAGCACCTGCATTGGTAGCAGCTGCGGTAAATGAGCCAGCATTGTAATTATTAACTGTTACATTTTTTATTGTGGCATTGCTATTATAAATAGAAACATCCACTAAAAGCGGCAAAGTAGGCGCCACTGTGCTTACGTAGAGTAAGGTCGAATTTTGATAATACTTAACAACAGATGATTCTACTGATATTCTCAAGGTATCACTTATTGTATAAGAAGAGAACGCACCTCTGTTTGTTCCTGATTCAACAATCTGTAAACTTCCGGTATTGGTTAGGTAGAAGCCATATTGAATAGATGTATAGTTGGCATCTGCATTGGTATTGCTCAAACCAATCGCTTTATAATTGGTGGTTTCTCCTAAGTTGAACGCCAGGTATCCATTATTGCTTACTGCGTTCCATGAGGCCGCACCGCCATCCCAGTTGCCATTAGATTGTAATTTTGTAAGGTTATTGGTAGACGCTGTAACGTTAGTTAAATCGGATGATTTCCATTTCACCTGCTCTACAAGAATGTTGCAAGCTGTAGCAACAGCAGTACCCGTCACATAGAAATCTATGCTGGAAGGAGCTGTTACCGTTTTATTAGTAATCGTATTAGAGGTGTAAACTGTTCCTGTACATCCTGCTAGATTCGGATTAAGTGTACACGTTAATACGTCATTAGTATTTAATGATGTGTTGGTATACGTAGCACTGTTTGTTCCGACGTTTGTTCCGTTTAATTGCCATTGATATGTCGGGCTGGCACCAGCATTGGTAGCTGTTGCAGTGAATGTACCCGTATTGAAATTAGAGACAATAGCATTGGTAATGGTACCTCCTGTATAATTGATGGATACATCCACCAATAAAGGCAATACAGGCGCCACAGTACTTATGTATAATAAGTTTCCGTTTTGATAATACTTCACCGTATTGGCTTCCACTGAAATTTTCAATACGTCATTGGTCAGGTAAGTGCTGAATGCCCCTTTGTTTGTACCGGACTCATAGATTTGCAAACTTCCTGTACTCGTTAAATAAAATGCGTATTGTATACTTGTATAACTAGCATCCGGATTTGTAGTACTCAAACCAGCCATTCTTGCTGTATTGACTTCTGTCGCTGTAAACTGGAAGTAACCATTATTGGAGACCGTGTTAAGCGATGCTGCTCCACCATCCCAGTTTCCATTGGATTGTGTTTTAATCAGACTGTTACCTGTTGCCTTCACGTTATTAAAATCGGAAGTCTTCCAACGTACTTGTTCATCTGCTGTATTACATGCACTCGCAACAGGCGTACCCTGTATATAAAAATCTATACTTACAGGAGACTTAATAGATTTATTGGTGACACTGTTAGAAGTATAAGTACTGGCCCCACAACCTGATAAATTAGGCGTAAGCACACAAGTGATCACATCGTTTAAGGCTAAGGTTGTATTGGTATAAGTAGAACTATTGGTACCAACATTGGTTCCATTCAATTTCCATTGATAAGCAGGAGTAACACCCGCATTCGTAGCCGTAGCCGTAAAACTGCCGTTATTATAATTAGACACGACTGCATTGGTAATTGTTCCACTGATGCCGTTGATCGAAACATCGACTAACATCGGCAATGTAGGAGCAACGCTACTGATGTACAATAAATTTCCATTCTGATAATACTTCACAACAGATGCTTCTACGGATATTTGCAGCGTGTCATTTGTATTATAAGTACCAAACGTTCCTTTACTAGTACCCGACTCATAAATACCTAAACTTCCTGTATTAACAAGATAAAAGGCGTATTGTATAGAAGTATAATTCGCATCAGCATTGGTGGTACTTAAACCAGCCATTCTTGATTTATTGGTTTCGCTGGCAATGAATTTAAAATAGCCATTGTTAGATACTGTATTCCATGATGCGGCACCACCATCCCAGTTGCCATTGGATTGTACTTTACTCAAGCTATTGCCTGAAGCTTGCACGTTGTTCAAATCAGAAACTTTCCATCTCACCTGTTCTTCTGCTGTCAAACAAGCACTGACTGTTGGTGTTCCCTGCACATAGAATTCTATGCTGCTGGAAGCAGATGTTGACTTATTGGTGATGTTGTTTGAAGAATACAATGCTGTACCGCAGCCTGGTAAGTTAGGAACCAATGTACAAGACAATACATCATTAATTGCAAGAGCAGCATTGGTGTAAGAAGCACTGTTAGTACCTACGTTCGCACCGTTCAATTTCCACTGATAAGAAGGAGTTGCACCCGCGTTAAGTGCTGTAGCGGTATATGTACCCGAACTGTAATTTCCAACCAATGCATTGGTAATTGTTCCTCCTACATTCTTGATAGAAATATCTACCAACATCGGTAACGTTGGTGTCACTCCACTGATGTATAAAAGATTTCCATTTTGGTAATACTTCACAACACCAGCCTCTACTGAAATTTTAAAGATGTCATTGGTTGTGTAAGTACCAAATGTACCTCTGCTGGTGCCTGATTCATAAATTTGCAAACTACCTGTGTTCAACAGGTAAAAGGCATATTGTATAGAAGTGTAACTCGAATTGGTATTGGTTGTACTTAAACCACCCATCCTTGAGGTATTTGTTTCAGAAGCCGTAAACTGAAAGTATCCATTATTGGCTACTGTGTTCCATGAAGCGGCACCGCCGTCCCAGTTACCATCTGATTGTACTTTGACCAGGTTATTATTACTACCTGTCACATAATTGAAATCCGACACTTTCCATTTCACTTGTTCTTCTCCAATGCTACAAGCTGATGTTGCCACCGTGCTCTGAATATAAAATTCTAAGTTAGCAGGTGCGGCAATGGATTTGTTGATGATGTTGTTGGAAACATATTGCTTACCTGTACATCCAATAATATTAGGAGTAAGTATACAACTGACAACATCGCTGTTGTTCAATGCAGTATTGGTATAAGTAGCGCTATTGGTTCCTACGTTCGCACCGTTCAACTGCCATTGGTAAGCAGGAGACGTGCCTGCGTTGGTAGCAGTAGCTGTGAATACTCCGACATTATAATTAGATACAAAAGCATCCAACACCGTACCTCCGGCATTTTTAATGGAAACATCCACCAACATAGGCAGTGTAGGAGGAGTACTACTTGTATAAAGCAGAGTACCGTTTTGGTAATATTTAACAATGTTGTTCTCCACCGTTATTTTAAAAATGTCGCCGGTGTTGTATGAGCCCGGAGAAGCTTGGCTATTGCCCGATTCATAAATCTGAATGGTGCTATTACTCAATAAATAAAAGGCGTATTGTATAGAAGTATAATTTGAGTTGGCATTGGTTGTACTTAATCCAATCATTCTGCCTTTGGTTGTTTCAGCGGCAGTAAATTGTAAGTAACCATTGTTAGCGACCATGTTCCATGATGCAGCTCCTCCATCCCAGTTGCCGTCGGATTGTATTTTTGTCAAATCATTTCCCGAAGCCTGTACATTACTCAAGTCAGAAAGTTTCCATCGTACTTCTTCATCCGTAGTATTACAAGCTGCCGTCGCGGCAGTACCTTGTATATAGAATTCTAAATTAGTAGAATTGACGAGCGTTTTATTCGTGATGGTATTGGAGTTGTAGGTGGTACTTGTACAACCTCCTAAGTTTGGAGTAAGTACACAAGTCACTACATCATTCACCGCAAGACCTGTATTGGTATAAGTAGCAATGTTAGTTCCTACATTGCTACCATTCAATTTCCATTGGTAAGAAGGAGATGCTCCTGCATTGGTAGCTGAAGCTATAAATGAACCCGTCGAGTAATTACCCACTACGGCATTTGCGATGGTCGCTCCCGTATTGTATAACGAAACATCGACCAGCATAGGCAAAGTTGGTGTGATGTTACTGATGTATAAAAGTGCTGTATTCTGATAGTATTTTACAACACCCGCTTCTACCGTTATAGCGAAAACATCGTTCGTATTATACGTACCAAAAGTTCCACGATTGGTTCCTGATTCTGTTATTTGAACACCCCCTGAGTTGTTCAAATAGAAAGCATATTGAATGGATGTGTAATTGTTGTTGGCATTTGTTGTACTCAAACCAATGGCACGGAATGTATTGATTTCAGTAGCCGTAAACTGCAAGTAGCCATTATCTGCTACCGTGTTCCATGATGCAGCACCGCCATCCCAGTTGCCGTTGGACTGGAATTTGCTAAGATTATTACCAGATGTAACAACCACATAATTGAAATCTGACGTTTTCCATTTCACTTGTTCCTCAGCAATATTACAAGCAGCAGTAGACGTTGTACCCTGAATATAAAAATCGATCGTCGAAGGAGTGCTTAACGCTTTATTGGTAATGCTGTTAGAAGCATAAGTAGTAGTACCCACACAACCTGCTAATGAAGGAGTGAGAATACACATTACGATATCATTTACATTCAACGACACATTGGTGTAAGTAGCGCTGTTTGTGCCGACATTGCTTCCGTTGACTTGCCATTGGTAAGAAGGTGTACTACCGGCATTAATTGCCGTGGCCGCAAATGAACCTACATTGTAATTTGCGACAACCGCATTCGTAACCGTTCCACCCGAATTATTAATGGAAACATCGACCAACAGAGGAAGCGTAGGTGCGACAGCACTTATATACAAGAGGTTTCCATTTTGATAATACTTGACAACGTTATTGTCCACTGCTACTCTGAAAACATCATTGCTTGCATAGGTTCCGAAACCACCACGGCCCGTACCGGATTCATAAATCTGTATAGCACCGCTATTGAGTAAATAGATGGCATATTGAATAGAAGTAAAGTTAGAATTGGTATTTGTCGTACTCAACCCCACCATGCGAGACTTATTGGTTTCTGTTGCAGTAAACTGCAGGTAACCATTATTCGATACCGTATTCCATGAAGCAGCTCCCCCGTCCCAGTTGCCATCGGATTGTATTTTGATTAGGTTGTTACCGTTAGACTGCACGAAATTAAGATCAGAATTTTTCCATCTGACTTGTTCTTCCGGACTGCTACAAGCACTTGATGCTACAAGACCCTGTATATAAAATTCAATGCTGGAAGAAACAGTTACCGCTTTATTGACAACACTGTTCGAAGTGATGTTGGAAGAGGTGCTACAACCTGTAATGTTAGGGGTAAGAATGCACGTTATATCATCACCTAGCACCATAGATGTATTGGTATAAGTAATACTATTGGTTCCAACATTACTACCATTTAGCTGCCATTGATAAGTTGGAGAAGGTCCGGCGTTTGTTGCTGTTGCCGTATAAGTACCCGAGCTATAATTACTAACCAATGCACCAGTGATTGTTCCGTTGATAGAGTTGATCGATACATCTACCAACAGAGGAAGTGTTGGAGCAACCGTACTGATGTATAAAAGATTACCATTCTGATAATATTTTACCAAGGATGATTCTACTGTTATTTTAAATATATCACCCCCTATATAAGTGCCAAATGTTCCTCTATTTGTTCCTGACTCCTGGATCTGCACGGCACCCGCAGCAGTCAGATAAAAGGCATATTGTATGGTATTAAAATTGGCATTGGCATTGGCTGTACTTAAACCGGCTGCACGCAATGTATTTGTTTCTGTTGCCGTAAATTGAAAATAACCATTATTGCTTACTGTATTCCAAGAGGCCGCTCCTCCATCCCAGTTGCCGTTCGACTGAAATTTGCTCAGGTTATTCGTACTCGCAATGACGTAGTTTAAATCCGATGCTTTCCATCTCACCTGCTCTTCACCTGCAAAACAGGCGCTGGTAGCAGGTGTACCCTGTACATAAAACTCGATGTTAGAAGAAGAAACAGGAATGGATTTGTAGGTAATATTATTGGCACTGTACGTAGACGTCGCACATCCCACTAAGTTTGGTGTGAGCAGACAGGTTACAACATCATTGCTATTTAATGAAGCATTAGAATACGTCGAACTATTTGTACCAACATTACTGCCATTCAACTTCCATTGGTAAACAGGTGATGATCCCGCACTCGTAGCAACCGCATTGAAAACACCGGTGCTGTAATTAGAAATCAACGCATTGCTGATTGTTCCCGCAGAGTTATTAATGGATACGTCTACTAATAAAGGCAACGTTGGAGCAGAAGCACTGATGTAAAGTAAATTACCGTTTTGATAATACTTCACCACACCGCCTTGCACAGCCACTTTCAATAGGTCGCCTGTAGTATAGGTTCCAAAGGTTCCTTTGCTTACACCTGTTTCATAAATCTGCAAGGCTCCTGCAGCGCTCAGGTAAAAAGCGTACTGTATGGTCGTATAATTTGAATTGGCATTGGTTGTACTCAACCCTGCTGCTCTTAACTTAGTTGTTTCTAATGCTGTAAATTGAAAATACCCGTTGTTTGATACGGTATTTAAAGAAGCAGCGCCTCCATCCCAGTTACCGTTAGATTGTATTTTCGTTAAGCTATTTCCTGCAACATTTAAATTCGTAGATAAGGAATCCCATACGACCTCAGCAACTGCTTCATTGCATGCGCTGACTGAAGGAGATGTTGTGATGTAGAAATCTCCGTAATTGAAACTTGTTTTGAATTTGATTTTGACATTATTGGATGTAGCTGGTGAGGCAGAACACGCTCCAGAACCCGGTGTAAGTACACAAGTCAAGACATCATTAAGCGCCAACGCAGTATTTGAATAGGTGGCACTGTTTGTTCCTACATTGCTGCCATTTAATTTCCATTGGTAAGTAGGACCAGTGCCTGCTCCAGGCGCAGCAGCAGTGGCTTTGAAAGATCCGTTCGATAAATTACCAATGACCACTTTTTTAAGTGTGCCAGCTGTCGTATTGATGGAATTGTCTACAAACAAAGGCAAGGTAGGTGTCAGATTGCTGACATATAATAAGGTACTATTTTTATAGTATTTAATTCTTCCTCTTTCAACTTTTACCCTTATCGTATCACCACTGTTATATCCCCCAAAGTTTCCTCGGCTCGTACCCGATTCATCTACTTCTAATGTTCCATCCGAACGAAGATAAACGGCAAATAAAATGGAAGTATTAGTGGCATCTGGATTTGTATTGCTCAAACCTATCGCTCTCGCCGTGTTTACTTCACTCACTACGGTTTCCACATAACCGTTGTTGTAAACAGAAGCAGTAGAAAAAGCTCCTCCATTCCAAGCACTTCCTCCTGATGTCTTGCTCAGGTCATTTGCTGATGCCGTCGTATTGACAACACTTGACCAAACCACATCTTCCAAGGTGGTATAACAACCATAAGAAGAGGCCGAAGGAGACACCGTAAAATTACATTGTCCTAAAGCGGATTGTTGTATAAAAAAAAGGAAGGAAAGAATGAATGCAAAACAATACTTTACATTCGTAATCAAGTAATTAGATATCTTCATAGGAATCGGGCGTGTCAAAGCCAGTAAAGATACGTATAACCTGACTTTAACGGTTAAGCCACAACCAAGCTAATAGACGAAACTGCCTTACTTGTCGATCAAACAAGGTCGTATGCAGATTACATTGATTTCATTTCGTGTAAACTTACAAATATACCTCCAAAACCTTCACTCCCTTTGCAGATGTCACAACAACGTGTTTCAACGCAGACGGAACCAACAAGACATCACCGGGCTTAATGCTTTCAGCTGCAAAATCACCTTCCACTTTTCCTTGTCCTTCTACACAAATCAAAATGGTAAATGAGTCTCGTTTGCCTAACGGCAATCCATAATGGTGAGAGGCTTTAAGAGAAATGATATTCGTATTAAAAAATGCACTTCTTAACAACTCAGCAGAGCCATTGTCTTTGGCCAGGTATTTTGTTTTGTATTCTGGATGCACCGTAAAATCAATGGCTTCCACACCATCTTTCACATGCAGTTCGCGTTTGTTTCCCTGATCATCTTTACGATCAAAATCATAAATGCGATACGTGATATCAGAAGTCTGTTGTATCTCTGCCAGTAAAATTCCCTTACCGATATAATGAATTCTTCCGGCAGGCATAAAAAACACATCGCCTGATTTTACTTTTTCAAAATTCAAAAAGTCCAGCGAATTACCTTGTGCAATGGCTTTGGCATATTCTTCCTTGGTCGTTTCTTTTGCAAATCCACTGTTGAGTTTTGCGCCTTCATCGGCTTGCATGATGTACCACATTTCTGTTTTACCTTTGCATCCGTGTTTTGCTTTGGCTAGCTTATCATCTGGATGCACCTGTACGGACAGGTCATCGTTTGCATCAATGTATTTGATCAGTAAAGGAAATTCTGTTCCGTATTCTGCCGTTACTTTTTCACCCAACAATTTTGCTTTGAACTCATTGCTCAACCCTTGAAGGTCCTTGCCTTTCAGAGAGCCGTTACATACTTCTGACACGTTACCGGGCACAGCCGATAACTCCCAGGTTTCACCGCAGTTGGCCAGGGGAGAGAAATCTTTTCCGAGTACTTCTTTTATTTTTTTTCCACCCCAGATTTTCTCTTTGAAAATCGTCTTGAAACGCAATGGATAATTCAAACTCATAAGGCTAGCATCTATGACCTGAATTTGAACATTTTTTTTGCATCCTCCAAACCTTAAGAAATATCCTCCAGATGATAACATCCCGATTCACCAGACACCGCAAGGATGTCGAAACGTATACGTCCTTTCCATTTATGCTGCATCATATAACCTTCCGCTGTCTGATAGATCATATCTAATTTTTTACGACTCACCCATTGCTCGGGATAACCGTACTGATCGTTCTTACGAGCTTTCACTTCTACGAAAACAAGTATTTCTCCGTGTTTCATGATGAGGTCTATTTCACCTTTGCCGTAACGATAATTTGAGGCTTGAAGGACATAGCCTTTTTGTTGTAAAAAATGTGCGGCTTTAAGCTCGGCTTCCTTGCCGATGGCCACTTTCGAAAAAGTCATCGCGGTGTGATTTAAATTGTAAAAAATATTGGAGTGATGAAGATAGTAAAAGTTTTAAGAAGAGGTAATTCTACAGAGTAAATAACTGTCTTGAAAAATGAATATCATAGTAACAGATAAGGAGTGAAGTTATCGTATTGTTTTCGGTATTGGACATGCCCCCGCTTGCCAGCGGGGTCGGGCTTTCGCCACTCGCTTTCATCTCGCCTATCGGCAGATGAAGAGTTCAAACAATGGCTCAAGCCCTCATGCAATCTTCGCGTTAGGGATCGAGCGGAAAGCCCGAAGTGCGTTGGATTTGTGCGGTCGGCGGACTTGCAGCGAGAACCCGGCCCCGCCATCAAAATTATAATCACCTCAATCCATTTATGCCGGGGAAACGCCCTATAAAAATGCTGCTTTATTTCTTTCTCCACCAACCAATCATCACTATTCCATAACCCTATCCTCTTATAAAACTTCCATCTATTCCATTACTAAACTATCTTCCGGGAACTAAAACCCTAATTCTATTTGTATATTTGTATAACCACTTATCATTTTGAATACCAACAAAAATACATTGACCCAATGGATCGATCTGGGAACAATCGATTACAAAGAAGCCTGGGATTATCAAGCTTCTTTGTTTGATCAGATCGTGCAGATTAAATTGCAAAACCGCAACCTGCCGGAAGACCAGCAACAGCTGACTCCCAACTACCTCATCACCTGTCAGCATCCTCATGTGTTTACCTTAGGCAAAAGCGGAAGTCGCGAACATCTATTGGTCAGCAATGAAGAATTAGAGAAAAAAAATATCGGCTATTATGAAAACAACCGTGGCGGAGACATCACTTACCACGGGCCCGGACAGCTGGTGGTATATCCTGTATTGGACCTGGAAAATTTCTTTACTGACATTCATCGCTACATGCGCATGCTGGAAGAAAGTGTCATTCTGACACTCCGGGATTATGGCGTAGAAGCCGGCAGATCGCAGGGGCAAACAGGCGTTTGGTTTGATGGTGAAAACTTGGTCAAAGCCCGTAAAATAGCGGCCATGGGAGTAAAAACCAGCCGCTGGGTCAGCATGCACGGACTGGCTTTCAATATTGACGTTTCGCTGGACCATTTTAAAATGATTGTACCTTGCGGTATTGCAGATAAGGCTGTTACCTCCATGCATTTGGAAACAACGCAACACCTGGCCTTCGATGACGTAAAAGTCAAATTAGTGGGACACCTTTCGTCCCTGTTTGGAATGACGCTGAACAAAAAGTAATACCAATGAAAAAAGACATTCTATTCCCTACCGTAAAAGGAGTTCATATAGCTATCGCACACGGAGAGCTGCAAACAGAAGAATCTGCTTTATGGCAGGTAGTCCTGATCAATGAAAATAATTATGCCCTGGAGAGCGTTACCATCAGCTCCAGAGGTTATGGTTTGCTCGATGAGAAAGAAGTAGAAACTTCTGTACTGAGACATTTTTTTCCGGTCATTGAACCAAAAAGTTATCAGGTCATTGAACTGATTGACCCTGCAGTATTCACCATCAATAATGAATACTGGGTAAGCTATTTTGTCGACAGCCAGATGTATGACAAAAAATTTATTTTCGTTCCTGAAAGCATCATCAAAAAAAATATGACTTATATTCCTATATTGGACAAGGAAGGCATACTTCACAGTTAATTTTTTAAACTTTTATTAACCCCATTGCATGAGATTAACCAAACTCTCCCTGGAGGAAATACTTTTTATAGACATCGAAACGGTGCCTTTACATTCCTCCTTCCAAGCACTTGATCCAACCGGTCAACCCTTATGGATTAAAAAAGCGCAACAACGTTACCCCGATCTGGAATCAGAAGATGCTTATGAACAAAAAGCCGGCATACATGCTGAATTTTCTAAAGTGCTCATCACCGGTTGTGGCTTTTTTCACAAGGTGGACAACCAACTCATTTTCAGAGCCAAAACTTTTCATGGTGAAAATGAAAAGGAATTATTGGAAGGCTTTATACAACTCATCGACCAAAGCAAACGTAAGAGTTTCAGGGTGCTTTGCGCCCACAATGGAAAAGAATTCGATTTCCCTTTTCTCTGCCGCAGAATGCTGGTCAACGGATTGAATATCCCGCCGGTACTGGACTTAGCCGGTAAAAAACCTTGGGAAGTCTTACACCTCGATACCCTCGAACTATGGAAGTTTGGAGACCGCAAACATTACACTTCCTTGGAATTAATGGCTTATACTCTTGGAATCCCTTCAGCAAAAAGTAGTTTCAACGGATCAATGGTACACGAAGCGTACAGGACTTCCGGACTCACTCAAGAACTCTTGGATTATTGTTTGGACGATGTAGTATTATTGGCTCAAGTATTTCTTAAATTGAGGAATGAACCTTTGCTCTCGAGTGAACAAATCATACGAACACATTAGTGGAATAGATCAGTAGAATGTCGCCGAAACAGTTAACAGAAGAAAACTTTTTATTAGACGTCAGGGATTTAAGAACTTATTTCCCGAGCGAGCAAGGCATCATGAAAGCCGTGGATGACGTGAGTTTTACGGTGAGAAGAGGTGAAACGGTAGGCATCGTTGGAGAATCCGGTTCTGGAAAATCCGTAACCGCTCTGTCCATCATGGGCCTCATCAACAAGAAGCACAGCCTGCCGATGCAAGGCAATATCTTTTTCAACTCCCCTTCCAAAGGCATCATTGATCTTACACACCTGTCGGCAAAAGAATTTCAAAATGAAAGAGGCAATGAAATTTCTATGATCTTTCAGGAGCCCATGACTTCTCTTAATCCTGTGTTTACCTGCGGCGATCAAATTAGAGAAACTATACTTGCGCATCGTAAAAACATTTCCAGACAACAAGCTCATCAACTCACCATTGAGTTATTTGAAAAAGTACAGCTTCCAAGACCCAAAGATATTTACAACGCATACCCTCATCAAATTTCAGGTGGACAAAAACAACGTGTCATGATTGCCATGGCCATGTGTTGCAATCCTTCTTTGATGATTGCAGATGAACCGACCACCGCGTTGGACGTTACCGTACAAGCCCGCATCCTCGATCTGATGCGTCAGTTACGAGACGAAAATAATATGTCGATGATTTTCATCACGCATGATTTGGGTGTAGTGGCAGAGATCGCAGACTACATCATCGTCATGTACAGAGGAAGAATCGTAGAGCAGGGACATATCTTTGATGTTTTTGCAAATCCCAAACATCCTTACACGAAAGGCTTGCTGGCCTGCAGACCAAGACTGGACATCAAACTCAAAGTACTTCCAGTAGTATCCGATTTTATGACCGTCGATGCAAACGGTATCATCTCTGAACGTACCGATAAAAGTCTTTCCGTAGTCGATGCTTTGATTGACAACATACAGGTCGAAGATGAACTACGAGAAAAAAACAGATTGAAACGAGTGGATACACAACCTCAACTCGTTGTTAAAAATCTTAAAACATATTTTACCAACAAAAGAAACTTCTTAGGCAAGCCTGTTGAATTTGTCAAAGCAGTAGACGATGTATCTTTCGAAGTATATCCTGGAGAAACCATTGGACTGGTCGGAGAATCAGGTTGCGGAAAAACAACTTTAGGAAGAAGCATTTTGCGTTTGGTAGAACCGACAGAAGGTCAAATTATTTTTGAAGGAGAAGACATTACACACATCAAGCACGAACGCTTGCGTGAATTGCGCAAAGACATGCAGATCATTTTCCAGGATCCGTATTCTTCGCTCAATCCAAGAATCACCATTGGTGAAGCCATCATCGAACCGATGCGTGTCAACCATATTTTGGAAAGCGATTACCAACGTGTGAAGAAAGCGATTGAATTGCTGGAGCGAGTAAACTTGCACGGCAATCATTTCAACCGTTACCCGCACGAATTTTCCGGAGGACAAAGACAACGCATTTGCATTGCCAGAGCCTTGGCGCTTTCACCCAAATTCATTGTATGCGATGAGTCTGTTTCTGCACTGGATGTTTCTGTGCAGGCACAAGTATTGAATCTGTTGAATGAATTAAAAGAAGAATTTAAATTCACTAACATTTTTATTTCACATGATTTATCGGTCGTGAAATTCATTTCCGACAGAATCATCGTGATGAACAAAGGTAAGATCGTGGAAGAAGGAGATGGAGAAGATGTCTACAACTTCCCAAAAAGCGATTATACCCAAACCCTCATATCGTCTATACCGCAGATTGATTTTGATGCACTGAGAAAAAAGCGGACGTTACCAAACAAAGGAGAATTGTTCCAATGAGAAAAAAAGAAAATAGAAAACCAAGCACAAGTAAAGACACCCCTTCTACATCCAAGCAGAATAGCGACATACCGGAACCAGAACAGGTCATCCGTTTTATAGAAAAGAGATCGGAACACAAACCGAAAATTTCAGACTTAATACGAGAATTCAACATCCGAAAAAATCAGGACCAGGAAGCTTTTAAAGACATGGTTTTTCTCCTGATCAAAACCGGAAAAATAATCAAAAGCAAAACAGGGCAACTTAAAGTGGCCGGTCAGAAAATGAGAGGTGAACTCATGACAGGCCGCGTAGACTTTGTCAACGCGCGTTATGCTTATGTCATCACAGAAGGCAGCGACAAAGACATCTGGGTATCCAGCATGAAAATGCAAAATGCATTGGATGGTGATACCGTAGAAGTGATGGTCTATGAAAACTCCGTCAACAATCCCAACAAAGGACCGGAAGGAGAAATCACTAAAGTCATCGAACGCAAACGCGACGAGTTTGTCGGCAAGATTGAAATTTCCAATCGCTTTTCTTTTGTCAGACCCGATAGCAAGAAAATGCACGTGGACATTTTTGTTCCGGCTGAATTAGTAAACAAAGCTGAATCAGGCGACAAGGTTGTCGTAAAAATAATCGAATGGCCGGGCAGAGCAAAAAGTCCTGTCGGTAAAGTCATCAAAAATTTAGGTAAAGCAGGTACTAACGATGCAGAGATTCATTCGATCCTCGAAGAATATGGTTTGCCTTACGAATTTTCAGAATCGGTAATCAGAGACGCAGAAAATATTTCCGATGTCATCACTCCTGAAGAAATCAAACGCAGAAGAGATTTCAGAAACATCACGACGTTCACCATCGATCCATTCGATGCGAAAGATTTTGACGATGCACTTTCTATTCGCCCTTTGGAAGATGGCTTATGGGAAATCGGTGTACACATCGCCGATGT
The DNA here is from genome assembly GCA_028288365.1 of Chitinophagaceae bacterium. GTDB lineage: Bacteria > Bacteroidota > Bacteroidia > Cytophagales > Cytophagaceae > JACMQM01. The sequence goes on along the minus strand of JAQBNU010000098.1, from coordinate 23,481 downwards.
CACACATTATGTGCGCATGAATTCCGTCCTGGAAAAAGAAGCCAGTCAGCGTGCTACTTCTGTATACCTTGTGGATCGTGTGGTTCCGATGTTACCCGAAAAGTTATCCAACGGATTATGTTCGCTACGTCCCAACGAAGACAAGCTGACATTCTCTGCGGTATTTAAAATAGACGAAGAAGGAAAGTTGCACGACGAATGGTTCGGTAGGACGATCATCCATTCTGACAGACGCTTCACTTACGAAGAAGTACAGGAAGTCATTGAAAACGGCAAAGGCGATTACGACAAAGAAATTTTGTTGATGAATAAAATTGCTTACAAATTACGTGAAGAACGTTTCAGAAAAGGATCCATTAGTTTTGAAAGTGTAGAAGTAAAATTCAAACTCGATGAGAAAGGCGTGCCGCTGGAAGTGGTCAACAAAGTGCGTAAAGACGCACACAAACTCATTGAAGACTTCATGTTGTTGGCCAATAAAAAAGTAGCCGAGTTTGTCTACAAACAACGCAAAGGTCCTGCAGAAAAAAACACCATGGTGTATCGTGTCCATGATAATCCTAATTCAGAAAAGTTGGCCGCATTGGCTGTCTTCGCTAAAAAATTCGGTTACGAGGTGCGCCTGGAAGACGAAGGGAAAATTTCTACGGCACTCAATAAATTATCGTTAGACGTAGAAGGCAAACCTGAACAAAACGTGTTGCAAAGTTTAGCCATACGCACCATGGCTAAAGCAATTTACACCACAGAAGCAGAACCGCACTTTGGTCTGGCCTTCAAACACTATACACACTTCACTTCACCGATCCGTCGTTATCCCGACATGATGGTGCATCGCTTGCTGCAGCATTACCTGGACCAAGGCAAACCTGTCGATAAGAAAATGTTGGAAGAACAATGCCAGCACTCTTCCGACATGGAGAAGAAAGCATCCGAAGCAGAACGCTCTTCCATCAAATACAAACAAGTAGAATACATGTCTATCCTGGCCAAAGAAGGCGATACTTTTGAAGGAATGATTTCAGGAGTTACAGACTTTGGTATCTTTGTGGAAATCATCAGCAACAAGTGCGAAGGCATGGTACGCATCAGCGATATGACCGACGACTACTATGTGTTTGATCCGGACAACTATCGTTTGGTAGGTAAGGGAAAGAAAAAATTCTATACCCTTGGAGATAAGGTACTGGTGAAAGTAAAGAAAACAGATTTAGAAAAAAGAACCATAGACTTAGAATTAGCTACGCTGTAAACTATGCTTGCCAATACAGAGAATATCGTCAAAAAAATCAATCAAACCTTGAGCAAAACTTCTTTCGGCAACAAGCCCAAAGAATTGTACGAGCCCATTGACTACATGCTGGCTCTGGGCGGCAAGCGCATGAGGCCACTGGTATCGGTGCTCAGCTATTTGATATTCAAGGAAGATTACGAAAAAGCCATCAAGCCTTCTTTATCATTGGAAGTGTTTCACAACTTCACGCTGATGCACGACGACATCATGGACCAGGCACCGCTTCGCAGGGGACAAGCGACGGTACATGAAAAATGGAATCCCAACACCGCCATCTTATCAGGAGATGTAATGCTGGTGAAAGCCTACGACTTGTTGTTGGAATTGGAGCCGGAAGTATTGAAAGAAGTCATCACCTTGTTTAACCAATGTGCCACACAGGTATGCGAGGGACAACAACTGGACATGATTTTCGAAAACCGCAACGATGTAACAGTAGACGAGTACATTGAAATGATTCGTCTGAAGACAGCGGTATTGCTGGGCTTCAGCATGCAGTTAGGCGGTATATTGGGTGGAGCAGGTAAAAAAGATGCGGCCAATCTTTACCAGGCAGGAGTTGATATTGGTCTCGGCTTTCAACTGAAAGACGACCTGTTGGACACGTTTGGAGATCCTGCAAAGTTTGGTAAAAAAGTAGGCGGAGATATTCACAGCAATAAAAAAACATTCCTGTTGATCCGCGCCATAGAATTGGCTAAGGATAAAGAAGGACAGGAGTTGAATAAACTATTGAATGAAAAAGATGCGACCAAAAAAATCAGCGGCATCACCAATCTTTATACGAAATTGGGTGTGGCTGATGAAGCCAACGAGCGCATACAACATTACTTCAACAGCGGGCTGGAAAGCCTGAGCAAAGTAAAAGGTTCGATCTTCAGACGCGGACAGTTGAAACAATTTATCACACAATTAATCGAGCGCGAAAGCTAATTCTATGCCCGTTTCCATGACCTTTATTCTAATAGGCGTCATGAGCGTAGCCACGTTCATTGCCTTGAACAACCGTAAGTTTTACGATGCATGGATTCTCAATCCTTACCGCATGGAAAAACACAAAGAGTATTATCGCTTTTTGACATCCGGTTTGATCCATGCGAATTTCATTCACTGGTTCTTTAACATGTTTACGTTTTTCTTTGCGGCCAACTACATTGAAAGTTACATGGGCGGATTTCATCTGGTGGCTATTTTATTTCTGGGCATTATCCTTTCCGACTTCCCTTCCTTCTCCAAACATCGCCACGATCCGGGTTACCGCTCGCTCGGTGCATCGGGAGGAGTAGCAGCGGTGATGTTCGCCTTCATCATGATCGAACCTATCAGCACCATCAGTGTCTTCTTTATTCCTATGCCGGCGTTTGTGTTCGGAGCATTGTTTCTACTGTACTCTTATTATCAAGGCAAAGGACAATCGGGAGACAACGTCAACCACAGTGCTCACTTCTATGGTGCATTGGTAGGCATGGTCTATATACTGATTCTGTATCCCACCACACTCTTCACGTTTTTTGAGCAGTTGTTGAGTTGGAGGATTTAAAAAATAGTGATCAGTGGACAGTTGTCAGTGATCAGCTAGAAGTACCATCATAAAAAAGGCAGTGTGTAAATGCACTGCCTTTTTTATGATGGTCAAAATGAGCTTAATCCCTCAATCTTTAAGTTTTCGAATACTGATCACTGACAACTGTCCACTAACCACTATACAAAAAGAAAAAGTCCAGAACGATGTTCAGGACTTCCTCAATATTTATTATAAAGGAGAAGCTATTATGCTTCCAAAGGCTCGATCGATACGTATGAACGATCTTTCACTCCTTTTTTGAAAACTACTTTACCATTGATCAAAGCAAACAATGTATGGTCTCTTCCGATACCTACATTTTTACCAGGATGATGTTTTGTACCTCTTTGTCTTACAATGATGCTGCCTGCTTGTGCAGATTGACCACCGTATACTTTAACGCCCAGGCGTTTGCTATGTGATTCGCGACCGTTTTTGGAACTACCCGCACCTTTTTTGTGAGCCATAGTATAATTAATTTACAATAGTTTCGATTAAAACCTTACTTAAACACTGTCTGTGTCCTTGGAATTTTCTGTATCCTTTTCTTCTTTTCTTTTTGAAGATAAGAACTTTATCGTCTTTCAGGTGATTAACGATCTTGCCAGAAACTGATGCACCTGCTACTACAGGAGCTCCAACTACTACCGATCCTCCGTTACTTACCAAAAGAACCTGGTCAAAACTGATGGCAGCACCTTCTGCGCCCTCCAGTCTGTTGGTATAAATGAATTTGCCAGCTTCCACTTTGTGTTGTTTACCGGCGATATCTACAATTGCGTACATGGTATTATTCCTGTTAATTTTTTTCGGAAAAGGACTGCAAACATATCACACAATTTCTAATAAAGCAAGTAATTCCTGAGAATATCTCCACTCGTGGGGAAATAAGTCCTGTGGAAAAGTTTCAAAGATTTAACAAACCTCCAAAACGATTCAAATTCGCACAAGCTTTACTTAAAAAAGGTGTGTCTATCTTTCTGTAAAATAGATGCTTTAAAGCCAATTAAACAAATGCCCTTAGATGCTTTTTGATCCCATTTCTTACATTGACAAACGGAGCCGATTTTATCATATTTGTGTTCAGGGGAAAGAGACTCCCTGAAAAAATTCCTATCCACAACCAGATAAACTTTTGAAGGGTATTAATTGTTGCCTTTGAATAGGAATTCCAAAAAATAAAAACGATCTTATTATTCATAAAATGAGTGCAAAAAACGACCATCTTAACGAGCCTTTACTAGCCGAAAACAAAAACCGGTTTGTACTATTCCCTATCAAATATTCTGATATTTGGCAGATGTACAAGCAGGCAGAAGCAAGCTTCTGGACGGCTGAAGAAATTGACCTTTCTCAGGACTTATCTGACTGGGCCAAGCTCAACGACGGCGAAAGACACTTTGTAAGCCACGTGCTGGCCTTCTTTGCTGCCAGTGATGGCATCGTCAACGAAAACCTGGCAACAGGCTTTCTGGAAGAAGTACAGTATCCAGAAGCGAAATGCTTTTATGGGTTCCAGATCATGATGGAGAACATCCACTCGGAGACCTATTCCCTGCTCATCGACACGTACGTAAAAGACCCGGCCGAAAAGGACCATTTGTTCAATGCACTGGAAACTGTGCCTTGCGTAAAAACCAAAGCCGACTGGGCCATGCGTTGGATCACCAACGGTAACTTCATCGAGCGCCTCATTGCTTTTGCCGCCATCGAAGGAATCTTCTTCTCTGGTAGCTTCTGCTCGATCTTCTGGTTGAAGAAAAGAGGTTTGATGCCAGGTCTTAGTTTCTCCAACGAACTCATCTCAAGAGACGAAGGATTGCACTGTGACTTCGCTTGCTTATTGTACACTCAATACATCGAAAATAAATTACCTCAGGAAAAAGTTTTGGAAATCATTGCTGATGCCGTTAAGATCGAACAAGAGTTCGTGGTAGACGCATTACCTGTTGACTTGATCGGTATGAACTCAAAGTTAATGTCTCAATACATTGAGTTTGTTGCCGACCGCCTACTGTTAGCGCTGGGTTGCCCTAAGCATTACAATGCCACCAACCCATTTGATTTCATGGAAATGATTTCTCTGCAAGGCAAAACCAACTTCTTTGAAAAAAGAGTGTCGGAATACCAGAAGGCCGGTGTCATGACCGACAAAGCATCAAACAAATTTAGTCTGGACGAAGATTTTTAGAGATCGTTCATTAATAAGGGAAAGAATACTTTAATCAAAAAAGGGAGCAAAAATTATGTTAGTACTTAAACGAGACGGCAGACGCGAATCTGTAAAATTCGACAAGATCACAGCACGCATTGAGAGGCTTTGCTATGGCTTGGACCTGAACTTCATCAACCCGATCATCGTTGCGCAGCGCGTGATCGACGGTTTGTACGATGGAGTAACCACCGAAGAGCTGGACCATTTGGCAGCGGAAACGGCAGCTTCATTCACCACCAAACACCCGGACTACGCTACCCTTGCGGCACGTATCGCGGTGTCTAACCTACACAAGAAAACCAGTAAGTCTTTTTCAAATACCATGAAAAGACTGTATACATACATTGATTCTAAAACCGGAGAGAATGCTCCTTTGCTTTCTGGTGAAACGTATGAATTCATCCGCAATCATGCGGCTCAATTGGATTCTACGATCATCTATGACCGCGACTATGGTTACGATTACTTCGGTTTCAAAACCCTGGAGAAATCTTACCTGTTGAAACTCGACGGTAAAATTGCGGAAAGACCTCAGCACATGTTGATGCGTGTAGCTTGCGGTATTCACTCCGACGACATCGAAGCAGCTGTTGAAACTTATCATTTGCTCTCTGAAAAATGGTTTACACACGCTACTCCCACGCTATTCAACGCTGGTACGCCTAAGCCTCAATTGTCATCTTGCTTCCTGTTGACAATGAAGGACGACAGCATCAGTGGTATCTACGAAACGTTACAACAATGCGCCAAGATCTCTCAGTCTGCCGGCGGTATTGGTTTGAGCATACACAACATCCGTGCAACGGGTTCTTACATCAAAGGTACCAATGGTACATCTAACGGTATCATCCCGATGCTACGCGTATTCAACGACACCGCGCGCTACGTGGATCAAGGCGGTGGCAAGCGTAAAGGTGCATTTGCTATTTACTTAGAAGCATGGCATGCGGACATCTTCGAATTCCTGGACCTGAAAAAGAACCATGGTAAAGAAGAGATGCGTGCGCGTGACTTGTTCTATGCCCTTTGGGTAAATGACTTGTTCATGAAGCGTGTAGAAGACAACGGCGACTGGTCATTGTTCTGTCCACACGAATCTCCGGGACTTGCCGATACCTACGGTAAAGATTTTGAAAACCTGTATGAAAAATACGAACGCGAAGGAAAAGCACGCAAGACCATCAAGGCACAGGAGCTTTGGTTTGCGATCCTTGAGGCACAAGTAGAAACAGGCAATCCGTACATGTTGTACAAGGATCATTGCAACCGCAAATCCAACCAGAAAAATCTAGGTACCATCAAGTCGTCGAACTTGTGTACAGAGATCCTGGAGTTTACTTCTCCGGATGAAGTAGCGGTATGTAACCTGGCTTCATTGGCTTTGCCTAAGTTTGTCATCAACGGTGTATTCGATCACCAGAAATTATACGATGTTACGTATGTAGCAACGAAAAACTTAAACAAGATCATCGACATCAACTACTACCCGGTAGAAGAAGCGCGTCGCTCGAACATGCGTCACCGTCCGATCGGATTGGGTGTGCAGGGCTTAGCGGATGCGTTCATCCTGATGCGTATGCCGTTTGATTCTCCGGAAGCGGCTGGCATGAACAAAGACATTTTCGAAACCATTTACTATGCAGCCATGACGGCTTCTATGGACCTGGCGAAAAAACTCGGTGCTTACGAAACCTTTAAAGGTTCTCCTGTATCAAAAGGTATTTTCCAATTCGACATGTGGGGTGTCACTCCAGAGTCAGGCCGATACAATTGGGAAGCCTTGAAAAAAGAAGTGAAGAAACACGGCGTGAGAAACTCTCTATTGGTAGCTCCAATGCCTACTGCTTCTACTTCTCAGATCCTGGGTAACAACGAATGTTTCGAACCTTATACTTCTAACATTTACAGCCGTCGTGTATTGTCAGGTGAATTTGCCATCGTGAACAAACACTTGTTGAAAGATTTGATCAAGCTGGGCTTGTGGAACGACAAGATGAAGCAACGTCTGATCGAACAAAACGGTTCGGTACAAAACATCAACGAGATTCCTGGCAACATCAAAGAACTGTACAAAACAGTTTGGGAACTGAAACAAAAAACATTGATCGATATGGCTGCCGATCGTGGCGCTTACATCTGTCAGAGCCAAAGCTTAAACGTATTCATCGACCAGCCGAACTTCGGTAAGTTGACTTCGATGCACTTCTACGCCTGGAAGAAAGGATTGAAAACGGGTATGTACTACTTGCGTTCTAAGCCTGCTGCTGATGCGATCAAGTTCACGGTCGACAAAGAACAAGCTACAGACGGATCAGCCAACGGCCTTGCCGCTACTGCTGCTGCCAACGAAGCATCAACCATCCAACAAAAACTCGATGACCTGGCTTGTTCTCTGGACAACCCGGAAAACTGTGAGTCTTGTAGCGGATAAGCATTAAGCGTTCTATAGTTTTACAAAAAAAGCTGCTCTTGAATAAAGGGCAGCTTTTTTCATAATAGAGCAAAGTTATAACTAGCCGAACCTGTTTCCTGATATTATTGACACCCCGCCTATTTGAGAATAAATACTGATTATCAGTGCCTTTAAATTGATAAATCTACAAATATTTCCAAACTTATAGGAAATTAGGATATATTGACAAATAGTTTTAGATTGTTAAATATTTCCAAATTTATACAAAATTAGGATATTTTAGTAAATGAAAGCCCTTGAGCAACCTCCCATCTGGTATAGCCAAAAGCTAGATAAAGTATTAGAACTTCAGAAAGATGAGTCTATAGCAACATTGATCTATAAAATCAATGAAGAATATCTTTATTGGGATAAAATCAAATACAAAGGCAAAGGAATCATCGAAGATTCTGAATTATTATGGGCAGCGGTAAAACTTAGTCGCATCCTCAATGCCCAAAAGCTTTCTTTTGGAAAATACAGTTTCGCCTATAAACTCACCGACTCTTTGTACAAAGATCTTCATGAATTTGATCTTCACATAGGAGGTAATCTTGGTGCAAAAGGTATCATCCCTGAAGATGACAAGAAGAGCTATCTCGTAAGTTCTATCATGGAAGAAGCTATCGCTTCCAGTCAGATCGAAGGAGCAGTGACGACACGTAAAGAAGCGAAGGAAATGCTTCGCAAAAATACCAAACCGAGAAACAAGTCTGAGCAAATGATCGTGAACAATTACAACACGATTAAACACATTGTCGCTATACAGCATGAACCGCTCACGCTAGAAAAATTATTTGAGGTACATCGCTTGGTCACTCATCAAACGCTTGATGATGTGGCAGACGAAGGATGCTTTCGTACTGACAATGAAATTAAAGTAGTGGATTCAGCAGACAATGAAGTGGTCTATACGCCACCCGAATTTACTGAAGTTCCTAACCTCATGAAGGAACTGATTGCTTTCTTCAACAAAGTAGATGGCACACCGTTCATACATCCTATTGTAAAAGGATGTATTCTTCATTTCATGATCGGTTACATCCATCCTTTTGTAGATGGTAACGGTCGCACAGCAAGAGCCTTATTTTATTGGTATCTTTTAAAAAATGGATATTGGCTCACAGAATACCTCTCCATTTCACAAATCATTGTAAAAAGTAAGATGCAATATGCACACGCCTATTTGTATACTGAAATAGATGGAAATGATTTAACGTACTTCATTCACTACAAACTAAAAACCATGCAGCAAGCATTTGAAAGCTTGCAGAAATATATCCAAAGAAAAATTAGCGAAAAAAAGAAAATTATAGACATCCAAAAAATAAGTGGAATCAACGAACGTCAAGCACGTATGCTAAGCTGGCTCAACGAAGAAGCGGATCTCTTATTTAGTGTGAAAGAAATAGAACAGCGATTTGTGATTTCCAATCAAACAGCAAGAACCGACCTGGAAGATTTGGTAGACAAGGGTTACCTTGAAATCGTACAACTCAATAAAAAAACAAAAGCTTTCTGTCGCTCGAAAAACTTTGAAGGCTTATTGAAAGAAGAATTAAAAAAACTAAGTTAAATTATATAGTTGTCAGTGATCGGGCTTGCTAACTGATCACTGACAACTGTACACTGATCACTAAACAAACAGCTCTCTTATGAAACACTTTATCCTTTTCTCGATTGCATTACTCAGCTTAAGCACCTTCGCTTTCGCTCAAAAGAAAAAAACCGATGTCAAGCAACCGGCAACAGCAGCCCCTTTTGCGGATCAGCCGCATGCTAAAAATTACCTGATCAAGACCAGTCGCTTTGCGGGACATTGCCATCGTGCGGTTTTTAATACGAAGAAATATACCGGTGACCTGGGACAAATGGTGCGTTACGAACGTTACGCGAAGAAACTATACGAAGCAGGAAAATACCGTGAAGCGATTTTCTTCTCTCGTCGTGCACGTCAATTTGGTAGCGCTTCTTTAGCTGCCAACGGTGCTATCCCTACGTCTGACGGTAAGTTCACTGCGGATGAAGAAGCACTTTCTTCCGGCTCACCTACAGATGAAGACTTGGAAAAAACAATTACTGCTGCAGGCGAACCGATGCTAACGGATGAAAGTTTGATGGCAGGGAATTTAGGACTAGAGATTAAGTAAGCAGTTATACCATGAAGAAAACAAGACTGGAAGCCTTCAGCGACGGGGTGATTGCGATCATCATTACCATCATGGTATTGGAAATCAAAGTACCGCATGGACATGAGTTCGCGGACTTGATGCCTTTAGTGCCTATTTTCTTCAGTTATGTATTGAGTTTTATTTACCTCGGTATTTACTGGAACAATCATCACCACATGCTGCACGCTGCTACGCATGTGACCGGTGGCATCCTCTGGGCCAATTTGCATTTGCTGTTTTGGCTGTCGCTGATTCCTTTTGCTACGGCTTGGGTAGGAGAAAATCATTTTGCTGCGATGCCTTTGGCGGTGTATGGTGTCGTGCTGCTCATGGCTGCCATTGCCTATTACATCTTGCAAAGTCTCATCATCAAAAATGAAGGCAGCGATTCTTTACTCGCGATAGCCGTCGGAAAAGATTGGAAAGGCAAACTCTCTCCCTTGCTGTATCTATCGGCCATTGGCGTGGCCTGGCTCAACGTCTGGGTCTCGGCAGGGATATATATTTTCGCTGCCTTCATTTGGTTGATTCCGGATCGACGGATTGAGGATGTGGTGAAGGAAAGAGAAACAGAATAATATTAAAAAAAGAAAATTATGGAAATTGAAATATTTACTCTTTGCGATTATGCAACAGACAATGGTGGTAAACTAACCATCGTGGGTACGTTTGATAATGTCACCACACCAACATTACCTGTGCAACAAATGATTGGTATAGCCATCAGGCTACGATTTTCTGAAAAACAAACAGGCAATCATAACATAGAACTAAAAATAACTGACCCATCTAAAGCGGCTGTTGGTAATATGAACGGTACGATCAATGTACCAGCACCAGTAGAACCCCTGACCTATACCTCCGTTAACATGGCTTTAAATTTAGGATTAGAAATTAAAACAAAAGGAGTCTATAAAATCGAATTCCATCTAAATGGTGAATTTCAGAGTGGACTATCTTTTCTTGTAAGGTAAAAAATAATACCTCTTCTGTTGACACCGATGGACGTCGGCACCAGCTAGGTGAGATTCGAATCGCTAAAACAAAGAGTACCCGGAAATTAAAATTCTTACTACATATCTTTTATTATGAAAACTATTTTTTTAAACACTTTCCTAATTTCACTTTTATTGATTCCTGCTTGCTTTGGTCAAAGTTTAGAAGAAAATCAAAAAGATGCTTTTACCAAAAGGCAGATAAAGAGAACATCATGGGAAACATTATCAATGTCTATGGACTTTACTGCATACTATAGAATTTCAAAAATTGACAGTACTATTTATTTTGATCTTAAAATGATGATAGCTAGTGGGAGTGTATTTGCAATTAATAAAGGACAAGAGATCATGTTTAAATTAACTAACGGCGAAATAGTGAAGTCTGGTAGTTTAGAATATGCTATTACCTGTACTGGCTGTGGTGCAAAAGGATATGTAGGAAGCGCAGCTCAAGGAATTGATATTTCCTATTTACTTGATTCAACACAAATAAATCTATTAAAAAACAATGTTGTAGAAAAAGTGCGAATCTACACAACAGATGGATATGTCGAGCACATTATAAAATCTGGAGCATATACGAAACTAAAAAAATCACTTTCACTTATAGAGTAACTATCTTTCCAAACCTGTCACAGATGTTCCGCGCCAGTTAAAGTACTCATTGCACTATCAATCATCGCAACCATGAAACATTTACTTTGTTTTTTCCTACTTCTATTTGTTAGTACAACAACTTGTTTAGCACAAGCGGACAATGCGTTGATACACTTTGTAAGAACGGGTAGCTTCTCGGGTGCCGATTGCCGCAGTGACATCATGTTACCCAATCAACGTTCTTTTAATTTATCCTTAAAAACAATTATAGATTATACCATTTACTCAGAAGGTGAAATTACTGTGACGATCGAGATCAAATGTCCGTATACAAGAGGCGCCGGTCCCCGCTCTGCTACCCGACAAGTGATCCTGAATGTGATCAGAGGTAATGAATACTACATCGTATACGACGGCACAAGCGTTGGCGCAGTAACAAAAGAAGAGGCTGCAAAAGAGATGGAGAAGATAAGAACGATCACCAAGCAAAAAGAAAACCTGGACACTCCCATTAACAAATCTTCTTTGGAAACGACGGCAAAGAAAAGCAGTAGCGCACATGGTACTTGTTTTCTGATCAGCAGTGAAGGGTATTTAATTACTACTTACCATAGCATAGAACATGCAAAAGAAATTATCATCAGAGGAATCGGTGGAGACTTCACAACAAAATATGCGGTCACTGTGGTGGCGTACGATCTTTCCAATGACCTGGCTTTGCTTAAACTCAGCAACAAAAATCTTACGTTTCCTTCCATTCCTTTTGCTTTAAAAACAACCGGCATTCTTCCGACAGAAAAAATATATACCTTGGGTTATCCTAGTGTTGCGGCTAAGGGAGAAGAACTGCAACGGACAGAAGGCATCATCCGTGCGAAAATCGGTATGCAAGGAGACGTGAGTAAGTTTCAGATTTCTGCCGCTGTCGATTCGGGCAATAGCGGAGGTCCGCTCATCGATGAAAAAGGAAATGTAATCGGTGTGATCAACTCGAAATCAACGGTTGCAGACACCGCTGGATACACGATGAAAGCAACTTACCTGGATGCCTTTCTTAAAAGTGTAGATGGTTTTGTTTATCCTGGTTATGTCAATGTATTGAAGGGCCAATCGCTTACCGATCAAACGGCGGTATTGAAAAATTATATTTTCATGATAGAGATCCATTAAGACTTCACATCATCGCACAGGAATCAAAATACTTACTCTGGCAAAACTTCCCGCATTAAAATCGAAGCCTGTCGTAAACCGCATGTTCGCTCCATTTTTAAAATTAGCTTGTGCATAAGGGCCAAGGTAAAAGTATAAACTGCTTGCCTCTCCACCTGTCGTGTAGGAATTATACAATTGTTCGGCATGAACTCCAGCCGTCACCTTGCTACTGATGTTGTATCCGGCGGTGACCCAGTACCACAGGTAATTATTACTGACAGGTCCTAGCTGTTGCAATACATTATAGTACAGAAGTCCCTGGTCATAATAAATGCGATCGCCGTAATAGGAAGAAAGAAATCCCGGTACAATGCCTTCTGCCAAGACGGCGTTGGCACCTCCTGAAAGTGATTTGCCATTGCTTATGCCAATGACCGGACTTACAAATAAGTTCGGCTTCAAAGCAAATTGTATACCCAGTCCTACCGTAGAACTTCGTGATATGCCAAAAACAAGTAAGTTGGTTTTTGAAGTGAGTCCGTAATAACCGAAACCATAAAAGTAAGAACCATAATAAGTATCCGAACCCAAGCCTACATAAAGCGCAGAAGTTTTCTTTGTTTTAAGGGTATCGTCAAACGCTCCATAGCCTTTCTGAGACAGAAAGAAGAGTACAGCAAAAAGTAAATAAATGCTTTTCATCGAAGGAGGATAAATGCACCTTCAAAACTATGGGTTTCATGGAAAAAACCTAATTAACATTTTCTGCCTCTGAAGATTATAAAACGTGTAAAGAAGATCTGCTGACGTAAGATTGACCTTGTGCCTATTTTGACATCGAGCATTTGCTCGAGAATGAAATAAAGTAAACCGTCATCATTAGTACCTCCGAGGTCCGCCCGAGTACCTCTGAGGTACTAATGATGACTTCGGAAGTCCGATGGAGGACCTCAGAGGTACGACGGAGCACTTCGGAAGTGCAACGTTGGACTTCGGAGGTACAACGGAGGACTAAAAAAGTACAACGTTGAACCTCGGAGGTACAACGGAGGACTAAAAAAGTACAACGTTGAACCTCGGAGGTACGATGGAGGACTGAATCAGTCCAACGGAGTACTTCGGAAGTACGATGGAGGACCTCCAAAGTACAAACGACGCACTTGATAAAACCGTTAACTCAGTATTTTTACCGTTAACTCACTTTTCATTTGTTGTGAACGAACAGGCACCTATTTTTCCCATTGCTTAATTCGAATCCATTTATTCCTTACTACCATGCTAAAAATGAAAATGATGATGACACTGCTTTTGCTTTCTGCATGGGCGGTACAGGCGCAAGTCACGGTCAAAGACGCCTTCGGCCGAAATTTATCCGGGAAGACCATCACACTGGTCGACTGGGAAGGTTACATGGCAAACCCTGCCATCAAGTTAACGTTCACTCCTCCTTCCGCACCCTTAACGATCACGGTCAGCGCCAATCATCCGCGTTTGTATTTTGATGTTTCTTCTACTTCGTACACACCCAATTCTACCGGGCCTTCAAAGACCATCACCTTCAACGATACCAATCCGGTAGATTTCTACCTGTCCATTTTCCCTGACCGTGGTGCAGGAGATGAAAACTATACACTGACCATTACCGGTTCGGGTACACAAACATTTCCCATCAAAGTCATCGATCAGGATCCGGCCACACCGGTGTTGAACTTCAACATCGTGTTGGATTATTCACAAGACACCCGTTATAATTTTTATAACACCGCCGTCAACAAAACCATTGTGCGTCAAGCCGCAGACGACTGGTCGTATTTTCTGACTAGCAATAATTTTGATGCTACCCCTGCCGGCACACAACAAACCTACATTTGGAACGACAACTATACCAATGGTGGTAACTATGTCACCAACGCAAGTGCCTATACCGGTTATCTGTTATACACCTATGGATTTGACGATGACGTACACCGCTCTGGTGGCGCACCTTCCACCTACAGTTTTCAAACACGCAGTGGAGTGGTTACACAACTGAGAAAATCAGGATCCTTTGAAGCCGAATACCAGGGCAATTACAATACATTGGGATGGAACACTTCCATCACCGATGATACCTGGTATGTAGCCACGAATTATTCCGGCGAACAACATGACTTCTATTCCATTGCTATGCATGAAATGGGACATGCTTTGAGTTTCAATCCTAACTATCCGGTCTTTCAAACCTACAAAACACAAGGCTACATCAACGATGCAGCGGTGGTAGCTTATCAAGGTGCTAACGTTCCGATCGATGCAAGCGATCACTTTGTGAACGGACAAACGGTTGATGCCTTAAAATTAACAGACCGCATCAGTAAGAAAGGTGTCTTCGGTAGTGAGTACGCTGCTTTCATGCCCAATGGCCGATGGTTGATCAGCAAAGTGAATTTGTTGGTGTTGCAAGCCGTCGGTTATACCTTAAGAACTACTTCCGCTTTTGTACCCGTGAGCATCACGACCACTTCTCTTCCTAACGGCAATAAGACTACGGCTTACAACCAGACCATCGTTGCTAACGGTGGTGTTCCGTTTTATAATTTCACAGTACTGTCTGGTACCTTGCCGACAGGATTGAGTTTGAACAGTTTCACTGGTGCCATCACCGGTACACCGACGACCAACGGCACTTCTAATTTTACCATTCGTGTAACAGAGTATGACAATACGTATGCAGACAAAGCCTTCAGCATCACGATTGCCGGCGTCTCACCTACTGTTTCTATTTCTTCACCGGCCAACAATACGATATTCACCGCACCGGCTTCCATCACCATCAATGCGACGGCAGCAGAGACTGGGGGAACCATCAGCAAAGTAGAATTCTATAACGGTGCTACTTTATTGGGAACAGATGTAACCAGTCCATACAGCTATGCATGGAGCAACGTAGCAGCGGGTACTTACAGCCTGACAGCAAAAGCGTATGACAATCAATCACCGGTAGTGAATACTACTTCTACCGCGGTGACAGTGATCGTCAACTCTGCGTTATCACCAACTGTTTCCATTTCTTCACCGGCCAACAACGCCAGCTTTACGGCACCGGCTTCCATTACCATCAATGCGACCGCAACAGAAACCGGAGGCAGCATCAACAAAGTAGAATTCTACAACGGTACTACTTTATTAGGAACAGATTTGACGAGTCCATACAGCTATGCATGGAGCAGCGTAGCAGCGGGCACTTACAGCCTGACGGCAAAAGCGTATGACAATCAATCAACCGTGGTGAGTGTCACTTCTTCTGCGGTGAGTGTCACCATTACTGCATCTGGCGGAACATGTACCGCACCGGTGTGGGTATCGACAACCGCTTATACCAATGGCATGACGGTGCAATACCTGGGCATTAAATACCTTGCCAATTTCTGGACACAAGGCGATACACCGAGTACCCACAACGGAGGCGCAGGCAGCGGTCAACCGTGGACAAGCCAAGGGACGTGTACTTCCAGACTTTCTGACGCACCATCAGATCAGGAAAGCACAACGGTGTTATCTGTTTATCCTAATCCTGTGACCAATGAATCGGTGATTTCTGTTACACTCGCATCAGACGATCAGGTGCAGATTTATCTTTCCGATCTTTCCGGCAAAATGATTGCTACGGTAGCGAACGGAAGTCTTTCTCAAGGAAATCATTTGATAAAAATAGATCACACCCTTCTCCTTCCGGGAACATACCTGGTAACGATGAAAGGTGCGTCGAATGCATCGACTGTTTCTTTCGTGAAGTATTGATCGATACTTTCATTTCATAAAAAAGCCGCGTAGAAATTCTACGCGGCTTTTTTCGTTTAGGAGTAGGGTTGGAGATGTTCGCAGAATAAATTAACTTGTTTCATACGAGCTCCATCTTCTTATGAACACATTCCGCTACTCTCTATTTTCTCTTTCTCTTTTCTTCGCGTTGCAACTACAAGCACAAAGTGATGCAGTAGATCTGGCAAAAAAAATAACAGTCGATGGTTTGGAAAGAGAATACCTGATTCACTTACCTCCCGGTTACACGCCAAACAACCCTCTTCCCGTGATCTTCGCCTTACATGGCGGTGGAGGGAATTATGAAAACACGGTGGCCTTGTATAATTTGAATGTGCCCGCAGATCAACATAATTTCATAGTGGTTTATCCCAACGCGCTGAATAAAAGCTGGAGCATGAAAGGTGTGGGGAGTTTAGTGAAAGAGAATCGACAAGACATCGACGATGTAAAATTCATTTCTACACTCATGGATACATTGGTGACATACTACCACGCAGATGCCTCTTCCTTTTTCTGCACCGGCTTATCGCGTGGAGGAATTTTCTCTTTGTTCTTAGCAGACAAATTATCGTCGCGCATCAAAGCCATTGCGCCGGTATGTGCCAGCATTCCTCAATCCATCATAGACGATTATTCCTTTCGACATCCCACACCGGTACTACTCATCAATGGCACCGAGGATCCATTGATTCCATTCGAAGGAGGACATGGACCTGGCAGAGCATCTAAACAAAACGAAGAAAACCATTTTATACCGACACATGAATTGGTTCACAAAATAAAAACCTTGAATCACTGTTCTGAACTTTCCGTTGCGCATCACATGTCCAACCGGGAAGAACCTGATCTGTGTACCGCGGTGAAAACAAGTTATGACTGTTCGGGCACTCCTTTTATTTTCATCAAAATCGTAAACGGTGGTCATACCTGGCCGGGTGGACGACAGTACTTACCCAAAGCCATCATCGGCAATGTGTGCAACGATTTCAAGGCAGAAGAAGAGATTGTGAATTTCTTTATCTCGGTAAAATAAAGTAATCAGTGGACCGTTGTCAGTGATCAGTTTGTAAAAAAGAATTGAATCAAGTACATTGTTTTACTATCAAAAGATCAGGATTCTATAAATATACACTTCATGAAATACATCATCGCTTTAGTCTTGTTGTCAGTCTTCCATTTCACTTATGGTCAGGAAACCTATTCACTGACTCCGGATTTTTCCTGGAAGAAAATAGAGAAAAGAAATCCCACGTTGATTGAAGAGTTCATCAAGCTCACACCCACCGATGAGTTTGATTTCTACAAAGAGCCGGAAGAACTGGTGGACGTGTTGCACAACATCGACCTGAACAACGACAAACTAGACGATATCATTTTTTACGGACAAATATCCGACGATGAAAGTTCGGTGGTGATTTACCTCAACAAAGGTACTGCTTTCAAAAAAGTATTTGCAGGAAAGCAAAGCATTATGCACATGGAATTTAAAAACAATGTCTTGTCTCGATTAGCCGTCGAAGATTTAGGTTGTTGCGGAGAAGTAATTTTCCGTGACCAGTATTTTGATGTAACAGCAAAGCCGAATGGTGATTTGACTTTTAAATTATCAAAGTCATTTGAATACTTAGATAGAACAGAATTACCTACGACATACTGGCCGGCAACTAAAATTGTAAAAGTAAACCACGACAAATATAAAATGCGTTCTGCTCCCTTCATCGACGACACCAGCGTACAAGAAGACGATCGCGATACCACGAAAGGAAATACGATTGGACTCATGCCTCAGGATTCCGAAGCACTCGCTATGGCAGAAGCCACGGACAGTACAGGGCGTGTATGGTATTTTGTAGCTGTATATCCTGATTATATTTTAACGAACACTCCGTTCTTCGAACCGAAAGAAGGTTTCAGAAGTTTCAAATGCGCCTGGATCAGCAGTCGTTTTGTGGCTACGGTGAAAGAGTAAATTCATGTCATCGTTTTCTTAAAACGATTTCGCAATAAAAAGATCCACACCATGTCCGGCATAATTGCTGCGCATCACTAAGTATTCGAGCGCCATTGCATTGAGTTGCAAAGACCATGTACCGGCAGTAAATCCTATTCCTAATTGAGAATTAATTTTTCCAAATCCTCCCGCTACGATGGCCGGAGTGATGAAGAATGCATTTCCGACAGAGAAGAACACAGCCAGCTTTCCGTAAGGCATGTAGCCTGGTAAAAACATATAATTAGCATCTGCTTTCAATGCGATATGATTGGAAAACTTTTGCAGGTAACCCAATTGGATTTTTGTTGGCAGCGCCGTTCTCTTATTGACTTTCTGCTTCGGTATTCCTAACTGCTTCGCCACATCATCGGGACTGGGATCGCCGCCCGTATTTCCCGGCCGAAGTAAATCGATGATGTCGTATCCGTTGTAGGTATAAGGTGTTTGATCACCGATGTAAGCGTCCATGTTTTTCCAATTGATAAAACCTATATCTTTTACGCCCAGAGAAAATACTGCGGAGTTGAAATGCAATTGTGTGAATACGTCCAAGCCTGCTCCCCAACCGTTGTCTGCACTGAAAGGGTTGGCTTGGCGGTCTTGCGAATAATATTGAAACGGCGCTGTAATCGTTGCCGTCGGCGGCATAAACAATGCCCCTTGCGATAAATGAATCGCACCTTGTTCAATGTTCACTTCCTGGTAGAAGCCTCCTTTGATCAAGGACGCTCTGGCACCGATCAGAAAATTTTTTGAAAGGGCTTTTTGCATGCCGACAAATACCGAAGCGTAATTGTATTCCCGCATATTCGACTCCCCTATCTGTGCATCTTTGTCTACATATTGGGTATAATCCTGAAAAGCCAGTTTGAATAAATCGCGTGTAAAATACAGGTAACTGAAATCGCGGTATGCCACGCCTACATCAAACATCAGCGAGGTATCCGAAGGCAAACGAAAACCACCAGATGCAGAAGCGTTCACGTCCAACCCCAGTGTATTATGGTTCTTCAAGCGATCGACAGAGGGTTGTGCCTCTTCGTAAGAAGGTATTTGTTGCCTGTAAATTTCCTGCGTCACAAAATCATTGGTCACTGCGGTGGAATTGTACAAGAACGTGCCTTTGAGTAATGCGTAACCTTTGTTCTGAAAGCCTGCGTACAGGTTTTGCTTTTTCAGCTGTGTAGTAGTCCAATACAAATCGTCATTGGTCAACTGAGCCTGCACATGAAAACTCAGTAGGACAAATAAAAATAAGGGTATAACTGTTTTCATTATTTGTGATTATAAATTTTCCTAATCACAAATAATGCCATACGTTTTGTCTTTGAGAACATCTGTTTATTACTTAAGTTAGTCCTGCTGTAACTATCAAAATCCAATCCCATGAAAATCCTTTTCCATTTATCATTTCTCTTCTTGTTTTTTGTTGCGGGGAAATTTTGTTACGGACAAACCGGAACCCAAACAGAAGAATATGCCATCCTCAATGTACTTCAGGAAGGAAAGAGAAATTACATCAGCGTGACAATCGGATCTCAAAAAACCGAAGAGAAACAATATGACATTGGAAAAATCGGACAGCTCTACGACATGTCACTGGTCATCTCTAAAATGACAGAGTTGAACAAAATGGGATACACCTTGTTCAGCACCTCCAATGGCGTTGTTCCCATTCAACAGGGAAGTACCGGTGTGCCTTTTTTTACATTTGTATTTGTGAAAAAGAAATAAAGTTGCGTTCTAAAGTCTTCGTAAAATAAGACATACTAATAGTCGCATTTCCCCGTTTACATGGCATGAATATTGATTTGGAGTAATTGTCATCGTTAAGCTTTTTACACTCATGAAACTACTTTTGTTTCTGATCTTGTTACCCGCGGTTTCCGTCGCTCAGTATGGATACGGCGCACCGCTCATTCCTTCTATTCGTACACGGGATTATTACATTGAACTGGCACCCTACTGGCAGGCCACCCAGCCCAACGAGGGAGATACACTGGTGATCCTCATGTCGCCTTACGGCACGGCACGTGATAAATTCAGAGAGAACATTACACTTTCTATCCGCAACATTTACGACAATCAAACCAAAGATTTATTCGACTACGCGCATTACCTGGGTGAAGAATTTAAAAAGAACGATCCTTCTGCCGTATTGATGGAAGACAAACTAAAGAAAGACCGCAACGACCAGCAATATTGGTTTCTCACGTTTCAGGTACAATTCAATAACATCACATTGATTATCGAACAACGGTACTATTTAAAAAATCATCGGATCTTTATTTTATCTTTCTGTCATCAAAATAAAGGCGATCGCTACAATACCTGGTTAGGGAATCAAATCATGAAATCATTTTACATGATGTAATACTATGCTGAAGTTCAGTACTCGCTTTGAGATCGCTAACTAATTCAGTAAATTAGTTGTATTAGTTTTTTAAAATGGATCATCCGCTTCAACTTTCTGACTATCAAAAAGCCAGTACCTGGGAAACCTTAGGTGTATTGAGAGAAGTGCGTTTCAAAGCTTCCATATCCGGAGGTAAAGGCGGACAGCATGTCAACAAAGTCAGCACAAAAATCGAGTTGTACTGGACACCGTCAGAGTCTACTTTTCTTGACGAAGAAATAAAACACCAACTCATTATCAAATTGGGAAGTAAACTCAGTGCTGAAGGCGAGCTGCGTGTGGTATGCGAAGAAGAAAGAAGTCAACTGCAGAACAAACAAAAAGCGGTAGAGAAGTTTTACAAATTAATCACTGCCTGTTTTGTTGTTCAGAAAAAACGCAAAGCGACTCGTCCTACCAAAGCATCTGTGACACGAAGACTGGAGGGTAAATCAAAAAAGAAAATCAAAAAAGAAAATCGGGGTAAACCCAAGTTATAACGTACCGGTACAACGTCATGAAACACTATCGTATACTTTCGGAATTATTCTTCTTCCTGGCATTCGCCCAGAAAGAATCCAGTGCTCATCTTCTTTTTGTTTCACCAAACTACCAACCATGCAATCTTTTGATTCTTCTCAATACGTCATCTTACCGTTTTATGCGTCAGTCAACTGGCCTTTTCAAGATGCTCAACCCGCTGCTCTTGATTCATCGGATTTTGCATCCATTGAACAATTGCTAGCGGAGTCCATAAATGAATACAATGCCGCTCAGGTAAAAGCATTTGAAAAAGCAAAAGAGGAAAACCCCAACGCTACTGTTCACAAAGGAGAGTATGTCATTGATTATGCCACCTACAAAAGACAATATGTCGCCGTCACCAATAAAAAGGGAGAAAAAGAAGTTTGGGTAAATTGTTTTTGCATGGACATGAAAAACTGGAAAACAGATATTGTCCTGGTAATGGATGGAGGTAATTGTTTCTTCCATGTAAAAATCAACCTCATTAAAAAAACACATTACCAGTTAAGTGTAAATGGAATGGGTTAAATCTTCTCCTGAAAACCGTCCCATTCAATCTCTTTACTTAACCTTATCCAATGTCTACCGACTCCATTGACGCGAAAGAATCCGATTACTTATACCTTTCCGTTTCGCAAATTCCCAAAGCAGGTCAAGGCCTTTTCGTGGCCATGCCGATATATAAAGACGAAGTCATTTCTATTTTTAAAGGAGAACGACTCACTGACAGGGAAGCCACACGAAGAGCGAAGAATGGAGAAGATGCCTATTTCATCAATTGCCTCGACGGCACTGTACTAGATTCCATGCATACGCATTGCTTTGCTAAATATGCCAATGATCCCGCTGCTTCCGGAGGAACTCTGATTAAAAGTAAATTCAAAAGCAATGCAGAGATTTCAATGGACGATGAAGAAAACATTTGCCTGATCGCTAAACGCAACATCAAAATGGATGAAGAAATTTTCTGCCATTACGGGAAAGCGTATTGGGAAAATTTTCATAAATTAAAATAGCATGCCATCGAAGTAGAAGATCAATACTTTTTAAACAAACCAATCATGACAACAGACAAACAATCTTTTTTCGAAAAAGCCAATCACTGGGTCAAGCAATCCATCACCATCCGCCTCGTGACGATCGGCATTTTAATTCTTTTATTATTGATTCCCGTTTCCATGATTGAAAATTTAATTCAGGAAAGAGAATATCGTCAACAGGAAGCGATACAGGAAGTCAGTTCCAAATGGGGCGAGGCACAAACTATTACAGGCCTTGTGTTGACAGTTCCTTATAAGACGTATGAAAAAGTATACGAAGGTGATAACACAAAAACATTTAAAGTAGTAGAGACGCGTGAGTATGCACACTTCTTGCCGGAAGAACTGAACATCAACGGAGATATCGCTCCAGAAGCCAGGTACCGTGGGATCTACGAAGTGATTGTTTACAATTCTAAAATTAATTTAACAGGTAGTTTTACTTCACCAAACTTTGAAGAATGGAAAATAGATCCTGCCAATATCCTTTGGGAAGATGCTTTTCTTTCACTGGGTTTATCGGACTTAAGAAGCATACAGGAAAACATTGCTGTGAAATGGAACGACAAAGAATATTTCTTCAATCCGGGAGTTGAGTCTAACGATGTCATTGAAAACGGCATCAGTACAAGGCTTCCACTTCATGCTACGGATTCTATCAAAGCAAAAAACACTTTTTCACTTCACTTGAATTTTAACGGAAGTTCCAGTTTTAATTTTATTCCATTGGGAAAAGTGACAAAGGTCAACATGCAATCCAAATGGAAAAATCCGAGTTTCTCTGGTGCTTTTCTGCCAGACAAAAGAGAAATCACGGCCAACGGTTTTACCGCCAACTGGGAAGTGTTGCATCTCAACCGACCGTATCCACAGAGCTTCAGAGGAGCCTCCAAAGGGATTTCAGATTCTGCTTTTGGCGTAGACCTGATTGTACCAGTAGACGAATACCAAAAGAGTACCCGTTCTGCCAAGTATGCGGTGATGTTTATTGCGTTGACGTTTTTGATTTTCTTCTTTTCGCAGATCTTAAACGGTGTAAAAATTCACCCGATCCAATACATCATTGTAGGCCTAGCACTTTGTGTCTTTTATACCTTGCTGATCGCTTTGTCGGAACACATTCCATTTAATTACAGTTATCTGATTTCGAGTATTGCCACCATTGGTTTGATCACGTTGTATTCTCAAAGTATTTTCCATAATAAGATGTTGACACGTCTGATCTGCTCTATATTGATCATACTTTATTTATTTATTTTCTCCATCATTCAAATGGAAGAT
>JAQBNU010000149.1 GCA_028288365.1 Chitinophagaceae bacterium | reverse complement strand
TCCTCATCGCTAATAATGGGGATATTCAGTTTGGTGGCTTTTTCCAGTTTGGCGGGGCCCATGTTATCGCCGGCTACCAGGTAGTTTAATTTGGCCGAGATACTGCTTAATATCTTACCGCCATTGGCTTCAATCATATCCTTTAGTTCATCGCGCGAGAATTTTTCGAATACGCCAGAAATAATAAAGCTTTGGCCCGACAGCTTCTCGCTGGCCAGCACCACTTCCTTATTATCGGCAACCAATTGCAGCCCTTGCGCGCGTAGTTTTTCTATCTGCTCACGATGCGTCTCATCGGTAAAATATTCTATCAGGCTTTGTGCAATGCGTTCACCAATTTCTTCGGTAGCGGTTAGTTCCTCTAACGATGCTGCCATCAGGTTATCAATAGTTTTGAAATGCGCCACCAGTTTTTTGGCTACAGTTTCGCCCACATATCGGATGCCTAAGCCAAACAGTACTTTTTCAAATGGCATTTGTTTGGATTTTTCAATCCCATCCAGCATGTTATTGATGGATTGCTCGCCGAAACGGTCCATTTGCTTTAACTCATCAATGTGATTGTACAAATCGTACAGATCGCTAATATGGCGGATGAAGCCTTTGTTGTAAAGCGTGTTAATAGTTTCATCGCCCAAGCCGTCAATATTCATGGCCTTTCGGCCAATAAAATGCTGCATCTTCCCGGTGATCTGCGGGGGACAGCCCTCATCGTTAGGACAGTAAAAGGCAGCTTCGCCTTCCTTGCGTTCCAATAAGGTGCCACAAACAGGGCAATTGGTCAGATATTTTATCGGTTCGGCACCGGGCTTGCGTTTGGCCTCGTTTACGCTGATAATTTTAGGGATGATCTCGCCGCCTTTTTCTACGTAAACGGTATCGCCTTCGTGCAGTTTAAGGCGTTCGGTTATTTCATCGGCATTGTGCAGTGTGGCGCGTTTTACGGTGGTACCGGCCAGCAACACGGGTTTTAAATTAGCTACCGGCGTAACAGCACCCGTACGCCCAACCTGGTAGGTAACCTGCAACAATTCTGTTTCTACCTGTTCGGCCTTAAATTTATAGGAGATAGCCCAGCGCGGCGATTTAGCCGTGAAGCCCAGTTCCTGCTGCTGGCTATAGTTATTTACCTTGATCACAATACCATCAATATCATAACTCAGGTTATAGCGTTCCTTATCCCAATAGGTAATAAATTGCAGTACCTCATCAATATTGCTGCACAGTTTATTATGCTCGTTTACATGGAAGCCCCAGCTTTTTACGGCTTGCAGGCTTTCCCAATGGGTTTTAAATAAGGTTTTTTCGGTATAAAGGAAATACAGGAAGCAATCCAGCGGGCGTTTGGCTACCTCGGTGCTATCCTGCAATTTTACCGTGCCCGATGCAAAGTTACGGGGGTTGGCATAGGCCACTTCGCCATTCTCTAAACGCTCGTTATTCAGGCGCTCAAAGGCTTTCAGGTGCATAAACACTTCACCACGAATCTCAAACTCGTCGGGGTAATTGCCGGTCTTTAGTTTTTTAGGCACGTTATGGATAGTGCGGATATTAGCCGTTACATCATCGCCCTGTACGCCATCGCCACGGGTAACGCCGCGCAATAATTCTCCATTTTTGTAGGTGAGGCTCATGCTCAGGCCGTCGTATTTTAACTCAACCACGTACTCAAAATTATCGCCAATGGCTTTGCGGATACGCTGGTCAAAATCAACCAATTCCTGCTCGTTATAGGTATTACCTAACGATAACATAGGCCAGCGGTGGCGCACGGTTTGGAACTCCTTGGTCACCTCGCCGCCCACCTTTTGGGTAGGCGAATCGGGCGAGAGGAACTCGGGGAATTGTTTCTCCAGACCGGAAAGCTCTTCCAGCTTTTTATCAAATTCAAAATCGGATATGGCAGGCATAGCCAGCACGTAGTAGTTATAACTGTGCTGCTTTAATTCCTGCGAAAGGGCTTCAATACGTTGTTTGGCTTCAACTGGCGACATGGGAACGAAGATAATAATAGTTAATAGTTCATGGTTCATAGTTGATGGAAAAAATTGGAAGTTGATGGTAGAATTTGTAGCTATGAACTATGAACCATCAACTATGAACTAACCAAAATTTTAAACCAATAGCCGTTTTATTTGTCATATATGCAATAAAACAAAAACGATGCTTTATGAAAACAGTATGGAAAAGTTTAATGGTTGCCGCTGCTTTTGCAGCCACCATTAGTGTTAGTGATGCACAAATAGTAGTAAAGGCACGTATAGGCCGCCCCGCAAATAGAGTAGTAGTCCGCCGCCCGCCACAGCCATCGCCAAGGCATGTTTGGGTTGAAGAGGATTGGAGGCCAAATGGCCGTACTTACGCCTGGCATGGGGGCTATTGGGCCGCACCGCCACGCCCACGTGCCGTATGGGTTCCCGGTCGTTGGGATCATCGTCGCCACGGATATGTATGGGTTGGTGGTTATTGGAGATAATTGATAGTTAATGGTTGATGGTTTATAGTTCATAGTCGGAATTTGCGACTTGAACTATAAACCATCAACTATTTAAGCCTTATTAAGGCTATCATCGGTTAACTACTTGTT
>JAQBNU010000075.1 GCA_028288365.1 Chitinophagaceae bacterium | reverse complement strand
GGTGGTTGAACCATCTCTTATGGAACGAACTTTCACCTTATAAACGTATACTCCCTTCCCGATTTTATCTCCATATTCATCCCTACCATCCCAGGTAATCCCGGAAATATGGATAGAACTGGCATTCTCGTATACATCAAAGGATTTAATCATTTTCCCTGAAACCGTATAAACCTGGATCAGGATCTCCAGATCGTCTCCGGGTCTGTTTTGATCAAAATGAAATTCAGTATGGGTAGAGAAAGGATTGGGATAATTGAGAACATGGTCAATGGCCATTTTGTCGGTATTAGCCACGACAAATTCAAGATAGCTTGTGGTAGAATTATTGTATGTATCCCATACTTTAAATTGCAGTGAATAATTCCCAGCTGGAAGATCCTTTAATGGATAGCGCACCGTTCCTGAGGTATAGCTGTCAACTGTCGTAGTATAATATTCATTTAAGATGACGACGTTGGGATTATTGCTCATCGTAATGGTAATTTCATGTCCAATACCACTTGATCCTACATTGATCCCATTTTCATCACTGACTTTGGCAATAAACAATGGATTGTTATTCGTCAGCCCTCCCGAGACAAACGAATCATCGTTCATGTGAAGAATCGCTACAGGTGGCTTAGTGTCAGCCGGAGCAGAAGTATTGGAACCACCGATTTGCACATTGTCATAATATCCGCCGGCATCATCCAAAGAGCTTGCGTTCATTCCATACAGACTTATTTTGCCTTGATCGTATAAATAAGAAATGTCTTTCGGCACAATGAATGTCACTGTAAATGTTCCATTGGTAATAGAGGCTTTGCCTTCAAAGAATACATTGTTCAGTAAGTTGAAAGTATAAGGGGCACTTTGATTTCCTAGCGTGGTAATGATGTTTTGTTTATCAAAACAAGTAATTGTTGCCGTACCGTTATAACCTGATATGACAGTATTGCTTCCATTCCTAACTTCTCCTACTATCGTTACTTTGCTTAAGGCTTTGATCGTATCTGCTGTTGTAGAGACATTGTGTCCATTGATTTGTGTAATCACCATCTTTTCCTGCGGGTACGCCAGTTTCATAGAAGGATCTCCCAAAAATGCATAGTTCCTATTATTGATATCCAATCCCTGGAAGCTGTTATTCTTTGTGAGTTTCCATACATCACCCATCCGTGGCAATACGTCCGTACCATAGGGAATAAATATATCTTCATACAATTGTTCATTGAGTCTTCTGTTGCTGTATTGATACACAACACGCGTAGACGTTACAATACCGATTGACCCTCCATTGGCATTGAACAATACTGCATCTGTACCCGAGCGAATGGCAGGATCATCGTACAATCCAAAATCGCAAGTCGCTGTGACCATTAAAGGCATGGCATCTATATTCGTCCAGGCTTCTGCTTGCGCCAGTTCCAAAATCAACTCCTGCGCCCATGCTCCCGTACCACCGTGTCCGCTGTAGTTCATAATGAACACACCTTTCGCTATGTCTTTATCGATGAGGTCCTTTACAATAGGAGATTTTTCACCGCCAGCTGTCGACTCCTGAGGATAAGCATCCAGATAAATTTTATTTTCATTGTATCGCTTATCTTCTGATGCTACCACGTCGGCCATGTGTTCTGCATCTTCCAAGTGGAGATTGGAATCACCATCGTCACACACAAATGTAATTCTGTTCTTCCATTTGGCTTCTGTATTGGTGGACGTTTGATAATGGATGATTTTATTTACCATAATGGCTGCTTCATCCGGATTTCTTGCGGGGATGCGTCCGATACTAATTTCCATCGCTGCGTTCCCCGATGAAGTCTCATCCCAATAGCCTTCATTGTTGTCCATGAAACCATAATAATCTTCTGAAGAATAACTTCTTAAAGGTTCAATAGAATTGCGTGATTCATAACAGGGCACAAGATTTTTATTATTTGGCACTCTGCTTTTATAATCATACGAGCAGCTTCCAAACAACAATAAAAAACGAACAGAATCACTTGCCGTATTTCTATCGTACAACATTTTCATCAAATCACGAATAGCCGTAATGTCTTGTGCACCGGAAGAAAATTCGTTGTACACTTCTTCCGTCGTGACCACCAGCACATCCATGTTATCGTGACTGTGCCTGTGGTTGGCCAAGGTCTTGGCTTCGTTGAGTAAAGAAGCATGAGTCACAATTACCATGTCTGGTAAATTACCAGAAGTAATGCCGTGAATGTTTTGATTGGCAACAGCAATGCCGGCACCAGGACTATAAAATCCGCTGCCGTTAAAGCAAACGTATTCCCTTACCACGTCGCTTTGATCTGAAAAGGTAGCAATGTTAGTCAGTGGATCAAATGCATAACTTATTTCTACAGGAGCAGACGGAATGGTTACATCCCAGATAACAAGAGATGTTGAGGCATTCTTGATTTGGTATTCACTGGTAGGTTGTGCAGAACTTGCTTTGACGCGAAAACCAGTTTGAGAATTATTCAATTGCAAATCACGTTGTCCCTGGATACGGATATAATCTAAATTGGCCTGAGAAGTAAAATTGCCACCATTATTAAATGTCAAACTGATATTGACTCCATTAAAAGCAGCAGAGGGATAAAAGGTAGGATAAGTCTTTGTAATTGGCGAACCCACCGCCGGATAGGTAGAACCTATCGGCAACGCTGGCACTGAGAAGGAACTCAGAGTCGTTTGATTAAATTTTACAGAAAATGACGTGCCGTTATTCGATCTTCCAAGTACTGCAATGCTGAGATCTATAGGTGCTCCGGCACGACCACCTTGCCAGTCGAAAGAACGAGTGAGAGATAATGTCGTATTGACATTGAATAAATCACCCAGCCAGCTTCTTCCTGATTTTAAAATATTGTATTGATCCAATTCATAAAATTGATGATCATCAAAATAGTCGAACGATTGTGTCGCAGAACCCAATGAAGCTCTTGTCTGAACCCTTGCACCTGTTGATCCTTGTGCCGTCAGAAAGTAATACGCTTCTTCACTGTATAAATTATACGTGTGCTCAAACAAAGAAGTACTGGTATTGAAACTCCAGGTGTGCGGCCCTTTGGCGTAGAATAAAATATAATCGCCTTCATCAAATGTGCCATCTGCACCACCAATGACCTGTATAGCATTCTCTTCTAAATCGACTGCACGCGGATCACTGTTCAACTGAGACAGCATACCTCCTCCATTTCCGTACAATTGTATTTCTGTAGGATTAAGAGAAGACGGATTAAATCCATTGGCTTGTAAAAAACCATAATCGATTTTATAAATACCGTCTTGCGTGATAGGAAACTTAACCCATTTACCAGAAGCCAATGCACTTGTAGTTGCACTACTTACACGGGCAGAAGTATTGCTAGACCTCGAAGGTATGGAATAAGGAGCTTCGCTCGCTTCTACTTTAAATTTCACAATTTTAGAAATTCCTGTGTTGTTAATTATCAAAGGAATAAAATGCACCACTGTAATCGGAACGCCTTTATGAAAAACAACCTGCGTGCGAGTAGAATCAATAGTTGTAGGAATAACAAAACGATCTTTATCGGTAAGCGGTGTTGTTTCTGTCGGTATCACTACCGCATTACGTAAAGACTTCCCGTAAATATAAAGTGAGTAAACAGGTGAATTATTCTGATCGTAATCTCCTCCTTTGAAAGATAGCCTCTCTTTGATCTGAGAAGGTGCAGCACCAGCTACAAGCGGCTTGTTGTCCCATTCTACTGTATATTCTCCAGTATTATTGGAGAGCTGCGCTTGCGCAGGCATGAAAACAAAAAAGAGTGAAATAACTACTAACAGGTCTTTAAGAGACTTCATTGTGTTTTATTTATGTATAGCAAAAAACCACAAAGGGTAACCTTAATCAGGCACTGCAATAACGGACAGGCATTCTGTTTTAGTATACTCCACTCCATGTCTGCCGTCCATCTTCAATCAGGTGGTTTTTTTCTGGTTTATTTCAGAAGAACGAAAAGCAATTTACAACCCTTTGCTTTTATTCTCTAGCAAAGATGCTCCCAAATAGGAAAAAAAGACAAAGAAAATTCCGTTAGCTTCAAGGCAAATCAATAAGCCTAAAGCGATAATCAGAAAGGAATATTTAATCTTATTGCTTTTCCATGACCAATCCTTGAATTTCAGGGCAATTAAAGGAACATCGACGACCAATAAAACACTCATCACAACACCAAAAACAATCATAAAAGCAGGATTGGAAACCCATACCTGAGCCCAGGGAAATAAAGATTCGGAAGAGATGAATGGAACTGCAGACCAGACTAAGGCATTGGCAGGAGTAGGCACTCCTCTGAAATGATCGGTCTGACGGGTATCTATGTTGAATTTAGCCAGGCGCCAGGCAGAACACATGGCCATGAGAAAGGCTAAGAATGGCCATTTCATTTGCAATGCCACTTCTACAAAATAAGTACCCGGTTGAATACTTTGTACCATATAATAAAACCAAAGCAGCGCCGGCACCACACCAAAACTCACCCCATCGGCCAATGAGTCTAACTCTTTGCCCATAGCGCTTTCAGCCTTTACGGCACGTGCTGCAAATCCGTCAAAAAAATCGCAGACTGCTGCTGCCCATATGCATATAGCGGTACCCATGGGATCTCCGCTGAAAAGCAATACCAGACCCAGGCAACCAAATAATAAATTGATGCAGGTAATAAAGTTTGGAATATTTTTTATCATGAGAAAAAGGGATTGTAGCGCTTTTCAAATTCTATTGTTGTTTCAGGACCATGCCCTGGATATACCACTGTTTGCGGGGGTAGTGTAAAAAGTTGTGTGCGGATGGACTGCAATAATTGCTCGTGATTTCCACCAGGTAAATCTGTACGTCCAATGCTTTGTCTAAACAACACATCTCCTGCAACACAGAAATTTTGTTCTGCACAATACAAAGCAACATGACCGGCTGAATGCCCCGGAACGAATAACCATCGAATGCGATGTCCTCCAAGATCCATCGGCTCTTCCACTTTCAGGAACCCATCCGCTTCTGCTGGCTCGTATGCAACAAATCCATAATTGGGAGCATAACTTGTTACCGCCCGCAGGTAATGTTCTTCGAGCGGATGAATGAGCAAAGGAATATTGTATTTCCGTTTGACAGCTGCATTACCCAACACATGATCTACATGGCAATGCGTGTTAATCACTTTAACAGGCGTCAGTTTTTTTTCTGCTATAAAATCAAATAATTCTGCCTGCTCTGATCTATCGTAACATCCCGGATCAATGATCCAACATTCTCCGTTTTCCGCAGCAAGAACATATGTGTTTTCCTGAAGGGCATTGAAAGTGAATATATAGATAGAAAGCATAGTGATTTGAATCCCGATTTTACGATAGTTCAAACATAAAGAATAAAATGTAAATTCGAAGCATGATGTGCTATGATGTATTAATCGTTGGAAAAGGAATCGCCGGCAATACTCTGGCATTAACCCTTTTGGAGAAAGGTCTGCGCATAAAAGTTGTAGACCATCCTCGTAGCAACAGTCCTTCGCGATTGGCGGTAGGACTGTATAGTCCTTTTACAGGAAAGAGGACCACGAGAACATGGCTTGCCGAAAAACTATTTCCTTTTTTAGAAGAATTCTATGGGCGTATAGAAAAAAAAACAGACAGCTCCTTCCTTCATGCCCGATCAGCATACCGTCCATTTCTTTCTCATTTGGATTACAACGATTGGACGGGCAGAGGCAGTGAAGAAAACGCCACATCTTTCTTAAATCCTTCGCCAGACCATGCACATTATAGTCCCTGGATCTTAAATCCTTTGGGAGGAATAGAATATACACATTCCGGTTATGTTGATACCGTATCATACCTTGAAGCAGGAGAAACGCTCCTCAACCAAAACAATTGTCTGATCACCGATTATTTCAACTACGATGATGTTGAAGAAACAGAAGATGGCATCACCTGGAAGAACGATCATTACAGGTACATCGTATTTTGTGAAGGTATCCATGCCATGCAAAATCCTTTCTTTCCCCAAATACCCATCGTACCAAACAAAGGAGAGGTACTGATTCTTCACATTCCAGATTTACCGCTGAAAGAAATTGTCACCCAGGGAGTATTCATGGTACAGAAACAAGCAGGTGAATTTTATGTGGGTTCCACGTACCGATGGAAATTCGATCAGGAGGAACCTGAAGAGCGAGGGGCTCAGGAAATCAAAGAGAAATTGGGGAAATGGTTAAAGGTCTCTTACGAACAAACACAACTGCGCGCCGGCGTGCGACCAGCCAGCAAAGACAGGCGTCCCCTTATGGGTTACCTCAATGCTCGTCCACGGTTCTTGATCTTTAATGGCTTAGGGACAAAAGGTGTTTCTCTGGCTCCATATTGGGCAGAAGAACTTTCTCAATTGATTATTCATCAAAAGGATTTGCCTGAGGAGGTGGATATACGTCGATTTTATTTAAATTAACATCTCAAAACAGCCAGTACCTATTTTGCTTCGTCTTGTATTATTTATAACACTTGTTGCTTCTACTTTTCTCGCTTCTGCACAACAGATTTATCAGGAAAAATTTGGGCAGAATCGTGTGCAATACAAAAAGTTTTTATGGCAGTACATGAGTACTTACAACTTCGACATCTACTTTCATTACGGTGGCGAAGACATGGCAAGACTTACTGCTGACTTTGCAGAGCGAGAAATCAGTCGCATCAGTCATGAAATTGATTACAATTCTTACAGACGCTATAAGATTTTTATTTATAACTCTGTCAATGACATTGAGCAAAGTAACATCGGTCTGGAAACCGGTCAGTTCATTGGCGGGCAAACAGAATTTGTAAAACCAATTATAGAAGTAGCGTTCGAAGGCAACATCAATGATTTCAAACAACAGATCAGCTTCGGGCTTTCCAAAACATTATTAAGCTTCATGTTTTATGGAGGCAGTTTGAAAGATGTTTTCAGAAGTTCTTTTTTTCTTGCGCTTCCTGAATGGTACATCAATGGCGCTGCTGCACACCTGGCTTACGGTTGGGATAATGAAATGGATAACTACATCCGCAAAAAAGTTTCTCTCAAAAAACTACATAGTCCGGCAAGTTACCGTGGCAAAGAGGCAACGATCATTGGCCAATCGGTTTGGAATTACATAGAGGAAGCATATGGGCCGGGTACCTTTCATCGCGCCATTGGATTGACACGCATTTACCGAAAAGAGAAAAAGTCTCTTGAAGCAACGCTGGATGTTCCTTATAAACAATTTGTCAAAGACTGGATTGCCTTTTACAAAATAGACAGCGACGAAAATGCAGAATATTATGAATTGGCAGAACGTTCCAAACGTTTAAAAAAGCGCAACCGCTTTGGCAAAAAATATTACGAAGTCAAGATGAGCAGCGACGCTTCATACATGGCTTACGCCACCAATAAAGTGGGGAAGTATCGCGTATACGTTCGCGATTTAAAGAAAGGAAGAACACGAAGATTAAGGACAGGAAGTTATAAACGTTACGATCAGCTGGTCGGATATAACAATCCGGCATTGGCATGGAAGCAAGATCACATCCTTTCTGTGGTGACTTATAAAAAAGGGAAGGCTCATCACAGACAATACGACTTCAAAGAAAAGAAGAAAAAGACAAGAGGTTTGGGCGATTTCACACAGACGCTTTCCTTTTCTTACTCTACAGACGGAGAACTTGTTTTGATCAGTGGAGATGTAAGAGGTAAAACCGATATCTGGGTATGGGATCTTGGACGTAACAACTTGAAACAACTGACCATGGATCCTTACAATGATCTTGATCCGGTGTTTGTACCAAATAGCAGATTTGAATTTGTGTTCTCTTCTTCCCGTCCGTTGGAAGGTAGTACCAATGATTCATTGCTGAATCTATTTTTATTTGACTACAGAAATGCCACCATGAAGGCGATTACTTCTGTCGGTAATAATTATCATCCGGTATTTAAAAACAAAGACGAATTATATTTCATCAGCGACAGAACAGGTATTAGCAATGTATTCTGTTATAATTTACCAACCGGTGACTTAAAACAAGTCACCCATTTTTATTACGATGTAAAAGACTTTTCTCTAGCTGCTGATTCTCCTGAATTGTTCAGCTATGTGTTGAATGAAGGTGGAAATGATTTTCTTTACCTTGATTCACTGACTTATTTTCCTTTGAATGAAATCGCACCCTACACATCAATGGGCAAAAAACATACGTTGAAACAAAACTTTCAACAACGCTCACAAGGAAAGGATTCAGAAGAATCTTCTGAACTTCTTCCTACTCCCATCAAAGAAGAAGATTTTAATTTCGACAATCTTATTTTTGAATCAGAATACGAAAAGAAAAAAGCGCTGGCTGACGCACAAAAGAAAAAAGATGACTTGGGAGATCAAAACCAAATTGACCCAGCTCAAAACAATCAACCTAACTTAATTAAAGTCAAAGGTCCTTATAAGTATAAAAAAATATTTGGTATAGATGCCGTCACTACTGCACTGATGGTGGATCCTCTTCGAGGCATGGGAATATTGCTTGATGGACAAATGAGCGACTTGTTGCAAAATAATCGCTTTGATCTCGGTCTTTTCATTCTTGGAGACTTTAAAAACAGCAACATGTACGCAGAGTACCTAATACTGAAACATCGGTTGGATTTTCAATTCCGATATGACAGACAAGCTTACCTTGCTTCCGGCAACAATGTGATACAAAGTTATACGTTAAATCGTTTCACAGTTGGGATCTCCTATCCTATCAATCCTCATCAGCGAATCGTATTTTCTCCTATTGTCACACAAACTAGATTCTCTGATTTAAGTGATCTGGTAACTCTTCAGAACGATCCTGATGTCGTGAATGTATACACAGGAGGTAAAGTAGAATGGGTATATGATTTCACCCGATACTATGGATTGAATATGAAAGCCGGCACTGTTGCCAAAGTATTTGTAGAATCGCATCGACACACTACGGATGCAACCAAAAACTTTAGTCAGTTCCTTGTTGACATAAGACACTACCAACCTGTACATCGAGCTCTGTTGCTGGCTCTCCGTGCTTCTTACGGTCAGTTTTTTGGCAGTTCTCCTAAAAAATATTTACTGGGGGGAATGGACAATTGGTTGTTCAACTCAACAGATCAAACAAATCCTAATTCTCCTTTGCAGGTACAATATCAGAAAGACAACTCTGATGTATTGTTTAATCGCTTTGTGACTAACGTACGAGGCTTTCAATACAACACTCAATTTGGAGAACGCTTTTTAGTATTCAATGCTGAATTACGTTTTCCTATCGCTCAATATTTATACAAAGGCACTATTGGTTCCGCCTTCCTACGCAACCTTCAATTGATCACATTTGTAGATGCAGGTAGCGCATGGAATGGTAATAATCCATTCGGCACAGACAATAGCATCAGTACACAAACCATCAATGAACCTCCTTTCAAAGCCGTTGTAACCAACTATCGCAATCCTTTTCTTGTAGGTTACGGAGCAGGGATTCGATCTTTGTTGGTCGGTTATTACATGAAGTTTGATGTAGCATGGGGTATTAAAAACAATCTCATTCAAACTCCTATGTTTTACTTTACACTTGGACACGACTTTTAACATTTCTCTGTCATGAAAAAAAAAGTACTGTTGGCGATTGTTGCAGTATTCGCCATTACCCACCTTGTATTAGTATTTACGCATAAGACATTTATTTACAAGGCGCTTATCTATACATATCCTGACATCAATGATCAAGATATTTTTTACAGCCGCACCATTGCCCCATCACCAACACCACAGCCCTGGGCTATCAGCACACATTATAATGAAAAGGTTTTGCCCGACAGTCTGGATCATTTACTTCAACAATATGAGACAACAGCTTTGTTAATCGTTAAAAATGATTCTATACTACAGGAACATTATTACGATCATTATTCAGACACGACTCATTCGGGTTCGTTTTCTGTTGCAAAAAGCTTTGTTGGGACTTTAATTGGCATCGCCTTGGACAAAGGTTATATCAAAAGTCTAGATGAACCGATAGCCCATTACTTACCTTCTTTCCAAAAAGACGGTAAAGAAAAAATTACCATCCGTCACTGCCTGACAATGTCGTCAGGTTTGAATTGGGATGAAGCATATGCCAGCGCTTTTTCTATTACAACAGAAGCATACTACGGTACCGATTTAGAAGGAACTGTTGATCGATTAAAAGTAAGCGAAGCACCGGGTAAATTTTTCGATTACAAAAGTGGAGATACTCAAATTTTAAGTTTGCTATTGACCAAAGCAACAGGGAAAAGTACCTCACAGTTTATGCAGGAAAATTTATGGGGGCCTATCGGAGCAGAAAGTTATGCCTTGTGGAGTCTCGATGACAAAAATCATAATGAAAAAGCATATTGCTGTATCTATGCAACCACAAGGGATTTCGCACGATTAGGCAAACTATATTTACAGGAAGGTAAATGGGGAGCACAACAAGTTGTTTCTTCTGCTTATATAAAAGAAGCCATTACACCAAATGGCCTGCTGGATAAAGAAACAAACAAACCCAATGACTTTTACGGTTTACAATGGTGGATCTATCCCAACAAATACAATAAGCAAGTATTTTATGCACGCGGTATTTTAGGACAATACATCATTGTGATTCCCGAACAGCAATTAGTCATCGTACGACTTGGACACAAGCGTGGAGAGAAAATAGGGAAACATCCACGTGAATTTATTGAACTGGTCAATCAGGCTTGCGAAGGTACATTTTAGTAGTCAGCTAAAAACTATTACTCTTTTATCAAGTCACAAAACCAAAATCCTTTTGTCTGGCTGGCTGACAAAGAACAATCATCTGTTACTTTTATTTCTAGCGGACGATATATTTTTTCTCCTTTTTCTACAGATAAAGTCGTTCTAAAAATTGGACCTGCATAACAAAACGTGTGATACTCTCCATTCTCTCCACAAGGATCTACTGCAGAAGGCAAACTCTTAACAAACTCTTCATTGACTTCTTTCCCCACCCATTCTTCTCCTAAGTATTGATCGTTCGTGCAGCATGTAATCGTTTTAAATTTCAGTTGAATAAAATGCTGAATCAATTCTGTGGTGTTTTTTTTCCATAGTGGGAATACGGCATGCATGTTAATTTGCTTTAAATTTTCTTCCCGGTATTTTCTTAGATCTTCCAAAAAGATGTCTCCGAAAATCACGTGCGTCACGCCTTGAGTTTGTGCTTGCTCTAAAGCTTTTTTCATTTGCCGTTCATACTCGTTATTCGTCCCCTCTTTCACCCACACTTTAACCAACGGAATATTCAGGGCATCGGCTTGCACATCCAACAACTCTTCTCGTACACCATGCATAGAAATTCTTTTGAACTGTTCATTCAAAGTGGTCAGCAAAAAAACAATTTCATATTTGTTTTCCTGTTGTACAAGATGTAAAGCATACGCGGAATCTTTTCCACCACTCCAGCAAAAGATTGCTTTTTTTGATTGAGATACCATTCGAATTAATTAAAGATCATTCTTGACAAAATCAAAGTAGCAACAGAAAGGAGAAAGAAACAAAATCATAGCAATAAAAAAACCTCTGGAAAAAAAATCCCAGAGGTTCTTATTAGATGAAAAAATACGAGAACTTTATAATATCCAATCTCTTACAAAGGACGACAGGTTTGGCCACAGTTGAAATACCTATTAATGAGTATTTTTGTACCTTTCGATCAATTAAGGTGCATAAAGACCTGGGCCATAAAAAAGGTGTCCTATTTATGATAGGACACCTTTTTTGTGGTACGTTTCTGAATATCATGCCTACCAATCATCTTTATTTTTAATGAGTCCAGTGCTCATGAACTTTTTGAGATCTTCAACTAACGTCGCAATTTCTTTGGGAATTTGAGTATTCGTCTCACCTTTATTTTGAGTGTTCATCTTTGCGTAAGCCGCTTCTAATGTAACCATGGTCTTCGGTCCTGATTTAATATTATAAAATTTAAAATCAGTAATCGAGTAACGGTATTTCCCTTCTTTACTCGCAATGGTAATCATGTAGGACACATTATTTTCTGATTTGTATTTATAATCATACGTCAGCTTGATAATAAAGTACCCCTCTTTCATGATCCTGCTGTTTGCAACATCATTCATGTCAAGCTTATCCGACTTATAAAAATGCGTCATCCATGTTTTCGCACGTTCATTCAAAACATCTTTCGTTAAGCTATCGATTTCTACAGTTTCCTGATACAGTACCTTTTTAGTTTCTGCATCGATGGGAAGATTTTGAGCTTGCAAAGACACGAAAGAAGTCAATGTAAATACCATCAACATCCATTCTTTTTTAAACTTCATAGCTGTTTTTACCATGTTATACTATTCTGAAAGTTCT
Source organism: Chitinophagaceae bacterium (assembly GCA_028288365.1). GTDB lineage: Bacteria > Bacteroidota > Bacteroidia > Cytophagales > Cytophagaceae > JACMQM01. The sequence goes on along the minus strand of JAQBNU010000075.1, from coordinate 2,250 downwards.
AGACATAGCAATATGCAAAAATATTTGCAAAATAACACCTTTCAAGGATAGCGAAAAAGCCGTTCATCAGAGCAAAAAAAAAGACAACCCCTTTGTACTAAAAACTACTCCATAGCATTAGCGACCAGTTCTAACTTTTCCTCTGTCAATGGTTTACTAATGTATCCTGCAATTTCATAAGAATGGCATCGGTCTATATCTACAGGACTTTCCGAAGAGGTCAATACATATATTTTACAAACACTAGCGAAAGTCGGCAATGTCATATTTAATTGTTCTAAAAAATCAAAACCATCCATTACCGGCATATTCAGATCGAGAAAAATAACTTCAGGGAAAATAGTTACCGTTTTAATAAGAGCCTTTTCTCTTAAAAAAAGTAGGGCTTCTTTTCCATTCGTGACAGAATGTACATCTTCCGATACATGCAACTGCCTCAATAAGGTAGTACTGATAAAATTGCAAATGGGATCATCGTCCACTAACAGCACAGACTCTAGTCTTTTCATTGTGGTAGTATAAGATTAAAAGTAGTTCCCTGGTTTACTTTACTATCAACACTTATAGAGCCTCCTTTTGTTTCTATTATTTTTCTAACTGAATACAATCCAATTCCAGAACCCTCTATGTGATCATGAAATCGTTTAAATAGCCCAAATACCTTGTCGCCATAGGCTTCTAGATCCATTCCCAAACCATTATCTGAAACATTAATTTCCACTTGCGGCTGTTTGGAAACAAACGAAGAACTAATTACAATAACAGGTTTGCGATCCTTTGATTTATATTTAATGGCGTTCGTAATCAAATTATACAAAATACTTTTTAAGGCCGTCTTGCTAAACAAAACAGATGGTTGAGCTAAACGATATTGAATAAGCGCATCATTTTCTTTTACAAAAAGATTATTCTCCTCTAAAATTTCTTCTACTAACGATCGTATATTAATTTCTTCTATATCGTCATAAGGCTCCGTATGCACCTTGAGTATACCGGTAAGATTTTGGATGGCTTTAATTGCCCGTGAAGAAGAAGTATCTATCCGATCCAATAACTCATCAACGGTCACATTGCCTCTTGGCATTTCCGTCTTAAGTATATTTACAAGGCCTGCAATATTATTAATCGGAGACTTCAGGTCATGAGAAGTAGTGTAAACAAAATTGTCCATCTCTTTATTCAACCTGGTTAAATCGTTATTTTTTTTTTCAAGTTCTGTAGTACGTTGTTCAACTACACGTTCTAATTCTTGAGGTGATGTGAAGGTCAAGGCATACGGTAATATTTTGTATAAATACACCACCGCAAACCAGGATACAATAGCCGTCACGAACAAGAACAAAGCATGCAAACGATAAATAGGAGTCCAAAAGACAACGGCATCGATTAGATGAGTGATTCCACAACTAAGAATAAAAAAAATAAAAAAACCAATGACATGAGGAAAAGGTAAGTCCGCTTTTCTTTTGACCACCACATAAAACATGATGATAGGAATCAAAAAATAAGCTGCCCATATAGCAAAACTGGAAAGGATATAGAGCCATCCATGAAAATCTGTCCATACACCACAATACCAACGAGCAGGCCATAAAGAGGAAGACAACAGGCCCGAAAAGAAATCACTCACTTGATCCATACAAACGCTATAACTTATAAAAGACGATGGGAGTCATTATAGAATTAAGCGAGCTAACACCTTCACAAAAAGCCCTCTTTACAACTTCTACAAAACACCTTTTTAACAAGACAAAATAATTAATAAATACGACAAAACAAAATAAGGTATCGACTAGCCGACTACCTAAAAACTGTAACTATTGCCTCCACTTCAAATTTTAAAGCATTCAACGAAATAATTACCGGTCTCTTTTATTTAGAAACTTATACTTGTTTAACAATCTATCAGTCAGTTCAATCATAACCTTCTAAAGTATAAAACGTAAAAGCCATTATGAAAAAGCTCCTAGTAAATCTGGTTCATGAAATGAAAGTGCTCTTTCGTTTTGGCCGTCGTAAAACCAAAGACACGGATCTTATTATTGCTGAAAATGCAGAACTGATTAAACAAATCAGAATGCATAGAATGAAGTTCTATAAGCATTATAAGAGAGCAAGTCTTTGATCGTATAAGCTATCTCCTTTTCTTTACCCGCTGTAAAGTAGAACGGGACAATAGTCATATGTCCTTTCCCAGACTTTCCCTTCCTCATTTTTTATTTTTTCTACTAGTGTAAATCAATCAGGGGA
>JAQBNU010000161.1 GCA_028288365.1 Chitinophagaceae bacterium | reverse complement strand
AAAACAAGCTTAGAAAAAGCCATCGGCCTCACCCGCTCCGCACCTGAAAAAAGGATATTACAGGAGAAGTTGTATAAGCTATTGAATTGATTAATAACATTTTGTCATTGCGAGAAGCGGCCCGGGTTGTGCATCGGGGCGATGCGGCAATCCCGTAGTTTGCTCTGCTTAAGACGAGATTGCCACGCTACTCGCCTATTTAAGCGCCCCGCTTAAATAGGTGGTCATTATCATTAAAATTAACTAAAATAGTGTCAACCTATGATTTTTATAAACATTTGATTAACAACTACTTAATAATTTTAAATATTAAAACATGTAAACTTTGTGTAAACCCTTTTCCCGCTGTTTTTTGCGTACTATTGCTTATTACTTAAAGCGTGATCCGTTTAAACTGCCAGACTTACGAAGTTTTAAAAACTTCGTAAGTCTTAACGGGTTGAGTTAACCTTAAGCAGAGAAAACCCCGCTTAGTTTGGCTAAAGCCAAAACTTCTTTCTACCTACTCCGTCCCATAAATGGGACGGCAATGAATTTATCTTTTTCTCTGTTCATTACCGTTGGCTTCAGTGGCTGTTGCACGACATCAGGTTTCTAATGTCATTTTACGATTATAGTTTAATTGTGTTAAGCAGTGCCGGATTTCTGATCATCTTTATAAACAAGCTTACTTGATCAACCATAAGATTAAAGGAAGCCTCAAACAAGCATTTTGCGTTTTTAAGCTTTTGATTTGTTTGTTGTTGCTTATGGATAATTGGACGTGGTTTGTATTTAAGCAATTTTTTGAGATTATAGGCGACAGCAGCCATCGTTAAGCACTTATTGGCCTGGTCAAGTCCTCTTGAATTGGCCTTTTTTATCCCCAGATAATTAACTAGGGTTCCAATTACAGGTTCCACTGTGCTTTGTCTTATTTTCATTAACCTTTTGGCCTTTTTAGATTGCATCCTGACATGCATTTGGTCATAATAGGGCTTATCAATAGTGGTTTTTATGGCCATGTGCTTTTTATCGCCAATACAACTTTCTTTAAAGGGGCATCCGATACATTGTTTTTGAGTGATGGTATAACGTTTATCGTTCTCACTTATTCCGCTAAAAGGTAATGATCTACCATTTCTGCACTCATAATAATCTCTCTCAGGATGATATATAAAGCCTTCTTTATCGTATTTGAACCTGCCCGTATTGGGAATGTATCCAATGATGCCCATAGCCTGCAATGCTTTTAACGAAGTTCCACTGCTATAATTCGTATCGGCAACCACCTCAATCATGCCGGTGTCATTCTCTTTGAGGTTTTGCCTCAAATGCACAAGAAATGAAGGCAGACACTGGCTATCGCGCATATCAGCCAAATAAGCCTTTACAGAGGTTATTACATGAGATGCCGTATCCACAGCTACCTGTCCGAGATAGTTCAGGTTACTGGGTTTGCCAGGTTTGGTCGATATGCGGGCATCCGGATCTGTAGGGCTATAATGCGTGCCATTGGTTATCTTTACCTGTGTATCTCCACCTTGTTGCTCATCTTCGGAAACCGCTTTCATTCCCGGCTTTTCATCCTTATCCTCATTAGCTTTTAATTCCTGCCCATAATCATTAACATCATCTAAAATCTCTTTGGCTAACATGCTGTCAATTGAAGCATTTGCTTTTATAAACACGCTGTCAACCGCCTGCCGTCTGCCAGAAACCATGCCTTTATCAATACACTGTTTCAGTACGTGTTTAAACAGTTCTGTAAATACATGTTCTCCGTACAGTTGCCTTGTCCTGCTTAGCGTACTATGCCAGGGCAACTCTTCATCAAGGTCATATCCGATAAAGTAACGGATATCAAGCCGGAGCCGCAATGTGTTGATGATCCGCCTGTCACTACTCAGGTTCTCCAGGTAACCAGCCAGCATAAGTTTCATAAACACAACCGGATCTATGCTCTTTTGCCCTTCTGTGCCATAATATTGTGCTGTTGCCTTATAAAGAAAGCTAAAATCAATAAACTCATTTAAGCGTCTATATAAGTTATCTACTGGAACCTGATCCGATAATTGGAAGCTAATGAAAAGCTTCTCTTGGTATTTTTTCTTTCCTTGCATGATCTAATATACTAATAATCAATATATTAAATAATTAACTGCTGATTATTGTGCCTGTAGTCGTGCAACAGCCACTGAAGCCAACGGCAATGAAATAAAGTTTTACTTCAATAATTCTATTCATTGCCGTCCCATTTATGGGACGGATTAATGCGATATCTTTGGTGGCTTTAGCCAAAATATCTTATCTCGCGCCGTTGCTGGTGACAACACAAGCAACTATAAGGTCCGCTTTATTTCCTTCAGCACCTGCCGTACAAGCCTCCGCACAAATTGCTGGTGATAACACCAACAACAGGCTTTAGAATTCAGCCATGTTTATTATGAACAAATAATGCTATTTCCATGTTAACACTTAAAAACAAACAAGTAATTGATTATAAGCAATTTAAATAGGATTAACATTAAA
>JAQBNU010000054.1 GCA_028288365.1 Chitinophagaceae bacterium | reverse complement strand
GGCAAGACAGCAAAAAAAAAGGTGCAAGAATTATCCCGCACCTTAGTCATAAGATTGTAATCGCAAAACTGACCACCGATCACTGACCACTGATCACTTTTTTCTCATAAGCCAGCAAATCCAGTCCTACATCCCGTCTGAAATATTTTCCTTTCCACTGTATGGTCTGTGCGGCTTTGTTGGATTTTTCTACCGCTGATTCAATACTGTCGCCAAAAGCCGTAACGGTAATGACTCTTCCTCCATTGGTGACCAATTCTTTTTGGTCGTTGAGTTTGGTGCCGGCATGAAACACCATCACATCTTTTGTTTGATCGATAGCGGTGATGACATCTCCTTTTCCGTAATCTTCCGGATAACCACCTGCTACCAATACCACGGTAGTAGCGGTCTGTGGATTCAATTCTATTTTCGCTTCGTTGAGTTTTTTCTGTGCAGCCAGTACGAGTACATCTACCAGGTCATTGGCAATGCGCGGTACGATGACTTCTGTTTCAGGATCTCCTAAGCGTGCGTTGTATTCGATGACGTAAGGTTCACCGTCTACATTCATGAGACCGATGAATACAAATCCTACATAAGGAATTTTATCTTTCGCTAGTCCGTTGATGGTTGGGATGACGATGCGTTGTTCTACTTTGCGCATGAATTCTCCTTGTGCAAAAGGAACAGGCGATACAGCACCCATGCCACCTGTGTTGAGGCCGGTATCTTTTTCGCCGATGCGTTTGTAATCTTTTGCATCGGGAAGCATGACATAATTTTTGCCATCGGTCAATACGAAAGAAGACATTTCAATGCCTCTCAAAAATTGTTCGATGACTACTTTCGCTCCTGCATCACCAAATTTCTTATCGGCAAGAATATCGTCCAATGCTTTTTCTGCTTCCTGCAATGATTCGGCAATGATCACTCCTTTACCTGCCGCCAATCCATCTGCTTTTAAAACGATAGGAAGAGGATGGTGTTTGATATAAGCCTTTGCCGCTTCAATCTCTCTGTCGGTGAAGGTTTCAGAAGAAGCAGTGGGAATGTCATGTCTTTCCATGAACTGTTTGGAAAAATCTTTACTGCCTTCCAGTTGCGCTCCTTTTTTCCCGGGACCTACAAAAAGAATGTGATCCAACGCCGAATCGGTTTCAAAATAATCACGGATACCATTTACCAATGGAGCTTCCGGGCCAACCAGTACAAGATCTATTTTGTTGTCCATGCAAAACTTCCCGAGAGCCGGGAAGTCGTTCATGTCGATGTTTACATTTTCTCCCACTTGCGCAGTACCTGCATTTCCGGGAGCGATAAAAATAGTTTGGCAACGGGGGCTTTGTTTTATTTTCCACGCTAGTGCGTGTTCTCTCCCTCCGGAGCCAATCAATAAAATATTCATCATGTGCTTTGCGTAAACAATATTTAGTTAGCCAATTCAGAAAGAAACTTGATGCGCATCAGTCTCAATTCTTCTTCTGTATAATCAGATCCCAATTCATTCATGGCATGACTGATGCTGTCGTTTTCAGCCTGCATAAAGTAATCGAAAATGTCATCCTGCTTGTCTAAATCAATCACCTGGTCGATGTAGTAATCAAGATTTAATTTTGTGCCGGAGTAACAAATGTGTTCTACTTCTGCCATCAATTCCTGCAGTGCAATATTCTTACTTTCTGCAATCTCTTCCAAATCTATTTTACGATCCACTTGCTGGATGATGAATACCTTGATCTTGGATTTATTGACAGAAGACTTGATCACAATTTCATTAGAAGGAGTGATGTCGTTGTCTGCTACGTATTGCTTGATGATTTCTATAAATGCTTTACCGAATTTTTGTGCCTTACCCATACCGACTCCGTTGATTCTACTCAACTCATCCAGTGTAGTAGGATATAAAGTTGCCATCTCCACGAGTGATGGTTCCTGAAACACGACGTAAGGAGGTACATTTTTTTCTTTCGCTACTTTTTTACGCAAGCTTTTCAAGACTTCCATCAACACTTCGTCGCATCCAATTTTAGCTCCAGCTTCTGCACTGTCTGTTGCATTTTCTATTTTATTATAGTCATGGTCTCTTGACAGCGTAATAGAATAGGGTTTCTTAAGAAACGTTCTTCCGGCATTGGTGACTTTAATGATGCCGTAATTGTCGATGTCTTTGTCCAGGAATCCCGCCAGTATGGCTTGACGGAACACAGATCCCCAGAAGGCAACAGATTCTTCTCTGCCTTTACCAAAGATGGGCAATTGGTTGTGTTGGTAACTGATGGCGTATTCATTATCAATACCGGCCAACACCTGACTCATGTGTTGCACCCCAAATTTTTCTTCGGTAAGCAATGCCGTCTGAACAGCCAATTCAAGGTATGCTTTGCCTTCAAATTGTTCTTTGGGAGTTGCGCAGTTGTCACAAAATCCACAATCTTGTTCCAGGCGTTCGCCAAAGTAATTTAAAATGACTTTCCTTCTGCATACAGAAGACTCCGCATAAGCAGCCATCTCCATCAACAACTGTTTGGCGTTGTCGCGTTCGGTAACGTTTTTGTCTTTGTTGAATTTGTCCAGTTTGATGATGTCGTTGTAACTGTAGAACATCAAGCAATCTGCATCCATACCATCTCTGCCCGCTCTTCCGGTTTCCTGGTAATATCCTTCTAATGATTTGGGAGTATCGTAATGCACTACGAAACGAACATCTGGTTTGTCGATGCCCATTCCAAAAGCAATCGTCGCCACGATAACATCGGCTTCTTCATTTAAGAAAGCATCCTGGTTGTGGATACGTACTGATGCATCCAATCCTGCATGGTACGGCAGGGCGTTGATGTCATTGACTTTTAATAGTTCTGCAATCTCTTCTACTTTCTTACGACTCAGGCAATAGATGATACCACTTTTGCCTTTGTGTTTTTTGATGAAAGTAATGAGTTGCTTTTTTGTACCACCTTTTGGACGAATGGTATAAAATAAATTTTTGCGATTGAAAGAAGACTTGAACAATGAAGCTTCTTCCATGTGCAGGTTTTTCTGAATGTCCAGCTGAACTTTTGGTGTTGCAGTCGCTGTCAAAGCGATGACAGGAATATTGCTACCCAGTTGTTCGATGATGGTGCGAATCTTTCTGTATTCAGGTCTGAAGTCATGTCCCCATTCTGAAATACAATGTGCTTCATCAATGGCTACAAAAGAAATGTTAGCCTGACGAAGGAATTCAATATTTTCTTCTTTAGTAAGTGTCTCGGGGGCAACATACAGCAAACGAACATTGCCTTTCAGCGTTTCTTTTTTTACGGTATTGATTTCACCTTTTGTTAAAGTGGAATTCAAAAATTGTGCGTTAACTCCATGACCGGCTAATTGGTCTACCTGATTTTTCATCAGAGCGATCAGAGGAGAAATAACAATGGCAGTACCAGGTAAGATGAGGGCAGGCAATTGGTAGCATAGGGATTTTCCTGCGCCGGTAGGCATGATGACAAAAGTGTTCTTGCCTGCAAGTAGGTTATTGATGATTTTTTCCTGGGTGCCTCTGAATTGACTATAGCCAAAAACTTCTTTGAGTATACTGTAGATCTCTACTTCATTTTCAATTATCATGATAGGACCTTGATTTATGTGATGTAATTCTTTGATTGTGAAACTCTAATTGAAGTTAACAAAATTTACATAGGATGAAAGAGGCCATGTAGTATAATGTGGATTTATGATCTAAAATGAAAGAACAATCTCGATCTAAAGATTTCGTGATTCGACAAATACCGCTTGTTTGCAAATAAAGCGCTAGGAAGGCTGGGAGGCTTGTGTAAGTTCTCCTTTAATAATTGTATATCTTTCTTTATTAGCGTAAATTCGCCTTAATTCGTTTCTTAAAACCAATTGAATTGATGCAGAAGAGTCAGTACGCAGTGATAATGGCTGGTGGTATAGGAAGTAGGTTTTGGCCTTTCAGCAGAACTAAGTATCCTAAGCAATTCCATGATGTATTAGGCACCGGTAAGAGTTTGCTGCAACAAACAGTAAAGCGTCTTGAACCATTGGTTGCTCATGAAAATATTTTGGTGGTAACGAATCAGGATTATATTTCATTGGTAAAAGAGCAATTGCCTTTTTTGAAAGATCACCAGATCCTTGCAGAGCCCGTGGGACGCAATACAGCACCATGCATTGCGTATGCTTGTTATAAGATCTATCAAAAAAATAAACAAGCAAATATTGTTGTTCTTCCTTCTGATCACATCATCAAAGATGAAATACGTTTTGTGGATACGTTGAAAGTGGCGATGGAATCTACAGCATCTTCTGATTTGTTGGTCACATTGGGTATACAACCTACCAGGCCTGACACAGGTTATGGATACATTCAGTTTATAGAAGATAAAAAACAAAAAATTAAAAAGGTAAAAACCTTTACTGAAAAACCTGCTTTGGATTTAGCGAAGGTTTTTTTGGACAGTGGAGATTTCTTATGGAACTCGGGTATTTTTGTTTGGAATGTATCGTCTATCTTAAAAGCATTTGCGGAGTACATGCCAGACATGGCAGAAACTTTTTCAGAAGGTAAAGACGCTTACTGGACAGATGGAGAAAAAGATTTTGTATTGAAGGCATACTCTCAATGCCGCAACATCTCTATTGATTACGGTATACTGGAGAAAGCGCCTAATGTATATGTAGTCCCCAGCGATTTTGGTTGGTCCGATTTGGGAACCTGGAAATCCTTGTACGAAAATTCTGAAAAAGATGAAAATGGAAACGTAGTCGATGGCAATGCCATGACCTATGAGACCAACAATTGCATCATCAAAATGCCGAAAGATAAATTGGTAGTGGTGGAAGGATTAGAAGATTACATCATCGCCGAATACGACGGCGTGTTGATGATCTGCCGCAAGGACCAGGAACAACGAGTGAAAGACTTTGTCGCGGATGCGAAAGCGAATAAAGGAATTAAATATATATAATAAACTGTTTTGCCCCTAAATCCCCTGAAGGGGACTTTACTTTTATAAATATTTCAGTTTTGTAGAAAAGAAAAAAGCTCGTTCAGATAACGAGCTTTTTTCTTTTTATTTAAGTCCCCTTCAGGGGATTTAGGGGCAAAACAGCAATTAATAAATCGACAAACTTAAATGATAGCAGTCACTAACCATTCACTCTCTGTCTACTCACCTCGTACAACACCACCCCCGTTGCCACCGACACATTCAGCGAATTGATTTTTCCCTGCATGGGTATTTGTATCAAGTGATCGCATTGACGAATGATATCGTCTGAAATGCCATCTTCTTCTGATCCCATCACAATGGCTAAAGGACCTTTCAAATCTGTGCTGTAAGGTGTCTCTACTCCTTTCTCCGTTACTCCTGCAATGACCAGTCCGAAGTTTCTTAGTTTAAGTACGGTGGCTTTTAAATTTTCTTCTCTGCACAAAGGAATATGAAGCAACGCACCGGCAGAAGATTTCATGGCTTCATGGTTGATGCGTGCGGCATTTTTTTCCGGTATCACGATGGCATGCACACCCATACACTCGCAGGAGCGCGCGATGGCACCCATGTTGCGCACGTCGGTAATTCTATCCAACACCACAATCAACGGATCTTCTCCTTTTTCAAACGCATCCATGACAAGGTTGTCTAGGTTGCAAAACGGGACAGGAGACAGCAAGGCAATGATGCCCTGGTGTATTTTGTGTGTGATGCGTTTTAGTTTTTCAGGAGGAACAGTTTGTACCGGAATATTATTTTCAAGACACAAGGTCATGATGTCTTTTGTCGCAGCGCCTGTTTCCAAACGATCGATCAAAATTTTGTCAATCGTCTTTCCTGCCAGGATGGCTTCTTTTACGGGATGCATACCGATGATGAAATCATCTGCCGGAGGCATGGGTCTGCGTGGTCTGTTGTTGAATGGAGGTTTCATTTCGTAAGGTGTTAAAAAAACTCCCGATGTCTGTCGGGAGTTTTTTGTTTTACTCTTCAGTGCCGTATTGACTGTTTTGATATCGCTTGTTCAGCATGCCTTCGTATTTGGCAGCGAGCTCGTTCTTGCCGGCTGTTCTCATGCTTCTGTACAGAATGTCTAAGATTCTTAAAGAAGAATATTCTCTCGTAGAATAACGAATGTGATGCGTTTGGAAATAACCCAACAAGTCGTCTGATTTCTTTGCCATATCTTCTGCTAAGGCGATGGCTTTTTGTTCTTCTCCTAATTCCAACAACAGAGACACAAACATGGCGCTGTTATAATCGTAAGGAATAGTAGAAGCTGGTATTTTCTCGAAACTGAAATCGACTACTTTTTTTGCTTTGTCTTTTTGTCCTTCTCTGATCAACTGACTGGCGAGGCTATACAATTCACTGCGGTGATTGCTGGTGAATCGGTAGTAGTCTTCGTTGTAGAAGATGGTAGAATCATTCAATCCTTTGTAATAGAATTTAGTGAGCATGTTATCGTACATCTTGTCGACATCCAGCCAACCATTGGTAGCGCCTGGAATAGTAACAGGAAGCAGGCGGTACGCCAAACCTTCCAATTGCATGTACGGTTTCAGGTCAAGGAATTCATCTCCTGAAAGTGTCGTAGAGAAATAGATCGGACGCTTCCAGTTGTTGTTCGCAATCATGTCCAGCATGATGATGGATTTTTTATCCATGTTGTTTTTGTTGACTTTCCATTTCAATTGAGTCAGCATGAACGGATAGAACTTAGGATTGATCAATGGTCTCACCACACTGGTATCTACCGGAAGAATGAAGGTTTGTGAAGGATAGGTAGTGATCACATCTCCGTCATTGATTCTCGTTACACGCTTATCTCTTTGGTTCAACAGTTTCAAATAACCTGTTAAAGAGATACCGTCGCTGTATCTTTTTACTTCGTCAAAGTAAATCATATCATTGACACCAGAAGTATAGTTTTCACTTTTGATATCAATAGGCAATGGATCTGACAAATAAGACTGACGTTTCATTTGGTTGATGTACCAATCTGTATTGAGCAAGCTCAGGTTACATACTCTGACGTCTGTACGGAAACCTTCTACTTCCTGCGCGTACCATAGTGGATAGGTATCGTTGTCTCCACCTGTAAAGAGAATGGCGTTCGGTGCGCAAGAATTCAAAATATTTTTCGCGCCGTCTACCTGGAACCATCTTTTAGAACGGTCGTGATCGTTCCATCCTTCAGCGATCATGATGGTAGGGATACCAAGCAAAATAAGTGTAACCAATACCGGTCGCAGCGTTTCGCTCTTGATTATTTTTCGTAAGAGATCGTCCATAAATAAAACGGATAGACCAATCCAAAAGGCAAAGGCATAGAAAGATCCTGCAAATACATAATCTCTTTCCCTAGGCTCTACAGGCTGCGGGTTGGCATAGAGGATGATGGCCAAGCCGGTGAAGAACCACAACAAGGCTACAACACTTCCGTCTTTGGCATTTTTACTGAAGTGGAAAACTAAACCGAGTAGGCCGGCAATCAAAGGCAGCATGTAAAAATTATTGCGGGCTTTGTTGTCGCGGATTTCAGCTGGAATATTTTTATCAAACCATTCACCTGGCGTCAACCAGTTGGAGTTTTGTTCATCGCCTTCACGTCCTGCAAAGTTCCACATGAAATACCTCCAGTACATGTGACCCATTTGGTAGGTAAACATGAAGCCCATGTTTTGGAAGAAAGTTGGTTTTTGCCCTTCCTTCAAGCCTGACCAATCGCGGTAAGCACGGATGTGATGCGGTTGTGTGCTGTACATACGCGGGAACAACATCACGTGAGCAGGATTATAAATGTATTCGCTCTTGTAATCAGTGATGACATATTTGTCTTTTCCTTTATCATCTTTTCCTGGTGCGTAAATGGCATCTGTTTTCTTCACGTCGATCGGATAACCGGCCGTAAATACAGGACCTTTCACTAATGGACGATCTCCATATTGTTCTCTTTTCAAATAAGAAATGAAGGACATCACGTTTTCAGGATCGTTCATGTCAATGGTGGGATTGAACTGTGAACGAATCAGGATCACCCCATAAGAAGCGAAACCCAACAGGATGAAGGTGAAGGATAATAAAGAAAGGTTCAACCAGCGTTTTTGATTTTTGATGGAATAACGGATTCCATAGATCAAGGCACCGATCAATAGTACGACGAATACAACAGCGCCTGTACCGAAAGACAATCCCAATACATTGACAAAGAAAATTTCAAATTTAGCCGCCAGAGTAGGTAGACCAGGAATGATCCCCACCATGATGATGCCCACGCCCAGTAAGCTGAGCAGAAGGGTAGCGATAATGCCTTTGGCAGTGGGTTGATCGTATTTTTTAAAATAATAAACAAAAGCCAATGCAGGAATGGCAGTAAGGTTCAACAAATGGACACCGATCGATAAACCCATGCCGTATGCGATGATGAGGAACCAACGATCGGATCCTTCTTCGTCAGCATGTGCTTCCCATTTTAGGATCGCCCAAAAGATGAAGGCTGTCAGGAAAGAAGACATCGCGTATACTTCGGCCTCTTCAGAGGAGAACCAAAACGTATCGGAGAACGCGTAAGCCAAACTACCTACTAAACCACTACCAATGATGGCGATGATATTGCCAGTAGACAATATCGGGTTGTCTCGGGTTACTAATTTTTTAGCGAACAACGTAATGGACCAGAACAAGAACAAAATCGTTGCACTGCTGGAAAGCGCAGCCGTCATGTTGATCCAGTAAGCCACTTTGGTGACATCGCCCAAGGCGAAGAAAGAAAACAATCTTCCGATCAATAAGAATATCGGAGCGCCTGGAGGATGGGGAACCATCAATTTGTAGGCAGTTGAAATGAACTCGCCGCAATCCCAAAAACTGGAAGTAGGCTCAAGGGTTAAAACGTAAACAGAAGTGGCAATGGCAAAGACAAGCCAGCCGGTAATGTTATTGATTCTCTGATAATTCATAAATAAAAGGTCAGTTATCGCAAAGGGCGAAGTTAGAAAAATAAACGTTAATCTACCCAATAAAATGGAAGCTGTATGGAGATATAATTTCACACTATGTCGGTGAAAAAAGGCCTTTTAGGAGAAGTGGTCAGTGAACAGTTTTTCGCCTTCGCTGAACTTCAACAATTAAAAAAACTACTGACCACTGTCCACTGATGACTGTTCACTATTTTTGAACTGTACCGTCGCCATCTGACTATAGATGCCTCCGAGCTGGAGCAATTGCTGGTGATTGCCTCGCTCTTTGATCTCACCCTGTTCTATAACTAAAATAGTGTCAGCGTGTTGTACGGTAGAAAGACGGTGTGCAATCACAATGGCCGTACGGCCCTTCATCAATTTTAAAATGGCTTCCTGAATCAGTTCTTCTGTTTCTCCATCAATGGATGAAGTGGCTTCGTCGAGGATGATGATTTTTGGATCATAAACCAGCGTGCGAATGAAAGAGATCAATTGACGTTGTCCCACAGATAATGTGCCTCCGCGTTCCATCACTTTATAATCCAATTGACCGTGCAGTTGACGGATGAATGGCGCTGCCCCTACCAATTCGGCTGCTTCCCAGATCTGTGCGTCACTGATGTCGGGATTGTGTAGGGTGATGTTGTTCCTGATGCTGTCTGAAAAAAGAAAAACATCCTGAAGTACCGTTCCAATCTGCGCGCGCAGGTTGCTCAATTCAAATTGGCGGACATCAATACCGTCGATGAGTATTTTCCCTTTTTGGATGTCGTATAAGCGGGAGATCAGGTTGATGATGGAAGACTTACCGGCGCCTGTTGGACCTACGAGGGCAAAGGTTTGTCCTTTGTGTACCGTAAATGAAATGTCTTTCAATACATAGCGATCATCGTCGTATCCAAAGGAAACATGATCAAAGGTCACTTCACCTTCTATGTTCGTTTTTTGAAGCGTACCGTTTTCTGCAATTTCGTCGTTGTCTTCTAACAAAATGAAAATACGATCGGCACTCACAGCTGCTAACTGCAAGGTGTTGAAGCGATCAGCAATCATTCGGATCGGGCGGAAAAACATGGAGATGTACATGATGAAAGAAATCAATGTACCGGCCGTGGTATAGCCCGACAATACTTCTTTCGATCCCATCCATACGAGGAGTCCTATGCCTGAAGCACCGATGATTTCAGCGATAGGGAAATAAATGGAATAATATAAAACAGATTTTAAATTGGCATCGCGGTGTTCTTCGTTGATGGCTTCAAATTTTTTGTACTCGCGTTCCTCGCTGTTGAAGATCTGTACGACGGCCATGCCTGTAATGTGTTCCTGCACAAAGGTATTCAAATTGGAAACAGCTGTTCGTACCAGGTTGAAGGAATGCTTGATGCTTTCTTTAAAGACGTAAGTACTGATCAATAGTATAGGCAACACGGAAAGGCTGATGAGCGTCAGTTTCCAGTTCATGTACAACATGAACGATAGAATAAAAGCCAATTGCAGCACATCACCCAGAATGCCCGCCAACCCTTCACTTGTGAAGTTAGAAAGCGTTTCAATGTCAGAGATGTTACGGGTCACCAATCGGCCGATGGGTGTTTTATCAAAAAAGCTCAAACGGAAACGCATGAGGTGTGCATACAGTTTGATGCGGATGTCACGGATGATACTTTGTCCAAGCCAGTCGGCCAGGTAGGTATTGGCGTAGGAAATGATGGTGTGTACAATCAGGATGATCAGCAACAAACCGATCATGTAATACAAACCCATCACATCTCCGCTGGCGATCTGGTGATCGATGGTGTATTGAACAATGTAAGGCTTTACTGTAGCGAGCAAAGCGACAACGATGGTCAGGAAAATCTCCAATATGAATAAGCCGCGGTAGGGTTTGATGTATCGGGCAAGTTTCGAAGTGACCTGAATGTCAAATAAATTACCGCTTACTTTAGCTGCTGTTTCTTTTTTCAACGAGGGTGTTTTTTGAAAGGTGGATTAACCCGCATCAACGATGGGTTTGATCAGAACACTAAAACTCTTCTGCGCGTTCCTTTTTCTTCAGGATCATGTACAATTGCCAGGCACAAGCCAGCGCCGTACCGATCAATGCTCCTGCCTGCGTAAAGTTGTTCATGTCTACAATGATTTCGACCGTGCGTTGTAAGGCTTTGTCTGTGCCGATGTACATGTTATGCGACAATTGATCTTTCATTAGCATCAAACCAATACTAGTAAAAACAATGGACGTCACGATAGCGATCACGTAAGAGATGATCATATACTTGAACGTCTTATGGATACTTCTGTGCATGTAGGACATCGTAGCCAGGATAATGCCAATCGGAATGCCGATCGCCCAACTGTTGGAAAAACCAATGATGGCGGCACCTACAATGGGTCTCATTTTTTGTGAAATATCAAATTGAGGAAACCTGTATTCTGTAAAGAACTCAGGAGACAAGGTATATACAATCATATCGTACACCGCTCCGAAACAACCGGAGATGACAGGTGCGATGACAATGAAAAACAAAAGCAGAGCGAAGTGCATGGATTATGGTTTTATATAGCGGAAGTCATGACCAGATTGTAATTGAATAACGAACTCATACATGAGTCGTATCACGTCTTCCACATCTTTTTGTGAAACCGTTTCCACCGTGGTGTGCATGTATTTCAAGGGAAGTGAAATCAAGGCAGAAGCCACGCCGACATTGGAATAAGCGAAGGAGTCTGTATCGGTACCTGTAGAGCGTGTGGCAGAAGCACGTTGAAAAGGAATTTCTTTTTGCTGTGCGACGTCGATGATCATTTTCAATAAGTTGTTTTGCACGGCAGGCCCATAAGTCAATACGGGACCTTTGCCACAAGCCAGGTCTCCGCTTTGTACCTTGCTGTACATGGGCGATTGTGTATCGTGACATACATCGGTGATCACCGCTACATCTGGCTTGATGCGGTGAGCGATCATCTCTGCGCCGCGCAATCCGATTTCTTCCTGCACCGCGTTCACTACATACAATCCGAAAGGAAGTTTGATGTCGTTTTCTTTTAAGAGGCGCAACACTTCTGCAATCATGTAACCACCGATGCGGTTGTCCAGCGCGCGACCTACATAATATTTTCCATTGAGTTCCGTCAGTTCGTCTACAAAGGTGATGACACAACCTACATGCACACCCATCGCTTCCACTTCTTCTTTGTTTTCGGCACCTACATCAATGGTCAGGTTTTTCAATGTCGGTTGGTCTTTGTCGTTTTCACGTACGTGGATGGCTGGCCATCCGAAGACGCCTTTCACAATGCCCTTGGCCGTGTGGATGTTCACACGCATGGAAGGAGCAATGGCATGATCTGAACCACCATTTTTGCGCACGTAAATGTATCCGTCTTTGGTGATGTAATTGACAAACCAGGAGATTTCATCGGCATGTGCTTCCAACACCACTTTGTAATCCGCTTTGGGATTCACTACGCCAACCGCTGTGCCATAAGTATCTACAATGAATTCATCGATAAAGGGACGAACATAATCCATCCATATTTGTTGTCCTCCCGCTTCGAATCCGGTAGGAGAAGGGTTATTCAGGTATTTATATAAGAATGCTGTACTGTTCTCTGTGGCCATGTGATTAAATGATTTGCTTTCAAAAATACGTATAGATGGGGTGAAAAGGAAATTTATTTTGGTTGGAGTAAAAGACGGTGTCTATGAGATGAATGGGGTGATTTAGTTTTGATTGGTAGATTAAGAGTATGTTTTTTTTTAACGTGAAACGATTGGATAAGCGGAGGGCGTTTCCCTGCCAAGCAAGTTTTATACCTCAACAATAGGCGGCTTGGCGGGGCCGGGCTATTCGCTTCAAGTCCTCGCTCGAAATGGATTTTAAGTTTTTATTCTATCCTGTCGCCTCGCTGTGGGCTTTCCGCTGCTATCCCTAACGCAATGAAATACGATTTTATAAAAGTCCCGTAGGGACAACATAGAGGTAACATGAAAAGTATAAAATAACCTAGTCCCTTTAGGGACGATATATCCTCAGGTGGTGTAGTCCCTAAAGGGACTAGGTTTGTAGTGAAGATGATCCATGGTACCAATATGTTGTCCCTATGGGACTGTAGCTTACCCCCTTGTTGGCGAGACGCCAACAAGATGTGTAAAATAAAATCATCCCTAGTCCCTGCTTTCTCGTCCCTCAATTCTTATCTTCACTATATGCAAAAAATAGCCGTGATCGACATGGGCACCAATACATTTCATTTATTGATAGCCTCTGTAGAAGGAACTCAATATGAAATCACATTGGATCACAAACAAGCGGTAAGTTTGGGAAGAGGTGGCATCAACAACCACCGCATCATGCCCGATGCGATTGCTCGTGCGTTGACGGCCTTGCTTCAGTTTAAGACCACATGCGACGAACAAAAAGTGGATCGTGTAGTATTGACAGGTACCAGCGCGGTGCGCTCGGCAGACAATCAGCAGGAATTTTTAGCGGCCATAAAAAAAGCAACAGGTTGGGATACACTCATCCTGAGCGGCGAACAGGAAGCCTCCTGGATCTATGAAGGAGTCAAACAAACAGGTATGATTCCGGAGTCAGAATCTTCCTTGCTCGTAGACATCGGTGGAGGAAGTGTAGAGTTTGTGTTGTGCAATGCGCAAGAGGTTTTATGGAAACAAAGTTTTGAAATCGGCGGACAGCGTTTGATGGATAAATTCAATCATGCAGATCCGATTACAGAAACGGAAATCAAAGAGATTGCTTATTATTTGAAAGGCACGCTGCAAGCCCTATGGAAAGAGATGCTGAGAAGAGGTGGTGTGAAAACAATGATCGGTTCTTCGGGGTCGTTTGATACGCTCTGTGATATTTATTGCCAGAAAAATGGAATTATACTGAGTCAGAAAATAAAAGGATACAGCTTGCCTTTGCAGGATTTTCAATCCATAGCGAAAGAGCTGCTTGCCAAAAGCAGAGAAGAGCGCCTGAAAACGCCTGGCATGATTGTCTTGCGCGTAGACATGATCGTGGTGTCGCTAGTACTGATTGAAACACTCATCGAACAATTGCAAATTGAAAAAATAGAAGTGTCTTTTTATGCGCTCAAGGAAGGGTTGATGAAGTTGGTGGTGAGTGGAAAGATTTAAAAGGGACGAGAGATCAGGGACGAGGAACGATATTTTCCGTCCCTGATCTCTCGTCCCTCGTTCCTTTAAATAAATAACTGTGCTTACAATCCCGATACTGTCTTCCCTTTCGGGTACTTCACCGAATACTTAAACACTATCTCTTTCGTTTCATTTGGCGCTACGTTCAGGTCCCAGGTGATCTTGCCGCTATCGGCTTCTACCTTGCCACCGTTGGCATCGAGTAGTTCTACTTCAATCTGATTGTTGCCGCTGACCGGTAGTTGATCTTCTACACGAATGTTGATGTTTTCTTTTTTCGTGTTTCTGATTTTGATGCGGTAGGCATATTCTTCTTTTTTATTCGTGCCGATTAATTTTTTGCTGGAAAAATCTTTTACCTGTTCACGTTCCACCAATACTTTAGGATCTGCACCCAAAGAAAGTGTCAACGTATCTTTGAAGTTGACCGGATCTAATTGCGATTCTCCTACAAAATTATTTTGGTAATACAGTTGTGCCGTGCCAGGCAATAAGGCCAGTGATTCCCATCCTGTAATGTCTGCCAACAAATAAGCAGAGTTACTCAACTTCGGCACCGCGCCATGACGGAAGGATACAGGGAGGTTGTAATTTTGTACATCCACCAATTGTCCGGTAGGATTGGATTCAATCGTATAAGGAAGTGCGATGTCGAATTCTGCGAAGAGAGAAGTTTGTACCACCGTTGTATAATCAGCAGAGCTGCTCGCATCTAGTTCTGGTTCTGATACTTCTTCTCTTTGTACAGAAGCAGGCGCTGACATGTACATGCTTTTCTTCGCCTTGCTGTATTCTTTTTCATACAGCACCGGTTCATAAAAATCCAAAGACCATTTATTCAACGCAGGTTTCGTTCCATCAATGGAAGGGTTCGTCGTGCTGAGCTTTAATTTTACATTGTCCCAGTTCAAGCCTGTTTCCTGCACCACTTGTGCCTTATAGGCCAATTGTACTTCTTTGCCCTGATCCTTCGTGCGAATATCATATAGTGGATACCAACGCGCATTGCCCGTGATGTATTCCAAATTCAGTTGCACATTCTGCGGTACTTTCGATGATAATTTTACAATGACATCGGAAGAGGGTTTATTCATTTCATTGTGTAGGATGTTCAATTGTTGATTGTATTTATTCAACTCCAGTTGCAGTTTGTTGATATGAAGAGTATTCGTCAACTGTGATTTGCGAATGTCCGTCAAACGTTCCCTGTAAAAATCTGCCATGTCTTCCAACTCCAATGCTTTCAATATAGCGTCGTTGCCTTTCATGCTTTGATTGGCCAGGATCATGTTTTCTTCCTCTTGGTACACCTGTTTCATTTCAGTCAACAAGTTGACCTGATTAGTCAATGAATACACAGAATCTTCCAGTGCCTTTACTTCTTCACCTGTTTTATGAGGATTGAGGTAATTGATTTTATGTTGTACCCCCAACAAAATATAATCTCCTTTACCTGTTACCTGAATACTTTTTGGAAACAATCCTATGGGTAGGTTTTTGATTTCTACTTCTGTGACTCCGGCATTGAGCGAGCAATTGACGCGGTTTCCCACTTGTGCTTTATCCAGAAATACCGTCACGTTTTTAATTTCTGCTTTGGCTTCCACGCGTTTGTTTTGTGCTTGTGCCGCAAAAGCAAACAAGGTTAAGATCAAGAGTAAATAGCTGGTCTTCATAGCGGTTTTAGGTATTAAATGGTAGAATAGAAAAATAAACATAGTGAAATTCGGGTAATTATTATTTTAGTGCAACGATGTATTGAAAATTTATCGCGATTATCTCTAATTTGCGTGAATGAACGAGT
Organism: Chitinophagaceae bacterium; assembly: GCA_028288365.1. GTDB lineage: Bacteria > Bacteroidota > Bacteroidia > Cytophagales > Cytophagaceae > JACMQM01. Next base: position 17,555 of record JAQBNU010000054.1, on the reverse strand, counting down.
CATTAATTGCTTATCATCCTCTTAACGGTTTTTGTAAAGAAATATTTTTAAAAATCGGATGTTCTGAAAAGGATGCTCGCTTAGCGACAGAAGTGTTGCTTTCAGCAGACATACGGGGCGTAGATTCTCACGGCGTAGCACGTCTATCGGGTTATGTGCGTTTATGGGAAAGCAATCGCATTAACGCAACGCCTAACATACAAGTCGTACACGAAACACCATCTACCGCTGTAGTAGACGGAGACGGCGGTTTAGGTTTGGTCGTTGCTCCGCAAGCCATGGCCATTGCGATAAAAAAAGCAGAAGTAGCCGGTACCGGTTGGGTGGCTGTTCGCAATTCCAATCACTACGGCATTGCAGGTTATCATGCGATGATGGCTTTAGAAAAAGACATGATCGGTATCTCGATGACGAATGCCAGTCCACTAGTGTCTCCAACATTTTCACTCGATCGATTATTAGGAACCAATCCCATTGCGGTGGCGGTGCCTGCTGACAAGCAACCTCCATTTGTAGCAGACTTTGCAACGACGACTGCAGCGAATGGTAAATTAGAAATATTGCAACGCGTAGGAAAAGAAGCGCCGGAAGGATGGATACAAGACGCGAAAGGCGCGGTGTCTACCAATCCGCACGAATTGAAAGATGGTGGTGCGCTTTTGCCACTGGGCGGTGACCGTGATCATGGAAGTCACAAAGGATATTGCCTCGGTTCTGTCGTAGATATTTTCTCTGCGGTATTGTCAGGTGCGAATTATGGTCCCTGGGTTCCTCCTTTTGTAGCGTTTTTACCTTTGCCTGAAAATCCGGTAGGCAAAGGCATCGGACATTTTTTTGGTGCGATGCGTATCGATGCCTTTCGTCCGGCAGATGAATTCAAAGCGCACATGGACAATTGGATCACGACGTTTAGAAATTCAAGAGCAGTAGAGGGTGAAAAAGTATTGATACCAGGCGATCCGGAACGCTGGATGGAAGAGGAACGCAGAGCCAATGGCATTCCCTTACAAATTAAAGTAAAAGAAGACCTCATTCAACTCGCCGCTAAGTTTGGTTTACAGCACCCGTTTTAGTAACTTTTATGTTATGGGTCAGGTGCATGTCCTCCGTTTATTTTTCTTCGCTGCAGCGTTTGTACTCAGCGGTGTTTGTCATGCACAAAGAGATCTTGTAGTCGACGAAATTTTTTCCACGAACGAACGCTTCTGGCCAGTTGGTCAGTTGGGCTATGCTACTGTTGCAATGGAAAAAGGAAAGTATACCATTGACAGAACCGCGCTCAAAGGAGAAAGTACGTTTACTGTCGATAATTACATCAACCCCTCCGAAGATTTTTCTATAGAAACTTCCTTTACCATTCTAGCCGCCGATTCCAATGCCGCAGCAGGGTTGGTGTGGAACTATGTCAACGAACAAACGTACGATGAGTTTTCGATCTCTGCTACTGGGAAATATCAGGTATGTTGTTTACGCTACGGAAGTTTTATTGATATCTCTGGTCAGGTTATTCATCCCTCCATAAAAAAAGCAGGACAGAAAAACACCTTGCTGATGCAACGTCATGGAGACAGTTGTTCCTACAGTATCAACGATACGAAAGTATTCACCACTATTTTCCCGGGACTTGCTTTCTCTTCTCATGGTTTTCATGCGCTGAATAAAATAAAATTTACAGCTTCTTCTTTTATTGTCAAACAACAACAAACCATTAGCCAGGTAGAAAGTTTCAAAGCAAAAAAAGAAACATTGGGATCGGCTGTCAATTCTGCGCTCAACGACAGTGCACCACTTATTTCTCCTGATGGTTCGGTATTGTTTTTTATACGCGAACCGCAAGCCTCGCATACCGCAGACATTTGGATGTCTACAAAAGACAAGCAAGGAAACTGGATGAAGTCTGTTAACATAGGTGTTCCGCTCAATAATAAAGTATTCAACTCCGTCATCTCTTGTTCGGCAGATCATAAATCGTTGCTCTTGTTGAACACCTACAATGCCGACGGCAGTTTCAAAGGCAGAGGATTTTCCATCAGTCGCTTCAACGGTACTTCGTGGTCCGTACCGCAAGATGTCGTGATCGAAAATTTAAATGATTATGGACAATGGCTTGATGCTTCTTTGTCGCCCGATAACCGTACGATGTTGTTGTCGGCACTGCGACCGGAAACAATGGGTTACAATGATTTGTATGTTTCTTTTCTCAACAGCAATGGCAAGTGGTCAGAACCGCTCAATCTCGGATCAACCATCAATACATACTTCAACGAAGCTGCTCCTTTTTTAGCGGCAGATAATAAGACGTTGTATTTTTCTTCTGTAGGTTATCCTGGTTATGGCAATCAGGATATTTTTATGTCGAAGCGTTTGGATGACAGTTGGAGAAATTGGAGCAAGCCCATCAACCTTGGACCGTCTGTGAACACAACAGGTTTCGATGCGTTCTTTTCTATAGCGGCCAATGAGAATAAAGCCTACCTGGTCTCTAACGTACAATCCATGGGAGGTACAGATATCTTTAATGTTGAATTACCTCCAGCATTGGCTCCTGAAAAAGTATGCTTGTTATCCGGAAAAGTACTAGACAATAAAACAGGCGCTGCCTTGGAGGCTCGTCTAGTATATCATTCACTCAACAATGAAAATAAAAAGGGAAGCATAGTGTCGGATGCGAAAGATGGAAGTTATCGTATCGTGTTGCCCGATGCGGACTCCTATTATATTTCTGCCGATCGCAAAGGATACTTTGCACAAGCGGACAGCGTAGCTTTTTCAGGCGAAGAAAATCAATCGTTGCAAAAGGAACTTATTCTAAGATTAGATCCTTTGATCATAGGAAAGTCTCTACCGATACGACAATTGTATTTTGAAAAAACAAAAGCGCATCTGTTGCCAACTTCTCTTCCTGCCTTGGATAATTTGTACCAACTGATGCAGCAACATCCTCAATTAAAAATCAGCATAGAAGGACATACAGACAATGTAGGCGATGCATCACTCAATCAACAGTTGTCCTTGCAGCGTGCGAAAGCAGTGGAGCAGTTTCTACAGCAAAAAGGAATTGAGGCGAATAGAATGACCACCATTGGATACGGAGGTTTAAGACCGATTGCAGATAATAGTAAAGAAGAGACACGGCGATTGAACAGGAGAGTGGAGTTTACCGTGTTGGAGTATTAGGATTCATATGGTTGCGTGAGGGATAGCAGCGGAAAGCCCACAGCGAGCCTGATAGATCGCGAATGAAGAGCAGATCGATCCGAGCGAGGACTTGCAGCGAATAGCCCGACCCGAAGGGACACGCCCAAAAACTTACTCAGAACTTTCTACTTCAATTCTCACAAACAATAAATACACTTATCCTTCAATCTCTTTTTAATAATAAACTACTCTATGACAAAACTATTACCCGGCAAATCTACCCGACCTCCTGTGAGAAAATCACGGAAGAAAGGACCACACTACCGTTGGTGGATTGCGGGAGGAGTATGCCTGATGATTACATGTGGTGTATTGTTTTGGGGTTTCAGCAGCATCACTCATTTTCGTTCTTCTAAAGTTTATTATTACAATCCATTTCCTGCTTCTCCTGAAGCCTTTGCGGATAGCCTGAAGTCAAAGGGCTACATTCGTTCTTCTTTGCCTTTGCAATGGGGATTGCAGTACCAGGAGATCACGTTGTTGAAACCAGGTTTGTATGTGATCGAACATGGCAAGAATGGGTTTTCTTTGGCGTCTTCTATTCAACGAAGAGGGGTGAAAGATTATGTGGAAATAGAAATCGATCGGTTTAAAAATAGAAATAATGTATTGCCTAGTTTGGAAAAACAAACCGGCGTCTCGTTGAAGAAATTACGAGACCTCATGAAAGACAAAGACTTTCTCGATAGCCTCGGAGCCTTGAACCGTGAAAATGCATGGGCCATGTTTGTGCCTGGGATGTATCGTTTCCCCAGAAATTTTACGGAGCGGGAGTTGCTGGAAAATATTTACGATGCACATTTATTTTATTGGAACGACGAACGACGTCACCTTGCCAAAGCAGCAGACTTAAGTCCTGACGAAGCCATGATCCTGGCTTCCATCGTATATGCCGAAACCAAAGATGTGACGGAGATGCCTTTGATTGCAGGCGTGTACATCAATCGCCTGAGAAAGAAAATGAAACTGCAGGCAGATCCTACGGTGCTGTATGCGGCAAATGCGCTGCAAGCCAATCGTGTAAGAGAAAAACATTTGAAAGTAAAATCGAGGTACAATACATACCTCTACAAAGGCTTACCTCCCGGCCCGATTGGCATTCCTTCGCAAGAGGCGCTGAATGCGGTGTTACATTATAATGAACACGGCTATATTTATTTTTGTGCCAAGGATGATTTCTCTGGTTGCCACAATTTTGCCGAAGATTTTGAGGGCCATAAATCCAATGCAGACAAACTGAGGAAAGCATTGGACAAACGTAGAATTAGATAGTTTGGATCTGTTCTATAACCCCATATTTGCGAGGTATATCTTGTAAGTTTTAAGGGCGTGGAATTGCATTTTATCGCTGCAAAATAGTTACCTTGTAGTCCTATGAGGCCACTGTTTAGTACCCTGTTTCTTTTTATTGGAATATGTGCGATCAGCATCAGCACTCCTGTGTTTGCCGACAAAGGCGACTCTGTTGTCACGGCGTTGAATCAAAAAGCCATTGCTTTGTGTCAAGGGAAAAAATACGGAGACGCAGAAAAAACGTTTGGACAATTGTTTCAGATCAAAGGTGCTGTGCTTCCTGATGAAGCGGCCTTCTACTACGGTGTCACTTCCTTCTACCTGAAAAAATACAAGCAAGCGAGAAAAGCATTCAATCGTTTTGAAACCTTAGCGCAAGCTTCCGACTCTTTGAAAAAAGAATCGTTGGAATACCGCCTGGATATGGACTGTTATGAGAAAGGATATTTTGAATATCCTGAACCTTGTCTGAATTGTGAAGGCAAGGGACACTTGGTGCAAACCTGTCAAACGTGCAAAGGCAACGGTCGTCAGTATTGTCCGGTATGTTCGGGTACCGGTGTCGCGGTTTCTAAATCAAGTTTTGGAGATAATTATTCTACCTGCAACAGATGCACCGGGAAAGGTGTTATAGATTGTTTGACGTGCAAAGGAACGGGTCATGTAGATCAGTCTTGTGCCGTATGCAAAGGGAAGGGTGTAATCATGATGAAAGGAATTTGTAAAGATGAATAATCAATCAGTAGCAGCACCTGCGCATGCAGATGAAAAATGGATCGTGTTTATATTGGCGATCATCAATTTTACCCATATCGTAGATTTTGTTGTGATGGCTCCGCTGAATCCTTTTTTGAAGGAAGCTTTGTCCATCAACTCTTCTGAGTTTGGTATCCTTGTTTCTTCCTATACCTTTAGCGCGGCAGTAGCGGGCTTCATTGCCTTCTTCAAGTTCGATGCTTACGATAGACGCAACGCCTTACTCTTTTTGTATGCCGGATTTATTTTTGGAAATTTATTATGTGCCGTTGCCCCAGGTTATAAATTCTTTTTGTTATCAAGAATATTAGCCGGTGCATTTGGAGGTGTATTGGGCGTACTTGTTTTTTCTGTGATTGGAGACATCATTCCTCCGGCACGCAGAGGAAAAACAACAGGCATCGTGATGGCCGCTTTCTCTGCGGCTTCTGTGTTGGGTATACCCACCGGTTTGCTATTGGCTGATGCATTTGATTTTCATGCACCGTTTATTTTCCTGACGGTATTGAGTTTGATTGTATACGTTTTCATTTGGATTAAATTTCCTTCACTCACGATACACCGCACACATGCGGCGAAAGAAAAAGACAGACAAGGGTTGTTGAAATCATTTGCTACGAATGCTAACGTGCGCTATTCCTTGGGACTTACTTTCTGTCTGATGTTGGCGGGTTTTACAGTTGTTCCTTTTTTGAGTGATTACCTGGTTTTCAATGTAGGATTGGATAAAAAAGATTTGGCTTACACGTATTTCTTTGGTGGTCTCGCTACGGCTGTGACAGGGCCTTTGGTTGGACGTTTGGCAGATAAGTACGGCAAGCAAAAAGTATTTGTCATTGGAGCGCTTTGTTCGACAGTGCCTATTTTCTTTGTAACGGTGTTACCCGCTATGACGCTTTGGTTAGTCGTTCCCTGCACTACCATTTTCTTCATCTTGTTTGGTTCGCGCTTTGTGCCTGCCATGACCCTGGTGACGGCAGCCGTGAGTCCGCGTGAGAGAGGAAGTTTCATGAGCATCAATTCTACCATTCAGCAATTTGCTTCTTCGATCGCCGCGATGTTAGCAGGCTTTATTATTTTCAATGCACCGGATGGAAGAATGGAATATTTCTGGGTATGTGGCACCATCGCCGTTACCTTTACATTTTTGAGCATATTCATTTCTTATAGAATAAAAGAAGTGTCATGAAAATTAAACTTTGGCTCAGTGCTTTCCGCTTAAGAACATTACCGCTAGCATGCACCAGCATTGGAATGGGAGCTGCATTGGCCTGGTACCAGTTGTCGTTCTCCTGGTCTATATTGATTGGCGCGGCGTTGACGACTTTGTTTTTACAAATCTTATCTAACCTGGCCAACGATTACGGCGATTATCAAAACGGTGCCGACAACGAGCACCGCGTAGGACCTGCCAGAGCGGTGCATTCCGGAAGCATCAGCATCAAGGAAATGAAAACAGCCATCGTTATTTTCATTTTACTTTCTCTGATCAGCGGATGTGGATTGTTGTATGTCTCCTTTAAAGAACAACCTTTTTCCTGGTTGCCTGTTTTGTTTTTTATTTTGGGATTGGCATCCATTGCAGCGGCAGTAAAATATACAGCCGGTAAAAATCCTTATGGCTACAAAGGTTTGGGCGATGTCTTCGTCTTTTTGTTTTTTGGTTGGGTAGGCGTGTGCGGAACATTTTTTCTGATGACCAGAGAATGGGAATGGAATGTATTGCTACCGGCAACAACCATCGGATTATTTTCTGCAGCAGTATTGAACGTAAATAATATTCGTGACATAGAGGCTGATCGTAAAGCAGGAAAGAAAACATTGGCCTTGCGTCTTGGACCGGTGCACGCGCGCTGGTATCATATATGCCTCATCGTGGGAGGAATTACTTGTACAGCGTTGTTTGTGACGTTGGAAAATATTGAATTCAGCTGGCTGCTTGTTTTTGCTTTCATGCCGGCCTTGTGGAATGCTTTCAAAGTCTATACCATACGCGAATCAGAACGCATCGACCCGTTTTTGAAACAAATGGTATTTTCTTCGCTGACCTTTCTTCTTTTTTTTATTTTAGTCGTATGCTTATAATGAGCTCCACTGACCGCTAAATAATATGAAAACGAAATCTATTTTCTTTAATGCCTTATCAAATGAAGATGAACTTCATTTGATAAAAAGATTTCGTGAAGAAGGATGGGAATGTTATGTGGGTGCAACAAAAGACATTGCACTAAAAGCCATGTCGGTGTTGGGAAGAGATAAGGTATCGATTTTTCCTTCTACACAGGACACACCCATTGTAGCAGATAAAGGTGTGTTGTTTGATGCCTTGGTTCACTTGTCTCCAGATATTTCATTAAGAGCAGGTACTTCTATTTCCATGCAGGAATGGTCGCAGGTGGTAGATGCATATGTTTTATCGTATCAACAATTCATTGCTTCCTTTCAACCTTTGCTTCATACTAAGTCTGCGTCTATTGCATTGGTCGGACCATATCTATTGCCACAAGATTCATTGACCGACGATCAGTTTGACGTCATCATACAAGGTCTCGATAGCATTGTACAAGTATGGGCGAGACAAATCGGTCCTCAGGGAACACGCATCAATGCGGTATTTCCTGGTTACATGAGTTTTCATTTGTCACCGCAGCTACAAACTAATTTCATCAATAAAATTCCGATGCGTCGCTTAGGCACGTTTGAAGATTTGTACCAGACACTTAGTTTTGTGTGTGGTGATAAAGCCACTTACCTGACCGGAAATTCCATACGATTGAATGGGGGGTATACCAGTTAGAGAAATCAGAGATCAGAATAAAAAGGATAGAAAGTAAAAGAGGTTCGCAAATTATTGCGAACCTCTTTTACTTTGTCTGATCTCTCTAATTTACCTTCACTGTCTCCCAACCCTTCACCACTCCGCCGGTATAGCGCTTCAATGCAGGATCATAAAAAAGTGTATGGTATTTGATCGGTACCACGATCTTACCTGTCTTATCGATTGCTCCAGAATATTCTTCATCCGTTACAATAAAAATTCCTCCTTCGTAAGCTTTGATCGCTTTATATTTCGTTGGAAATAATTCTTTACCTGCTGCATTGGCCAATCCATACAAACCGGCTTTGTTTTGTATAATGTAAAAACCTTCTCCTGTTCGCTCGACATTCCTCAGTGGATATTCAATGGTCAGTTTGCCTTTGCTGTTGATGAGGTGGTAATCGTTATTTTCTCTGATGATACCGGCATCACCATAAAAAGTAGCGGGTTCGTTGTAGTAAGGTTGCAAAACAAAACGCTCGTCTCTGTCAATGTAACCCCACTTGCCGCGTAGCTTGATGGCACAAATGCCATTGCGGTATAGTCCGGTAGCATCGTACTGCGTAGAAATCATAATGCGATCTTCGAGATCACAAAAGCCTAAACCTCCTTTATATTTTATTTTGACTAATCCTTCCGACGCATCGATCATGTGCTCAAAACGTTTATGCGGATTGCCAATCAAAGAGCCGGACGTATTGTAGATGTAGTATACTTTTTTCTTTTGTGCGATAAACAATTGTCGATCGCTGCTTAGTTCTATGCTGTTGTATTCACAAGGAAGAATAAGCTGACCTTCTTTATTGAGAATACCGTAACCTGTTTTAGATTGTATGCGGTAAAAATCATCCGATAAAATATCAAGGTCTTCATACTCATGCATGCCTTTGATCCAGTGCTTGTGATAGGTGGCATCGATTTTTAAAAATCCTGATTCATAATAAGCGCATTCGGAAGGGGCAATGATTTGTTCTTCGTAAGTATTGATGTAATAAGCAGAACCGTTTAGTGTTACTTTAGCTAAACCATTTTTAAACGGTTCAACTTTACTGTAGCTACATGGAATTTTTAATTCGCCTTTAGCATTAAGGTATCCCCACAAATCAATGTTGTTTTGTACCGCCCATAAACCACCGGAAGAGTCAGCGATGTCTAGAAAAGATTCCTGTGTTAAAGGTTTGAGGTTCCAGGTATAGATTTTTTTCTCTCCATATTTGAGCACGGCAACAAAATAATTAGCATAGGGCTTGACATCTTCAAATTGTGGGTCTAAAATGTATTTACCGTTTGCAGATACGATACCCCAGAAATTATTCTTTTTGGCAAAACATAAGCTATCGTGCGCGTAAAGGATTTGCTCAAATTGCGCGGCGCACAATTCGCGTTGAAATGAACGTATACCTTTTTTGCCTTGAATGGTATAGCAGAGCAGTGTATTGTTCAGTATACGCAAGGTGTCTGCATCGGCTGTAGCCAATACCTCACCATTGTTTCCAAGTACCTGCCATCCGGCAAAAGGAAGTGAACGATAAGATTTATGAGTGACAGGAAGAATCTGTTTGTAGGTAGGGGCAATCAACTCTTTGTTATGAAAAGAATAAATACCCCAACGTAAATCTTTTTGCAACAACAAATGTTTGTCTTTGTAAGCCAGACGGAAGTTGTCGTACAAGGCTGGAAACACCTGTTCTCCGTCGGTAGTTAGAAATCCCCACTTGCCTTGATTGGAACGAACAGGGAAAAGATGTTTGACCTGTGGAAGAATTTCTTCGTGAATAAAAGGAATGATCGTTTTGCCACTGAGATCAATTACTCCGTATTTTTTATTTTTACCGACGATGGCTTTGCCAAATTCAAAGTAATGGTATACACTGTCAAACTGTGGTTTGATTTCCCATTTCTCTTTTTTGTTTTTAAATCCCCAAGTATAAGTGCCAGGTGTTTTGTCTGCGTACAATCCTTCATGCAACGCATGTTGTGCATGCAGCAAAGGCATCAAAAAAAAGAACAGGAAAATTTTAACAACAGTGGACATTCGGAATTTACTTCGTCAATACGTAGACTTTGCTTTTGGACAAGTACTTCACGCTGGAGTAGGGGAATTTGGAAATTCTATTTTCAGCATAGTCCATCAGGAACCATTTTTTATCTTCTGTTTGTGTAAGGCAGGAACCTCCACCAAAATCTAATACTTGTAAATAGCGCGTGCCAATGATTTCTCTTCCGTCTTTACTGACCAATCCTGTTTTCCCTTTTAACTGCACCTGATAATTATTACCGGCTGTCAGTATAATGTTATCGTACCAATTGCTATTTAATATTTTTCCTTGTAGGTCGACGAAGTTGTATTTCTTTCCTTGTTTGATCCATGCACCGGCAAATAGAAAATCACCTACTTCATCGTAATAGGGTTGCAAAATAAAATTTTCACGTTCGTCCAAAAATCCCCATTTACCTCTAAACTTCATCGCAAAACGATTGTTGTGTTTATACCTCAACTCTTCGTATTGTGCGCCAATGCCGATGTTGCCGAGTGTGTCGCCATAGCCCCAAAGTTTTTTACGTTGGTATAAAAACCAATCATCCACCAACACCAGACTGTCTGCTTGTGTTCGGAATTTTATTCTGATCAATGTGCTGTCTTGCAAAATACTGATGGATTCAGGATGAATCGGAGCAACGGCTGCAATGGATAAAACGTTGGAAGGTTCAAACCGATGCGCTACTTTATGATTGTTTCTATACAGAAAAACTTCATCACCTTTATTCGAAGCAACGACAGAGTCTGCAGCAACAGCTGTCAATGCAGCGTCTCCATTGCGGTAGATATAAAGTGTATCATAAAGTATAGGATACATTTGTCCCGCAGCTGTTTTGTGCCACTCTTTGTAGGGACCTTGTACAATCTTTCCTGCTGCGCTGTCCAGTCGATGACAAAATCCTTCTGTATACAAGCAAATGTGTGAAGGTGTCGTGACAATGCTATCGTACAATAAAGGAGACAAGAAGCCTTTGCCTGCTTTCCACAATTGAAAACCTTTATTGGTATTGGCGCTGTAATACGCTCCGGCAAGCACATGAATCGATCGAAAAGAAAAAGGAAGAATAGTTTTTTGTTGAAGGGAAATCAAACCCGCTTTCAATGGGGCTTTTTTTCTTTGAGGAATGTATTGAAAAACTTCTGCCAGGTTATTGGCAATGCATCCAATAGAATCCCAGTTCGGTGGTACGAGTACATTTCCTTTGCTATCGCTAATGCCCCACTTGTAAACGACACTTAGATTATTCAGTCGAAGAGGACATTTGAATACTTGTTGCGGAGATAAATTATTTTTAAGGAGTTCTGTTTTTAATAAAACGCTTTCACAAGTACTGCATGAAACAACAGATTGAGCATGCGATGAGGCGCCTATAAAGAGTGTGAAAATAAAAATAGAGAAGGAGCGAATAAAAATAGCCATAGGTGGCAATTTATGCGGAATGATCCTGAGCTTCTTTCTCAAGATTAAACAAGTCATTCAATACATCGATCAATGTCTCGGCTTCACCACGCTTGCAGGCGGCTTTGAGTTGAAGAACCGGCAACTTGATAATTTTCTGCATCATGTTGCGTGTGATTTCTTCTATACGTTTGGCTTCGTCATCGTTCAATGATTTCAAATGTCTGGAAACTTCTTCTTTGCGAATTTGCTCCAGCGCATTTTTTAATTTTTGTATGGTAGGAGAAACAACCATTTCTTTTGACCACTCTTTCAATTCTTCTACGGCATCCAGTATGATACTTTCTACATGAGGAATAGAACGATGCCTTTTTTCGATGGCTTCCTGCGAACGATTTTGTAACGTGTCAATGCCGTACAAAATCACACCGGGTATTTGCTCCACATCTGCTGCGATAGAACGAGGTACAGAGATGTCTACAAAATATTTATAGGTAACAATGTTCAATTGTTCAAGATCCGCTTTTTTAATCAACGGTTCAGGCAATGCCACAGAACTGATTACCAGGTCTGCTTTTTTAATGCCTTCCTGCAATTGATCAAAAGCAAGGAATTGAAATCCACACTCGTCAGCCAGCGCTTGTGCTTTGGCTTCTGTGCGATTCGTAATAAAAACATTTTTCAAAGATGAGTTGACCATGTTGCGTGCCACATCGGCTCCCATTTCTCCTACACCTACTATCAACACCGTAGGTTGATGCATGCTTTCTAATAATTCTTCTGCCAATTCTACCGTAGCATAAGACACAGAAGCTGCGCCATCGCGGAACTCTGTTTCCTGCACTACTTTTTTATTGGTGAAGAAAATGGTGTGTAGTAATCGATGAATAAAAGGTCCCGCCATGTTTTGATCGGCAGACCATTGGTAAGCGTGTTTCACCTGGTTGGTGATTTGTACATCTCCCACCACTTGTGATTCAAGACCTATCGCTACACGGAACAAATGCACAATGGCTTCTTCATGATCCGTGAAACATTCAAACAAAGGAATGAGCTCTTCACTGTTTGCCAACCCTTTTTGTGCAACCATCAATTTGATGATGCTTTCAGAAAGATCATCTGCTGCTGCATAATAGATTTCTGTGCGGTTGCAGGTTGACAATACTAAAAGTTCTGACGCATCAAATGCATCCTTTATGCGCAGCATAAGGTCTTTGCACTCTTGTTCGTTCAAAGCCATTTTTTCCCGTATTGCTACAGGGGCTTTTTTATACGATAAACTGATGAGTTTGAAATTTGAGATCATGGCGATTCGTGGGATCAAAAATACAACCTAATCGTTAAATAATGGAATAAAAAGTAATAAATTCATCAATTTAAAATGGTTTCAGATTAAGCAGAAAATGGATATTTACGAGAACAAGTCGGTTTGGAAGATCATTTTAGTAGTCTCAGCGCTGGTTATAGCACTGGGTTCCTTATGGTATACCAATCGTCTGGTGAAGGTGTTGGCAGACGGAGAGAAGCGTCAGATTGGCTTATATGCCAAGGGTTTGCAAGCCATTACGGATTCTGAAACTGGGGGTAACATGACCTTCCTTTTTCAGGAAATCATCGGTGCAAATCACACCATTCCTGTTATCCTGACCGATGATCAGAGTGATCCCATCAGTTATAAAAATATCGATCTCGCCCAGAGACTTTCGGGAAAAAAGAAAGATGATTTTTTAAAGGAGCAAATCCAGGAAATGCAGGAGATTCATCCGCGCATTGAAATCAGTTACCTCGGTGTAGTGACCAATTACATCTATTATAAGAATTCATGGGTATTGGCGCAGTTGCAATATTATCCTTTCGTACAATTATCTGTCATTGGTATTTTTATGTTGATTGCTTACCTCGCCTTTAGTTCGTCGCGAAGAGCTGAGCAAAACAGAGTATGGGTAGGACTGGCAAAAGAAACCGCACACCAGCTAGGGACGCCGCTTTCATCGCTCATGGCCTGGACGGAGATCATCAAAAGTGATCCTCGTCTAGAAGGAGATTCGATGGGGGAAGAATTAACCAAAGACGTGGATCGATTGGAAACCATTACTGCTCGTTTCTCAAATATTGGTTCTAAGCCAGCATTGAAGGAAGAGCGCATCGATGAAGTCATCCGTGGGCTTATTGATTACCTGAGAAGAAGAATTTCTGCAAAAGTCAGCATTGACATTCAGTCCGATTCATCGGCATTGACGGCCAGCATCAATACGTCTTTGTTTGGTTGGGCAATAGAAAATCTTGTCAAGAACGCCGTAGATGCCATGGAAGGAGAAGGAGAGCTGTTGCTTCACATTCATCAGCTGAACAAAAAAATCATCATTGATATCAAAGACAGCGGCAAAGGGATGAGTCGCTCGGAATACAAACGCATCTTTAAGCCTGGTTATACGACGAAGTCCAGAGGCTGGGGTTTAGGCTTAACACTTGTCAAAAGGATCATTGAAGAGTACCACGGAGGTAAAATCCACGTACTGCATTCCGCACCGGGAAAAGGAACAACATTCAGGATAGAATTGAATACCGCAGACGGCAGTCAGTAATTGATGGTTCGTTTCATAAAGAAAAAATCTTGTGTTGTAGGAGAATATTTTTTGTAGAGTTTCCCACATTTGAAAAGCATAGAAAGAATACTTTAAATGTGGTATTTTTTAATAGTAGCGGTCTGTTTTTCAATTAGATGTAGGCCATATAACTTTACTAACAAAGGATCACTGACAACTGCCTTTAAAATGTTTGGTAAACAATAAATAATACGCTAACTTTGCACTCGCAAAATGGGGCAATCCATACATCTAAACTCAGCATAATTCATATAAAAATGGCAAACATCGGCAAAATTACCCAAGTTATCGGCCCGGTGGTAGACGTAAGCTTTAGCGGCGAAGGCTCTAAACTACCTAACATCCTGGACGCATTAGAAATCACCAAACAAGACGGTTCGAAAGTTCTTCTTGAGTGTCAAAAACACTTAGGCGAAGGCAGAGTGAGAACAATCGCGATGGATAGTACGGATGGTTTAACAAGGGGAATGCCTGTATTGGACAAAGGAACACCAATCTCTATGCCTGTTGGTGAAGAGATCAAAGGTCGTTTGTTCAATGTAGTTGGGGAAGCAATCGACGGTATCAATACCATCAAAACGGCACATTCATTACCGATCCACCGCTTGGCACCTAAGTTTGATGAATTGTCAACTTCCACAGAAGTGCTTTTCACAGGTATCAAAGTGATCGATTTGTTGGAGCCTTATGTAAAAGGAGGTAAAATTGGATTGTTCGGTGGTGCCGGTGTAGGTAAAACCGTTTTGATCATGGAATTGATCAACAACATCGCGAAAGCTTATGCAGGTTTGTCTGTATTCGCTGGAGTAGGTGAAAGAACAAGAGAAGGAAACGACTTGCTTCGCGAGATGATCGAATCAGGCGTTATTAAATATGGTCACGAGTTCCAGGAATCTATGGAGAAAGGCGATTGGGATCTTTCTAAAGTAGACATCAACGAACTGGCCAAATCACAAGCAACATTGGTGTTCGGTCAAATGAATGAGCCTCCTGGAGCACGTGCTCGTGTAGCGCTTTCAGGATTGACTGTAGCAGAATATTTCCGTGATGGAGATGGTACAGGCGCAGGTAAAGACATTTTGTTCTTCATCGACAACATCTTCCGTTTCACACAAGCAGGTTCTGAAGTATCGGCTCTTCTAGGTCGTATGCCATCAGCGGTAGGTTACCAACCAACATTGGCTACTGAAATGGGTGCGATGCAGGAACGTATCACTTCTACAAAAAGAGGTTCAATCACATCGGTACAAGCAGTATATGTACCTGCCGATGACTTGACCGATCCAGCTCCGGCTACGACTTTCTCTCACTTAGATGCTACTACGGTATTGTCTCGTAAGATTGCTGAGTTGGGTATCTATCCTGCGGTGGATCCATTGGATTCTACATCACGTATTCTTAGCCGCGAAATCTTGGGCGAAGAACATTATGGTACGGCCATGCGTGTGAAAGAATTGTTACAACGTTACAAAGAATTGCAAGACATCATCGCCATCTTAGGTTTGGATGAATTGTCTGAAGACGATAGATTGGTCGTACACAGAGCGCGTCGTGTACAACGTTTCTTATCTCAACCTTTCCACGTAGCAGAACAATTCACTGGTTTGAAAGGAGAGTTGGTAAACATCCGCGAAACCATCAAAGGGTTTAACGCCATCATGGACGGTGAATACGATCACTTACCAGAAGCAGCCTTCAACTTGGTAGGAACTATCGAGCAAGCAGCAGCTAAAGGAGAAAAATTGATCGCTGAAGCGAAGAAATAATTATAATAGAACAAGGACAAAAGTCCTTGTTCTTCTTTCATCTTATAAAAGGGTAACATGTTACAGTTAGATATCTTAACACCCGATAAAAAAGTATACAGTGGCGAAGTGAAGTATGTCAATCTTCCTGGTGCAGCCGGTGCTTTTGAAGTACATCAAAATCACGCAGCTATTATTTCAACTTTGGGTAATGGAGAGTTGAAATTGGTAGAAGCCAACAACTCTGAAAAATATTTCACAATAGATGGCGGTGTAGTAGAAGTATTGAACAACAAAGTAGTTGTATTGGCTGAAGCTGTTACGGCTTAACTTTCTTGTAGTCATTTAAAAGCCTTGTCGTAGTTTTACGGCGAGGCTTTTGTTTTTTATAGTAATCGATAAGCACAGTTCACACATTCATTCTCATGTTGCTCGAAGCAAAAAATATTTCCGTCGTTGTCGAAGACAAAAGTATTCTTGATCATATTTCTTTCCAATTGAACAAGGGTGAATCGCTTGCCATTGTTGGTGCCTCAGGAAGTGGCAAAACAACACTAGGTAAAATCATTGCCGGACAATGGTCGTCCTCTGAAGGTGAAATGGCTTTTAGTTCTTCTGCACTCAAACGTATTTTTATTCCTCAGCAACATGACTTTCGTTATTTGTCTTCTACTCGTTCCTATTACCAACAACGTTACGATAGCAATGTCGCAGATGATTCGCCTACGGTTAAACAACTGTTGGAGAAAACAGGAAAGCATAATGAGGCTTTGCTAAGCGATTTTAAAAAGTGGATTTCGTTATTACAAATAGGACATCTTTTGGAAAGCCGCTTGACACTTTTGTCCAATGGTGAAGGCAAACGTGTGCAACTGGCAGTCGCCTTATTGCAAGAAGCTCAATTGTTAGTGTTAGACAATCCATTTATAGGATTAGATGTTCATTCGCGGCAATTGCTGCATGAAATTGTTCAGCAATTGATAGCGGAAGATATTCTTGTTGTGCTCATTACCGGTTACAATGAAATACCGTTATCGATGAGTCATGTATTGGAATTGGAAGCCGGACGTGTAAAACAATTTGATATAAGAGAAAGTTTTCATTTTGCTGAAATAAAAAAAGAACAAGAAATAAAAACGATCAACGATGATGTGTTTAGTCTATTGGGCTTTCCGGAGGAAGAGGATTTTGCTGTAGCAGTAGGCATGAAAGATGTTACGGTCTGTTATGGAGATAAACTCATACTCGATCACATCAATTGGGAAGTAAGGAAGGGAGAGCAATGGGCGCTTATCGGTCACAATGGTGCTGGTAAATCTACGTTGCTGAGTTTGATCAACGGAGATAATCCGCAAGCCTATAGCAATGAAATTTATTTGTTCGATCAACGAAGAGGTTCTGGTGAAAGCATTTGGGACATCAAACGCAAAGTGGGATACATTTCTCCGGAGTTGCACATCTATTTTCAACGAGATGTAAGTCATACCGAATCTTTAGAGATTTCTTCCGGTGAACAATCACCCATTAAATTTAATCAAAAAAAGATCACATGTGAAGAAGTGGTGACTACTGGTTATAATGAACACGTTGAATCATATCAACCACATACACCATATCAACAAAATCAACAGAAGCGTTGCATGCATCTCCAACATATAAAACAGATAACAGAAAAAAATTAATACCATACATAATTAAA
>JAQBNU010000169.1 GCA_028288365.1 Chitinophagaceae bacterium | reverse complement strand
AGTTACCGTTAAAGTAACCGGAACAACAATTGGTACACAAACAAACGCGAGCGGTAAGTTCACCCTGGCGGGTGTACCGGCTTCAGCAAAATCATTAACCTTCTCGTTCGTAGGTTTCGAATCACAGGCCGTTAGCATCTCTGGTGGGGTTGCTAATGCGGTTTTAAGTTCGGATACTAAAACGCTGAACGAGGTGGTGGTATCTGCGGGTGGTTTAGCCATTTCAAGGAAAGCCCAGGGTTATGCAACAACCCAAATCAAATCAGAAGAACTTACACAGGGTAAAGCTACCAACGTTGGCGCGGCCTTATCTGGTAAAGTTGCTGGTTTGCAGGTTAACGTTGTAAGTAGCGGTGTTAACCCAACAGTACGTTTAGTACTGCGTGGTAACCGTTCATTTACCGGTAATAACCAGGCATTATTAGTGTTGGATAACAACATTGTGCCAAGCAGCGTTTTGGGTAACTTAAACCCCGAGGATATTGATGATATCCAGGTATTGAACGGTGCAGGTGGTGCGGCCCTTTATGGTTCGGATGCATCAAACGGTGCGATCATTATCACAACAAAAAAAGGCAAGAATGGCGTTGCGCAAATCAGGGCTTCGCAAACTATCAGTAACGAGCATGTGAGCTACTATCCTAAATTACAGGATAAGTTTGGTTCGGGTTCGGCTAATGATGTTCAGGAATATATCCCTTACGAAAATCAGCAATACGGCCCTGCATTTGATGGCGTTGTTCGTCAAATCGGTTATCCGTTAGCTAACGGTGCAATTCAATCTGTACCATACCAATTCAATAACAGTAAAAATGATTTTTGGCAAACAGGTGTTTCTAAACAGTCGGATTTTTCTATCCAGGCTGGTGATGATAAATCAAGCACTTATGTTTCGGGCCAGTACTTTACTAACAAGGGTACTACCCCCGGCGACGCGTACAACAGGTTTAGCATCCGTGCTAACGGTACCCGTAAATTGCCAAATCACTTCGCTATCAGCTATAATACCAACTACGTGCAAAACAGGTATGATATTACCAGCGCTACCGGTACTATATATGACCAGTTACAACAAACCCCGGGTGAAATTGTAGTAACCGATTACAAGGATTATCTGAATAATCCATTTGCCGATATTAACGGTTATTATAACGCGTACTACGCCAACCCTTACTTTACCGCAGCTAACAACCGTTCGTTGGTGCGTAATGATTACTTTATTGGCAACGCCGAAGTAAAATACGCTCCGCTTACCTGGTTAGATTTCACTTTCCGTGTTGGTTTAACTTCAACTAACCAAACCAATAAGGATTATACCAATAAATATACATTAAGTGCGTATACTAAAGGGTTACCGGGCGCAGGTGGTGTTAAAACCGCCGATGGTGCAGGTAGCGTAGCTGATGGTGATTCGTTCACTAACCTGATCACATCAGAGTTTTATGGAACTTTCCACAAACAAGTAAAAGATTTTAACGTTTCGTTTACTGCAGCAGCCAGTATCCGTGGTAATAAATCACAATCTCAAACTGTTTCTGCTACAGGTTTGTTATTACCCGGCTTATACAACGTAGGCCAGCGTACAACACCTAACACTACCGGTGGCGAAACACAGGCTTTAACCCGCCAACAAGCTATTTATGGAAACTTACAAATAGGTTATAAAGGTTACTTAAACTTACACGTAACCGGCCGTAATGACTGGTTGTCAGTTTTAGCTCCAAAAAACCGTTCATTCTTCTATCCATCGGTTGATGCTTCATTCGTACCAACCGAAGCTTTCACCGCGTTGAAAAACAACAAAATATTATCAAGCTTAAAATTAAGAGGTGGTTTATCTAAAGTAGGCCAGGCCAACATTGGCGCTTACGCTTTATTAGCAACCTTTAGCCCGGGTGCAGGTTACCCATACGGCACAGGCCCGGGTTACAGCCAGGGTGATGGTATCGTATCAAACGATTTGAAACCTGAAATTACCAAAGGTTGGGAAGCTGGTTTTGATGCAGAGTTTTTAGATAGCCGCATCAGCACAAGCGTTACCTATTACGCAACTAATACTACTAACCAAACATTAGGTGTTTCTATTTCTAATGCTTCGGGCTTTAGCAGCTACTTAACCAATACTGGCGAGGTTGCTAACAGGGGCTGGGAAACTTCATTAAGCGTTATCCCTTTCAAATCAGCTTCGGGCTGGCAGTTAACTGTTGGTGCTAACTTTGTATTCTTAGATAACAAAGTTGTTTCCATCGTTGACGGCTTAAACGAGTTAGCTTTAGGTAACGGTACCTACGCTATTGCAGGTTCGGCTTACCCAATGTACAAGGGTACTGATTACACCCGCGATGCGCAAGGCCGTGTTATTGTTGACAAACTTTCGGGTGCCCCATCAAACGATGGTACTTTAAAGGTGTTAGGCAATACTAACGCTAAAAACCGTTTAGGTTTAAACTTCGAGGTTAAATACAAAACGGTACGCCTTTCTGCCTTGGCCGAATATCGTGGTAACTTTGTTATCTATAACGCGGTATCTACCAGCTTCGACTTCTCTGGTTCAGGTATCCGTAATACTTATTACAACCGCGAGCGTTTTGTATTCCCTAATTCGGTTTACCTGGATGGTACCGGAAACTCTGTACCTAACACTAACATCACTGTTAGAGA
>JAQBNU010000005.1 GCA_028288365.1 Chitinophagaceae bacterium | reverse complement strand
TGTTACTTTTAAATCGTCATAAAAAAAATTCAGCTTTTGATCATCGTCCAATAAGGTGTGTTTGTCTGTATCTACAAATTCCAATTTAGAAATTCCATCTGCAAATATTTTTACCGTATTGCTTGCGCCGTCTCTGCTGATGACATAATGAGTGTATTCGTTTTCATTCACCGGTGCTTTTTCACTGACCAATAAATTGTAGAAATTCAATTTGCCATTGAAGATGTAACATCCCCAGTCTGTCTTTCTATTTTTAAAATCAATCACACGTTTCCAGCTGTTTAACTTGTCAAAGCGGAAATAGATTTCAATAGTATAAGAGTCTTTGATAAAAAGATTCGCGGCTGCATTGTCAAACTGAACACCACAATTGCGTTCGAATTGATACGCCGTTTTTTTCATGTTTTCCAATTCGGGCAATTGGTCCTGAATGTATGTGCCCTGACGTCCAAGGATGACGAGATCTGGAAAGGATGTATTGTTGGCTTTCATGTTGTTTTCAAACAAGTAACCAATTGTATTTTGAGCAAAGCTCAATTGATGTATACAAGCAAACAAGTAAACAAAATGGAAAACTGACTTCATAAAGAGATTAAGATCCTTAGCTAGTGTATAATCTACACTACTAATTTAAAACCATTTAGCGGGAATGAAAAGTAAAAGGCTAATTAATGGGATGAGCCGCTAAAAAAAGAAGTGAACGACTGCATGCGGTGGTTATTTCATTTCCTTCGTACAGAAAAGAGGCTACTGTGCGTAAGAATGTCACATGATGTTGTTGGCTAAGCGTATTCCCCATCTCGAATTTCTCCCACTTTACTTCAGGGCATCTCATGGAAGACTTATTGCCTATTAGATGCACGTGGCCAGTGCTGCTAGATCATGAGAGAGCAGATGAAGGATCAGGGAAGAGCATCAATTCATCCGATGCAAAACAGTGTGTACTTTTTTACTCAACGGCTCAACCAATGTTCTGGTTGTTGAATTGTCCATTTTGACCAGTAGGATCAAGACTTGAGAGCAGTAGAATAGGATTGATTTTGGCCCTTGCCATGCGGAAAAATCTTATTTGGAGCAGCGTATGAAGCGAGGCTTGCCAAACAAATCATTTTTGATTTCAATGTGGTTAAATCCAAAAGAAGCCACAAGATCTGCTGTTTCTTTACCGAGCATTTCATTGATTTCAAGATACAGTAAACCGCCTGCTTCTAAATGCCGTGCACTGAACAGTGCAATTTTTTCGTAGTAAATCAAGGCTTCGTTATCGTCTACAAACAAGGCCAGCTTGGGTTCGTATTCCAATACGTTTTTTTGCATCTCTTTCTTTTCGGAGTAGCGTACGTATGGAGGATTGCTGACAATCACGTCCAGCTTGGTGCTGTTTGTTTCTGCCAGGTTTAAAATATCGTCGTTTACAAAGGTCACTTTGGCGTGATTGATGGCCGCATTCTCTGCCGCAACATACAAGGCACTTTTACTGATGTCCACAGCGAGTACCTCTGCTTCGGGAAGATGGTAAGCAAGAGAAACGGCAATGCAGCCGCTGCCTGTTCCCATGTCCATGATGCGTAAACCTTTGCGACCTTTGTTTTCCTTGATGATGATGTCTACCAGTTCTTCTGTTTCCGGTCTTGGGATAAGAACAGAAGGGTTCACTTTAAACGTCAGGTCGTGAAATTGCGTTTTCCCGGTGATGTATTGTACCGGTTCGCTTTGGTTGATGCGGTCAATGGCTTCTTCCAGCTGTTCTCTTTTTAAATGAGAAACGGCGATTTCTTTGTTGGCAATGATATCTGTTTTTTCGATGCCCAGAATATATTCCAACAACAAAAAGGCAATGGCTCCGCGTTCGCGTTCGTCATAGACCGTTATGCTGGCTACTGTTTTTTGGTGTAACTCTTTGGAAAATTTGTTTTCTGAGGCGCTCACTTGATATACTGGATTACAATGTTCAATTTTAAAAAAACTAATGCCCTTAATCAACCGTTAGAGAGAATAAAGCAGTATTAAATGGGAGATGTTGAAAACTATATGAAAAGAGCAATGGATCTTGCTCTTTTGGGAGAAGGTCTGGTAAGTCCAAATCCGATGGTGGGTTGTGTGATCGTGAAGGATGGAAAGATCATCGGTGAAGGCTGGCACAAAAAATATGGAGATGCACACGCAGAGGTGAATGCGATCAATTCTGTAACAGATAAAAGTCTTTTGAATGGAGCCGATCTTTATGTGAACCTCGAACCTTGTTCCCACCACGGCAAGACACCGCCCTGCGCGGATCTTATTGCGCAATATCCTTTCTCAACCGTTTACTTCAGCAACATCGATCCTAATCCACTAGTGGCAGGTAAAGGCGCAGAACGTATCTTTGCTGCCGGTATCAAAGTATACCAGGGTATATTGGAAAAGGAGGGCCGCGAACTCAATCGACGATTTTTTTGCCGACATGAAAAAAATCGTCCTTTTATTATTTTGAAATGGGCGGAGACTGCCGATGGATTCATCGCGCAGAGTAATAATGATTCCAAATGGATCAGCGGAGAACTTTCAAGAAAACTGGTACATCGGTGGAGATCTCAGGAAGATGCGGTGTTTGTAGGTACGAATACGGTCTTATTTGATAATCCAAAATTAAATGTGCGCGACTGGTCCGGACCTGATCCGATTCGTTTATTCATTGACAAACAATTGCAAGTTCCTCACGGCGCTCATATATTAGACGGCTCTCAACCCACTGTGTGTTTTAATTTCATCAAACAAAAAGTGGAGAACCAGGTAGAGTATGTGAAAATGGATCCGCACGATGATTTGAGTGAAGTTATATTGAACGACCTGCAGGAAAGAGGCGTGATGTCGGTGTTGGTAGAAGGCGGCACACAATTGATTCAATCGCTTATCGATAAAGGATTGTGGGACGAGGCACGTGTCTTCAAAAGCAAAGTAAGTTTTGGTGAGGGCATAAGAGCTCCTCATTTAGAACAGGCTCAACTGCAATCGCGCGAAACGATAGAAGAAGATCAACTGGATATATTCACACATCATTTGAAAGCTTGACATGAAAAAAGTATTGAGTTTTTTAAAGGTATTGCAAAAGAACAATAACAAAACCTGGTTTGATGAACACCGTCCGGACTATGAAGTAGCGAAGAGTGAGTTCCTGGAACAAGTAGATGTATTGATCAAAGGGCTTACTAAAATAGACCCGGCCATTGGAACGCCTCTTCCCAAAGAATGCATTTTCAGAATCAATCGAGACGTTCGGTTTTCAGCGAATAAGAATCCATACAAAAACAACATGGCGGCTGTCTTTGCGCCGGGTGGAAAGAAATCTCCGAAGCCTTGCTATTATGTGCACATTCAGCCAGGCGCTTCATTCATAGCGGGTGGCGTGTGGATGCCTGAAAAAGACATTTTAGAAAAGGTAAGACAGGAGATTGATTACGAAGGAAAAACATTGCAAGCGCTTTTGAAGAAAGCAGCGTTCAAAAAGTATTTTTCCGGATTAGACGAAGAAGCAACGTTGGTGCGTATTCCGAAAGGCTATGAAGAAGGCCACCCTATGGCATCGTTCCTCAAATTGAAAAGTTTTACTGTGACGCATGAAATAACTGATGCACAAGTATTAGATAAAAAATTTCCTAATGAGGTGTTGAAAGTTTTTGCGCAGATCAAACCCTTCAATGATTTTTTAGCTGTCGTCTTTGAAAAATAATCCGATGCAGCAAACGATCAGCATATTGGGTTGCGGCTGGCTAGGATTGCCATTGGCAGAGCATTTCGTAAAATTGGGATATGCTGTCAAAGGTTCCACGACACAACAAGAGAAAAGAAAATCATTGATAGAAAAAAACATACAAGCCTATACGATTGATTTAACACATTCAATCACTGACGAAGTGCTTATTGATTTTTTACAAACAGATGTATTGATTGTGACGATTCCTCCCAGAAGCAGAACACAGGCACCAGGTGTATACCATGCACAGGTAAAAGGGTTGGTAGATGTCCTCAAAAAGCAACGTTCTATCAAGCATCTTATTTATACTTCTTCCACTTCCGTATACCCTGATAAACCTGGTCTCGCAAAAGAAAGTGATGTGATGGATATCGATCATGCCAGTCACAAAGAGTTGGTGGAGGTTGAGCAGTTGTTGTTGTCTATCCCGAATTTAGACAGAACGATCATACGGCTAGGAGGACTTACAGGAGGTTCTCGTTTATTGGTAAAACATTTTTCCGGAAAGAAAGGATTAGAGGGAGGGGGCCATCCGGTCAATCTCATTCATTTGGAAGATGCGGTAGGAGTAGTGGCCTGGGCAGTGAGTGAAAATATTGGAGGAGTGCTGAATGCTTGTTCGCCTGTGCATCCACGTAAAAAAGATTTTTATCAGTCGCTGGCCAGGAGGTTTCAAATGTCTTTGCCAGAGTTTAACGAAGAGCATGAAGAAGGGAAAACGATAGACACTGAAAAATTGGAACAGTCAGGTTATATATTTACTTACCCTGATCCACAATTGTATACTTACGATCAGCAGTAATTTTTATTCTAATGGTGATGACCATCCTTGTCTTTATCGATCACGTTCCAAAGGTATCCAAATAAGAAAACCAGCGCCCATGTTGGATAAAGGTACCAGAAGTTGGTAATGTCTTTATCAAAAAGAAACAGCAAAAGATGCGAGAACAGGCTGAATACGATCCCTGTGATACTGATGGTGTGAAAAGCATTGAGTTGAAGCATGCGGATGAGGTTATTCATACAATATGAAGATTTTTTTTAGTATTTGCTATAACCGCGCTGAAAAACTAAATTGCCGTTCTAATTGTCACCTACATGAATCCGTTAGTAACCACGAAAGACATTGTTGCCGCCAGCGAAAGGTTGAAGGGAGTAGCCGCTCATACACCGCTTCAAAAAAATCAAAACCTTTCTGAAGAGTTTGGCGCAAACATCTACCTGAAAAGAGAAGACTTGCAAATTGTGAGGTCTTATAAAATTCGTGGCGCTTATAATTTCATGTCTTCCCGTAAACCGGAAGACATGAAAAACGGTGTGGTATGTGCCAGTGCAGGAAACCATGCACAAGGCGTCGCCTTTTCTTGTCGCATGCTAAAAATACAAGGAGCGATTTTTATGCCGGCTACCACACCCAAACAAAAAATATCGCAAGTGAAAATGTTTGGGAAAGAGTATGTGGAAGTCATATTGACAGGTGATACGTTTGATGATGCGTACGCTGAATCGATTAAGTATTGCAAAGAGAAAGGCCGTTTGTTCCTTCATCCTTTTGACGATGCTACTGTAATAGCTGGTCAGGGTACAGTAGGATTGGAAATTTTAGAAGACATCGATTGCAAGATCGATTATATATTCGTACCCATCGGTGGCGGAGGATTGGCAGCGGGTTTGGGAACATACATCAAAGAAAAAAGTCCAGATACAAAAATCATAGGCGTAGAACCAGAAGGTGCACCTTCTATGAAAATGTCACTCGCTCAAAACGAAGTAGTGACGTTGGATACAATTGATAAGTTTGTAGATGGCGCAGCAGTAAAACGCGTAGGAGATTTGAATTTTTCGATCTGCAAAGAATTGCTGAGCGACATGTTGTTGGTACCGGAAGGAAAGGATTGTTCGACCATTATTCGTTTGTACAATGAGGAAGCTATTGTAGTAGAGCCTGCCGGCGCTTTGAGTATTGCTGCGTTGGATCAATACAAAGATAAAATCAAAGGCAAGAATGTCGTGTGTGTAGTGAGTGGCTCTAACAACGACATCGGTCGTATGGAAGAGATAAAAGAGCGTTCGTTGTTGTACGAAGGATTGAAACATTATTTCATCATCACCTTTCCTCAGCGTGCAGGGGCATTGAGAGAATTTTTGGATGAGGTGCTTGGTCCCAACGATGACATTACGCATTTTGAATACACCAAGAAAAACATCAAAGACGAAGGTTCGGCCTTGGTAGGCGTGGAGTTGAAACACAAAGAAGATTACGAATTGCTGATCGAGCGCATGGCCAAGAAAAAAGTACATTACAAAGAGATCAATAAAGATCCGAGTTTGTTTAGTTTCTTAGTGATGTAGAAGGGAGTGATCAGTGGACAGTTGTCAGTGATCAGTAAAATAAGAAGTCCTTCACATCAAGATACGAAGGACTTCTTATTTGTAGATAAATATAAACTGTGTTTTAAGTATTATTTTTTTCATCTGATCACTGACAACTGTCCACTGATCACTTATTTATTCAAACTCAAAAAACTCTTCTTCGTTTACTTTGCTGTGCTTGATTTCCTCGTTGCCATCTTTTTTGAACGCATTTTTCAATTCCTCTTTTTCTCTTTTTAAATCGTCCGCAATTTTTTTGCCGATTCTCTTTTTGTCAAATTTCACTTCAAACTGATTGCCTTGTCCTTCTATGATGAGGAAGAGATTGGTTTTCCCCAGCAATCCTGCTTCTGCTGCGCCTTCTGCATCTTGTTGTTTTTTCTTGCTCAGGTTTTTCAATGGAATTTTCAAATGGTATTTAAAACGGTTATCAAAATCATGTGTACCCGATAATTCAATGTCAAATACATTAGACTTGATCGTCATGGCGGGAATGGTGATGACTTTGTTCTTGATTAAAAACTGATTGGTCAGTTTTGAAAAGCGAACATCATTCAATTGATCTGCTTCTGCAAAGCGAGACAAGGCTTTCATCGGTTCGAAATTTCTCAATCGACCGTCGGTAATGTCCATGTCTATGCTGGCCAGTACGCTTTCACTGACAATGGAACCATCGGGATTTAAAATGAAAAAGATATCGGCTTTGCCGAAGGCACGTCCCGATAAATTTTTATGAGAGATGAAGTCTTGATCAAAGTCATGAAAATCTTTGAGCAAGCTGTCAATATAAATGTCATTGAATGCTGCATCCAGTGTGAGGTGTTTGGAACGATACGGTAATTTTATTTTCATGATGGCATTTCCTGCCACTTCACCACCGGCAGTATTCATGGTAGCATTGGAGAATACCAGTAGAGAATCATTATAGGCTAACATGCCTTTCACCTGTTTCGCATGCAGGTTGTTGACATGCAATTGACGGATGTCGCAATCTAGAAATAACATGAGCGAAGTCATGGAGGCTTCCGGATTTGTTTTTTCAGACGGAGCAGGAAGAATAAAATCTTCGTACACCAAACAATTAGAATGCAAAGAGCCTTCTACTAGAATACTGCCTTTGCCCAGCAAGACTTTGCGCAACACATTTTTGATCATGCCGTTGACAGCGATGTCTGATTTGGGTGTATTGAAGCTAAGGCTATTGATGGAGATGTCTGTATTGTTAAAGATGAGGTCAGCAGCAATGTTTTTAAAACTTTTTCGAATGGCGCGAATGTAGATGGCACCGTTTTCTATTTGTGCTTCTCCCGAAGTGGTTATTTTTTCCAGGTCTTCTTTTTTCTTTAAGTTTTTAATCAGTCCCTCAAAATCAAAACTCAGTTTTACTTTTCCTTCCAGTGAATCTACTCCATCAATAGGAAAGAACGCGACGAGGTCTTTCAGATTTTGTTTGAGCTCCGCTTTGATGACCAGGTAAGGATCTGATAAGTCGGTCAGTTTGAAAGAACCACTGATCGGATTGTTGTTGAGTGTTCCTTCAAATTGTTCGATTTCTATATAGGAAGATTTAGAAGTATGTTCCGTGCCATTGCTGAACTTACCTCTTAACACGGCTTGCTTGATGCTTTGTCCACCTTCCGGATTGGTGATGTCAGTATTTTCAAAACCAAATAGAACATCGATGGCAGGAGTGTGGTACTGATCGTATTTGCCTTGAATGCTCGCATCAAAATATACTTCACCTTTGTTTTGATAACGTTTTACCCAATTCGAATTTTCTGTGGGCAATAAAGAAAGCAGGGTAGAGATTTCACCCGTTTTAGAAGAGATGTGCAGTTCGAGTTCCTGCTCTTTAGTATGAACATCTCCTTCAATTTTATACACACTCTCGTTGAGTGCTATGGTAGTGGTACCTAGCGTAAGTGTTGCTTCGGTATTGTTGTAAATCATTTCGCTGTGCAATTTGATTTTTTTATTTTCGAAGTAAATGTTATCGCTTACGGTAATACCGTTGACCGTTACTGCTCCATTCAGCCCGATGTTGTATATGTCGTTGTGCAGGACAAATGTAGCCTGCGCTTTAGTGAGTGCAAATTCATACGCTTGGCCACTGAGTTTATTAAAATAAGAACAAGCCACATTTTGAAGGATGATGCTTTTGATATTTAAATCAATCGGTTCAGCAGGAGATATGGGATCACCGGGTTTGAAGATGTTGTAATTGGGCTCTCCATTTGATTTGATACCTGGCAGTACCGTACCATTGAACAAGAATGCTTTTTCTAGGCGGTATTTTTTATAGAAGACAACATCGATGATGTTAAACCCCAACGATAATTTTTCCATGGAAGCTAAGATCAAAGGATCTTTTTGCGTTCCCGGTTCATAGATTTTTACGTCGTGAAAAATAAGTGTGGCATTTGGAAAGTCTTCGAAGAGACTTAATTCTATCTCAGGATTTACTTCAACCTTGGCCAATAATTGCTGGTTGATCTTTTGCACGCCTTGCTGGATCAGTGAACTTTTGATCTGTTCAAAGAAGAGCATAAAGCCCACGAGTAACGTGCCCAGTATGACCAGGAGTACTAAAAACGAACGGCCTATGATTTTAAAGGTCTTCACGCAGTTAATTTTGGCTGAAAGATATGAAATCTAAACGTATGAAGCGCTTTGATTGATATGTTTTATAGTAAAACAGCAGAAAGACCCAGGTGTTTTATTATCGCAAAAGGAGTTTTTTGAGTGGGCAGAAGTTTTTTATCTTAATTTTACTTTTATACTAGAGCAATCACGAATGTACAACAAACTAAAACAACTGGTAAAGCGACTGCTTCCCAAACGGTTCTTGTTCCATTATGAAGGAGCATTTAGATTTGTTTTTTATCAATTCTACAGAGGGAGCCAGTATCAGTGTGTAGTTTGTGAGAAAGGACTCCGACAGTTTATTCGGTTGCAGAATGACGATCAGCTGTGTCCCAATTGTGGAAGTATATCGAGAAACAGAAGGTTGTGGAGCATGCTGACAGCCGAATTTTTGAAAGGCAGAAAAAGCATATTGGATTTTTCTCCATCCAGAAGTTTGTACAGAACCCTCAAGAGCAAGCATATTCCAGGTTATATCAGTACAGATCTGTCAGGAGATTTTATCGCAGATCGTGCGTATGACATTACCCAAATCGATGCCCCTAATGAAACGTTTGACCTCATCCTATGTTACCATGTGTTGGAGCATGTAGAGAAGGACCGACAAGCGATGAAGGAGCTCTATAGAGTTCTGCAGCATGGAGGAGTTTGTTTGATTCAAACACCTTTTCAGGCGGGTGCTACTTATGAAGATTTTTCCATCACATCCGAAGAAGAACGATTGAAACATTTTGGACAAAAGGATCATGTCCGCATTTATTCGGTGGAGGGGTTGAAAGAAAGATTATCGCAAGCGGGCTTTGAGGTGGAGATAAGGTTATACAAGGAGAAAGAAGATAATGTGTATGGGTATAGTGGGGAAGAAGTGGTGTTGGGTTGTCTGAAAAAATAGCGGGCAGTAAAATACAGCATTGAAAAGGGCTTTCTTTTCAATGCTGTATTTTTATAGAAGACAATATCGATGAAGTTAAAGCGAGAAGGGATTATTCTGAAAATTTCAACCGTCCAATTTTACTTATTTTTGCATCGGAAGAGAAAATAATATAGGATGTGTTGTTGAGAGGTAAAGAATATTCGGGTTCCAGGTATGTAAATTCTTTTTTATTGGTATTTTCTAAAATGGGTTTTTTAGTCATTTTGCCTGATCGGTCTATTTGCACCATCGAAGTCATACATCTAGATGGACTCTGCATGTGTTCATAGTCTCTGGGGTCAACAATGTTGGCATTTCTGGGATTTTCATTGTAAACGAAAATATACATTGTAATCTGTAATGCCTATCAGGTACGAATAATAGCGGAAAAGACTGGGTAGACCCGTACTATGAAGTTTAGGTATAGGTTGCATCCAAAGTAAGTGACCACTTTGATCAATACTGGCCGTTATGAGTTGTTCGTATTGATAATTAGTATAACTGGATCCATTGGAATGGACAATGGTATACGTATAACTTTTTTCTGCTACCAGTACAACACTGCCGTCCGTTCTGAATTTAATTTTGTCCATCGAAAATCCCCAAAGGACTTCTTCTCCTTCATTTGCTTTTTTATCACTCACTATGGTCTTCAGCAGATCGGATGAATAAGGGTAGTGGTTGTTGTATAATTCTACACTTGACAAGGGATCGTATTTGGTAATGAAAATGCCTTTAGAATAGAATTTCTCCTCATTAAGTACTTTGCTGTGTTCTTGTTTATTCGTTTCGGAATATAATCCCGCAAAAATAATATTCCCTTCTTTATCCATTGCCATGGC
The DNA here is from genome assembly GCA_028288365.1 of Chitinophagaceae bacterium. Classification (GTDB taxonomy): domain Bacteria; phylum Bacteroidota; class Bacteroidia; order Cytophagales; family Cytophagaceae; genus JACMQM01. Next base: position 21,854 of record JAQBNU010000005.1, on the reverse strand, counting down.
AGGTTCAGATAAAAAATTAGCACCAATTTTAGGAGAGTATTTTTTCTGCTCATTGGTCTTTGGATTGTAGGTAAGGATAGAATAAAAATACTCATACTCCTTTTTGTTTTTATTCACTTCATCTGCTGCTGCCACTCTTACTCGCATCAACAGGTGAAGATTCTCTTTTGAAGAAAGTGAATAACTCTCAAGTCTTACACTGTTTGTGGGATAAGGATTAGTAATGGTATGATTCCATCATTCAGATAAATGGTGATCGAAAATTTTAAACGTTAAGTACTCTCGTAAAATAAGAGAAGAAGAATCATCGGAAATAGATAACACTACATCTGGCGGATCATTGTCGGGAGCAGCAGTGTAAGAGGCTAGTTGAATGGATTTGAGATCCATGTTTCCTTCATGGTCTATTTTATTGGCCCAGATGTATTTTGTCCGTGAAGGCTTATCCCAATAACTTGTAAATAAATAGATATTGCCCTTGAGGTTAAAAGTGTTCATGTAGACGGCCTGTCTCTTATCGTACATGACAACCAGGTCTTTTTGCAAAGTGATTTCACCTTTAGCATCTATTTTGCAAAACTGAACAGTTTGATCCACTCTAAAAGAACCAGGTTGCATGTTGTGAAAAACAACAAAAGCGCCTTGATCATCACTTCCCAAATAATTTGTCTCGAACCGATCGATGATATCCGTTTCAAAAACAGAGCTCCAGGTCACTTCAATTTTATCTTGCGCCATTGTTCTGAGTTGAAGCAAGCATAACAATAGGAATAAGGTAATCCTTAGGTGCATCATAAAATAGAGTTTTAAGCAAAACAAAAAAGGGTTTCAAACTACGAAGTCTGAAACCCTTTTATAGAAGTGGGAGCTACTGGGTTCGAACCAGTGACCCTCTGCTTGTAAGGCAGATGCTCTGAACCAGCTGAGCTAAGCTCCCATAAAGCCTTTTAAATCCGTTCGACTTAAATTGGTTTGCAAATCTATGGGCTTTTTTTAACAATTACAAAATATTCCGCTAAAAAAGTAATGTTTCTTTTAGCATCGAATTAAGTCAGTAGGAGTCACTGTTTTAAAAGAGGGCTTTTCTATAGGGGCTATTTTTTTAGTGGTAAAATTCATAAAATAAAGTGTTTTAAGTTAAATTGCTCAATACTTAATTTTTTTAGCATTGAAGTTTAGCATTATTATTCCTGTTTTTAACGAAGAGAAACTTGTACTACAAGTCATCGATAAGTTACTAGCCGTTGAATATCCGGCTCCATATTCAGATTTTGAAATCGTCATTGTAGATGATTGTTCTAAAGACAAGACTGCGGAGGTCATTGAAAATTATATAGCGGGTAAAAAGGAAATAAAATTATGTCGTCATACCGTCAATAAAGGAAAAGGTGCAGCGGTAAGAACGGGCATTGAAAGCAGCACGGGTGATGTTGTTCTTATTCAGGATGCGGACCTGGAACTTACTCCGGAAGACATTCCATTGTTATTAACGACGATGCGTGATCTTAAGATTGAGTTCGTGAACGGATCCAGGTATATGCCAGGAAAAATAAGACCGTTGTATTCTTATAGACGTTATTATTTCAATAAGATATTTACACTGATTACATCGGTGTTGATCAATGTACGTCTCACGGATGTGGCTTGTGGTTATAAATTATTTACAAAAAATATTTACAACCAGATCTCATTAAAAGAAAACCGTTTTGGTTTTGAAGCAGAATTGATCATCAAGGTAGCAAGACTCAAAAAGACGTTGATCGCAGAGGTCCCTGTCCATTACTTTCCAAGAAATGTGGGTGATGGCAAGAAGATCAGAAACATAGATGGCGGCAAGATTTTTTGGGCCATCTTGAAATACGGATTTTTTAGAAGGGATTAAATTCGTATTCATCTTCTCCTTTTAAGGCCTTGACATAGTCTGGGCTGTGCAGGGCCTTTTCAAATGCTCCCCAATCGATGCATTCCAATTTAAGGAAATGCATCCAATAGGCATCTTTGGTCATGGAGTCATAATGAATAGTGAATCCTATAACTTGTCGCGTTTGAATGATATTTATCCATATCAGTACACATACTACTTGTACAAGTATGTATTTGAAAAGTAAATTTTTTAGAGCGAAGCATTGTTGGAAAAATGCAGCCATAGGGATAGCAAGAAGCGCATAAAAATCAATCATCGGACGCATACCAAATCCTCCTCCATACCACCAGGACCACCAGCTAAAGATCACATAACAGGTGACAAGCAGAAATAGAAATGTAGCAAGAAAGAATGCTCTCTGAGTTTTATAAAGAGAATAAAAACCTAACACGGCAAAAATCATAACAGGTGTATACACCAACCATCCTTTTCTATAGCTAAACAATCCTTCAAGAATGTGAGGATTGTTAAAGAAAAAACTTTCTCCTACATAAGAATTGAAAAAGAAATGTCCGGTAACATATTTCCAATAAAGCAATTGTGGTAAAACCATTAAAAAGATGCACAGTGTGATGAATAGAATGTACCATTTCCGTTCCCAGAAGAAATGTATTTTTGTAGAGATGTCTTTATAAGTAGATACATAAAGAAATAATGGGAAAATAAAGATCAAAATATTAACAGGTCTTATCAATATGATCAAGCCTCCTATGACCCCTATCATGAAGCTATTGAATAACGTTGTTTTCTCATGCCATGTTAAACTATAATATAGAAAAATAGCGATCAGAGAAAAATTAAACGGATGAGACATCGCCGAGTCGAAGGTGGAATATATATATAGGTTTGTTCCTATTGCAGTGATGACGATGACAAAGGCCGTGACCTTTTCTGTAAAGAGTTTTAAGAGTAATGCTCTTAAATAAAAGAACCCGATTAATAAATAGAACAAACAGGCAAAATGTATACATACATGATAAGGCAAACTAAATCCGTCGGGAGTATACCCGCTACTTTGGGCAATGATATGGCCCAAAGCAAAAAAAGGAGAATATAGAATAGCCATTCCCATGGTTGTCTTGATCACCTTGCCTCCATTCTCTGCTATCTCAGGCCAAAACTCATGCTTCTCAGGATAGTTGACACCATCTGTTCCATAGAAACCCAAAGCAATATCATGGTGTATGAACGCTGCCGGTAAGTAAGCATAGTAAGAGACAACATCCCATTCAATCACTCTACGACCTTCCCATTTTTTGAAGGTGAGACTTGAATACAACAATGCTCCAACAGCTAAGAGAACCACGTAGAGTGATATGCTTTTATAAGGGGAAAAAGTGAAGAGCGATTTCATGACGTATTTATTTTAAGATGAAAGAATGATCTTTACAGAAGACTACTAGACAAAGGAATTGTAATTTTTTATATTAGCAAGATTACAGAATCAGACAAAGATAAAGAATGACGCTCAAAGAAGTTAAATCCAAACAAGAAATAAAAGACTTCCTTTTATTCCCTGTAGCACTCTATGCCACTGACAAAAACTGGATTCGCCCTTTAGACAGCGACATCGAAGATATATTTAATCCCGAAGTCAATAAGTTCTTCAGACATGGGGAATGTACGCGTTGGGTGTTATACAACGACAGCCATCAGGCCATTGGGCGAGTAGCGGCTTTCATCAATAAGAAGACCGCTAAAACATCGGAGTATGCTACCGGAGGGATGGGTTTCTTTGAATGCATCGACGATGTACAAGCTGCAAAATTATTGTTCGATACCAGTAAGCACTGGTTAGAAGAGCGCGGCATGGAAGCGATGGATGGTCCTATTAATTTTGGAGAACGCGACAAATGGTGGGGCTTGCTGGTCGATGGATTTTACGAACCCAATTATTGCATGCCTTATCATCACAAATATTATAGGGCACTTTTTGAAAACTACGGCTTCAAAGAATATTTTCAACAATACACGTATTGGAGAACGGTAGTCGGTCAGTTACCTGACGTGTATCAACAAAAAGCCGATCGTATTGCGCGTGATCCTTTGTTTCGTTTTGAACACATCAAAAAAAACAACCTGGAAAAATATGCGGAAGATTTTCGCTACATCTACAACAAGGCATGGGCGAAACACGCTGGTGTGCGTGAGATGCCGAAGGCACAGGCCATGTCGATCATGAATCAACTGAAGCCGGTGCTGGATGAAGAAATCATTTGGTTTGCTTATTACAATGAAGAGCCAACCGCTTTCTTTATCATGATTCCAGAATTGAATCAGTTGTTTAAAAATCTAAACGGTAAACTGAAAGGCAAGTTTGATATCATCGCCAAACTGAAATTTTTGTATTACAAATGGACAGGCGTTTGCAAAAAAATGTTTGGCGTGGCTTTCGGCGTCATTCCTGAGTTTCAGGGCAGGGGACTGGAAGGCGCCATCGTCATGGCTGCCGCTGAAAAGATACAACCCATGAGTCGCTATACGGAATTTGAAATGAACTGGATCGGTGATTTTAATCCGAAGATGATGCGCGTAGCAGAATCTGCAGGAGGTTCGATTCGCAAGACGCATGTGACGTACCGCTACATCTTTGATCGGAGTAAGCCGTTTACGAGGATGGCGATGATAGACTAGACTTGTTAGAGCGAAGAGCGGAGAAAGATAGCGAGAAAAAACAATCCGCTTTCTTTCTCCGCTCTTCGCTCTTGATTTCTTGTTGGCGTCCCGCCAACAAGTGATGGTATGAAAACGTGCTATTAAATCCAGATGTTGGCGGGACACCAACATCAAGTAAATCTGATCACTTCCCTACCAATATAAACGGCGCCCAAAAATAAGGATCGCTGAATTCTTTTGTTTGCATCAAATCCAGTTTGGCTTTTTGTAAGGCTTTGGCATAACTGATGCAGCTGGTGTTTTGTAAAATATTGTTGTACAATTTATCCATCAGTTGACCGGTAGCCTGATCGGATACATTCCATAAGGATACGATGATGTTGTTGGCTCCCGCATACAACAAGGCTCTGGACAAGCCGATCAACCCTTCTCCTTTTGTTACTTTACCTAAACCGGTTTGACAAGCAGACAATGTGATCAATTCTGTTTTTAGATGAAGCGTGTAAATTTCTCCTGAATGTAAATCGCCATCGTCATCTTTTGTTGGGTGAAAAATAATTTTAGATAAATCCGGATCAGTTTCATTGACTAAACCGTGTGTAGCCAAATGAATAAAACTCCAATCGTTGCGGCTGGCATTTTTCAACGCTCCTTCATTGGCTTGTTCGTTTAAAAAAGATTGCACGGTAAAACCCTGATGCTGGAAGGCATCGGTTAAGCCCAGTACTTCCTGACGGGTGCCAGGCAGGTCAGGCATTGTTCCCTGAAAGGAAATGGGTGCACATAACAATACGTTTCCATTGGCACAACTGGTCTTGCTTTTTTGTAAACTTTCCAAATATAAAGAAGCAGAGTAATCGTATGAGATAGCTGCATGTCGAAGTAAAAAGGGAAAAGGTTGAGAAGCACTGGCTTTGTTTGTAAACAATGCTTCAAAAGGAATCGCACTCAAACGGCCGTCTGGTATGACAATGAGATTCGCTTGTTTGTTAAAACGGTTAGGAAGTAATTGTGTACTTAGCTTATTCCCAAATTCTATGTATTGATCCGAGATGCGGTAGCGAATACTATTTCTCCAAGCTGTTAATTCTTTGTCTAAGTTCTCTGCTTTTTCTTTTCGCACCAATTGAAGTTTATTGGCGTGTATGATGAATAAGTATACTTCATTGTATGTGTCTGAAATGAAATAATGAAACAGTGCTGTACTGTCTGGTAGCTGCGACTGCAGTGATTTTACAGTCAATGTGTTTTTTTGGTATTTCAAATTATAGTAAGCCGGAAAATCTTTTTCCAGTTGCGCGATGTAATCTTCGTAGAGTCTGTTTTCTTTCAATAGGAAAGTGCGCCATTGCGTTTTATCTGCATCGCTTTCTGCTTTCTTCAACAACTGTTCGCCATAGGCAATGTGTTTTTTGATGTCACTTTCTTTCTTCAATAAAGAATCTGGCAAACCGGAGAATGATTTGGCTTTGGCATCTGAAATGGCTTCGAGCAATACTGCCGCTTTATTTTTTTCAGAAAAGAGAAAAGCCTGTGCATAATATCTTTTTTTATGAATCGTAATTTCGGATAACATCACACACAAATGAATACCATGCTCATACAAGTCGTTGGTAAGTTTCCCCAATTCGACTTTGTCTTTTTTATTGGTACGGCGGTGGCGTATGTTTTCAGATAAGGTATCTGCGCTGTATATGGCACTCAATGCATACGTCAGGTCTTTTACTTTTAAATCTTTTTTTATGTGTTCCTCTTCCAAAGCCTGCGCCTTGAGCAAAAAGGTATTGAGCATGAGATCCGAGTGGATGGCATCTTCGGTAGCTGGATTGTCTTTAATTTTTTGGCTGTTGAATTTAAAAGAATTCGCAATCAGCGATTGTTGATAGTAAGCCACTGCTTTTTTGTATTTCTTATTTTGCAATTCAACCGCTGCCAATTCGTTGTAACATTCTGCTACTTCTGGATGTCGCTCGCCTACACTAGCACGAAAGATAGACAAGGCTTGCAGTTGGTACTTCCGAGCTTCTTCTGTTTTACCAGTTTGCAAATACACATTTCCGATGTGTGAAAGTGTGAAAGCATAATTGATGTGTTGCTTGCCAACTGAAGATTCAATAATGGTCAATGCTTTTTCAAATTGTGAAAGCGCCGAATTGTATGTCGCTTCGTTTTGGTATACAATTCCTTTATTGATCAAAGCACTTGCGATCAGTGGATGGTTGGATGGAAAGAGAAAAGAATAAATGGCAATGGCTTTGTCATAATCAGCGATGGCCTCTTCTGGCTGCTCATGTTGTACGATGAGACCAAGGTTCATGTAAGAACCGGCTGTGACCGCTGATTGTTCTCCGTAAATGGATTGACGCAACTGTAACGCATTCATCGCGTACTCCATGGCTTTTTCATTGTTGCCCGTTGTCCAATACAAAATGCTTAAGTGATTGTAACTGTCGGACAGTTGACTCTTGAAAGCCTTGTCGGTGCCGGTTAACAGGATGCTTTGATTGAGGTTGTCTTCTGCATCGTTGTAGGACCCCTGGCCAATTTGCGAAAGCGCCATCGTATTGAGTAATCCTGCTCGCTGGCCTTTCAAGTCTGTTGGGCATTCTCGAATCGCTGTTGTTAATTCCAGTTCTGCTTCTTCAAACAAACCTTCACGCACGAGACACTCTGCGTGTTTCTGAAGCAATGTATAATACGTGACACCATTGGTTTTGCTTACCCGTTGCGTGAGTTGTTGATAGAGCGTAGCGCTGTGCTGATAATCTCCGGTCCAGAATAAAGAGTCCGCTTTGCGTGTATCCGCATCGATTGACTGTGCCTGAGAGAGCGTTGTCAACAAAAAAAAGAAGAACGTTAAGTATAAAATATTTTTCATCGTTGCGTTCGTTAGAATTTGTATTCGACACCAATCGTTTGTACCCACTCTCTGGAAAGACCGTCAGGATTGATGTCACGGGCTACCAGCTTGTACCCAAACATGCCCTTAATGGTTGTTTTTACGGAAATATTATAGCCCACTCCTCCGAGTGCAGTAAGCGCTAATCCGGTGGAACCATCTTTGGGTTGTATACTTTTCGTTGTCGGATCAAACACTTTGTCTTTGGTGATGCGGTAAATACCGAGTAGTCCAAGGTAAGCATTGAATTTGGAGGAACGGAAATTTCTTTCCACACGAAGCATGATGTCTTTGCCTCGCAATAAATCTTTGGACACAGGATAGGCGCGTGCCGTTTGTTCTTTATCAGAACCCACCCATGCGGCCCATGCGAATTCATTGTGTGCAGTATTCAATGCTTGCTGATAACCTGTAGCGAAGAGCCATCTTCTGGTGATCAAGGATATACCGGCAATCGCGTCGTAAGTGCCGAGACTAGTTTGGTAATAACTGGGTAATGGTCTTCCATCGTCTGTTTTCAGGTTAGGAACCATGGTCGGTATTTTTGTTCCTATACTACCATTGATCTGGTAATTGCTTTTGGCCACAAGGTTTCTTGTAAAACTCAACGAAACATCTCCCGTGCCATGTGTATTGGCCAGACTACCTCGCACGAATTGATAAGGAAGTTTGATCTGAAGTGTATTTTTATCGCCGATGGAAACGTTGGCATCGAGTGTGTAATTGATGATCAGGTCATCGAATTTGGTATAACCCAGGTATTGTGAAAATTCAACACTGCGCAGTTTGATGTTTGTCTGTGTGCTGTACCGTTGATTGGGTCGCATGGCACCCATGGTACAAAAACCGGCATCACTGCATCCCTGGCCCTGGCTCAGGTGAGAATATAAGAATGCCAGAAGAATAAGCACGATACGGAAAGCATGCCACGGAGTAAAAAAATAAATCTTGTTTAACATGTCCTCTTCAAGTCTATAATACTTATTTTTACTTTTAAATATAGTACTTAAATCCATAAAAAATATTCAAATGAGTTTGTTAGTAGTAGGATCAGTTGCTTTTGACGCCATCGAAACACCTTTTGGCAAAACAGATAAAATAGTTGGCGGAGCAGCCACATATATCGGCTTTTCTGCTTCGTATTTCCATAAACCTATTAACCTGGTGGCTGTGGTTGGCGGAGATTTTCCTGAAAAGGACATCACGCTGTTGAAGAAGCATGGCGTGAATACGGAAGGATTACAAATTAAGAAAGACGAAAAAACTTTTTTCTGGTCCGGTAAATACCACAACGATATGAATTCAAGAGATACGTTGGTCACTGAACTGAATGTGTTGGGAGACTTTGATCCCATCATTCCGGAAGCGTATCAAAATACAGAATACCTGATGCTGGGTAATCTTTCCCCGCAAGTGCAACGCTCCGTGATCGAGCGTTTGAAAAACAGACCGAAGTTGATTGTGATGGATACCATGAATTTCTGGATGGAAATTGCATTGGAGGAATTGAAGAAAACGATCGCTATGGTAGATGTCCTTTCTATCAATGACGAAGAAGCAAGACAACTTTCAGGTGAATATTCTTTGGTGAAAGCGGCGAAGAAAATTTTAGCCATGGGACCGAAATATTTGATCGTAAAAAAAGGAGAGCACGGTGCGTTGTTGTTCAATCACGAACAGGTATTCTTCGCTCCGGCATTGCCGCTGGAAGATGTGTTTGACCCGACTGGCGCTGGAGATACCTTTGCCGGTGGATTCATCGGTTACATTGCACAGACAAGAGATATTTCTTTTGCCAACATGAAAAGAGCCATCATTCATGGTTCGGCCATGGCTTCTTTCTGTGTAGAGAAATTTGGAACAGAACGTTTATTGAATCTTACACCGGATCAAATCGAAGACCGTGTACAGGATTTTGTTGAACTGGTACAATTTGAAATTCCATTGCGCTAAGCATGCGTTATTATTTTAGCATACTGTCCGGCATATCGTTCCTTTTGTTGACGGGATGCCGGACAGCTTTGCATACTGTAGCTCCTGAAGAAAAATACGAAGAGGTTGTTTTTTTCCCGCAAGTATCATCCTTTGTCATTCTGCTTGATTTTTATATTCCCGAAATGCAGGCACTGGCGAATAAATATACAGAAGGCGTTTTGTACGAAGACAACAACATGGAAGATGATAACTTCATGGTCAGGGTACAAAAATACAGTCCCATCACCTTGTCTATTGTCGGCAATGAAATACAATACAGAGTTCCTTTAAAAGTGTGGTTGAAAGGAGGCGCTTCTCTGCAATCCTTCGGTTTGTCGTTGTCAGATGAGGAGGAAGCGGAAGGCGCATTGGCTATGGTGTTCAAGACCAAAGTAGATTTCGATGCATTCTGGAACATACAAACGACGACACGTTTCATCAGTTACGAATGGCTCGTGCAACCGAAGTTCTCTATTCCATTGTTGACTATTCCATTTAAAATCGTAGCGGATCGTTTGATCAAAAGCGAACAGGCTTCATTGTCTGCACTCATTGATGAACAGGTGCGGAAAAATATTGATACACGCAAATACATCCAAACAGCCTGGAACTACATGCATCAACCGATTTCTTTGTCTTCCGATCCTGCTACCTGGCTTAAGCTGCAACCGAAAGATTTATTTGTCTCTCCCTTTACTTCCGACGCACAACATTTATATGTGACCGTTGGATTGAAAGCCATTACAGAAACGGTAGTAGGCAAACAACCGCAAGTGTCGATTGCGAATTTACCTAATTACAAGGTAGACAAAACACAATCTGGATCTTACAACATTCAATTGGGTATTAATATCAGTTACGAGGATGTCACCGCCATGTCCCGCAAATACCTGAAAGGACAAGTCTACACGTTCAGCAATGACAAGAAAAAAATAGTCATCGACGATGTGACCTTTTACAGCAATGCCGACAAGATGGTAGCAGAAGTTTTATTGTCCGGTAACATCAATGGAAAAATTTATTTGAAAGGAATTCCTGTATATGATTCTCTCACAAGAAAAATAGTATTCAGTCAATTGGATTTTGATCTGGATACGAAACATAAGTTGACCAAGTCCGCCAATTGGCTGGCGCATGATGTATTGGTAAGAAAGATGGCGCCGTATTTTTCTTATTACATCGGTGATTACATCGACAGTGCAGCGGTGCAGGTGAAGCAGAACTTAAAGAAAAAACAACTGCATCCCAATTTCGTCGTAGACGGTACGCTGGATAAATTACAACCTTCTGATATCGTATTGACAAAAGACGGCATCGTAGCATTAGTAAATGCCAAAGGAGTGATTCGATTATTTGTTAGCGGATTGGATCGCTATTGATCCTTTGTGAAAAAGGAGAAGCTTATACAAGTCATACAAGACAAGTGGTCCGGAGAAAGTCAAAATTATTTTTTTAATCGGGCGGTGCCAGAAAGCCAATACCTGAAGAATCCAGGTCAACTTGTAAGTACTTAGTTTTTTATAGACGAACCACAATCTAAATTCTTTGTCAATGCCTGCAGGATATAAATCTTTTTGCTGGATGATTTGAAGAAGGGTCACGATGCTTTCTTCTGTCTTCAATAGAAAAATGGTATTTGTTTCTAGACTCGTATGAATGACAGGATTGTCGATGCCTAATACTTCTATGCCATGAGCCTTTGCCATGATGCCGAACAGCGTATCTTCGTGTCCGTACAATACAATTGATTCGTCAAATTGTATGGCATCAAAAACGTCTTTCTTGATGAGGAAATTATTGGATTGAAAACCGACCCGATTGGTTTTAAGTGCGGAAGAAATTTCCCGGTGAATGCCATACTTCCAGTGCAGCAAGCGTTCAGGTGTTCTGTACAAATCACTGTAATGACGACCTCCTGATAAAATTACATCCGAACGAAGTTGATCGATGTATAAAGAAATAAACAACGGACTGACAGGTAGAGAATCGGCGTCAATGAACAACAGGTATTGTCCATTGGCTTGCTGCGCCATGAAATTGCGTGCAGCAGAGCGACCCTTGTTGGTATCAAAGGAAAAGAGACGAAGTTCTGGTTCGCTGGATAGAGATTCATTCAGTGCTTTGCCTTGTGTAGACGAGCCATCTTCAACGACAATGATTTCAACACTCAGGTTTTCTTCCCGAATTTCTTTCAGTAAAGCCTCTACCAATGGATGGACATCAAAGTCCTTCACCGGAATACAGATACTTAAAAGCGGATTGGTCTGGTTCATGCACTAGAATGTTTTGTAAGATGAAAAAAAAAGCCTATTAAGACAATTATTCATTAGGCTTTCCTCTTCAATTGGTATATTTGTTTAAAATCATTTTCCTTGAAAGACCTCCTCAATATATTCCGAAACAGACTGTTAGACCTTTCCTCGTCTAACAGATCCGTTTTCTTGCCAAAGGTTTACAAAGGAAAATTTTCTGACTTAAAAAGTTGGGATTATTTATCGGCAAGTTCTTCACTGGATATCGTGAAGGCCATGCTGGCCGGTAAAACATCGATTAAAATAGCGGATGTCAAACACCTTTCAGCAGATCAACTGGAAGAGGTATTGGAAGAAGCGAAAAAACTGATTCGCACACGTCAATTGATTTTCGATGAAACAGGCAGTGCTGATTTTTACATCGGTTGGCCTTATGTGGAAGGCGTCATGAAAAATGGAATGCCTTTGCGTGCGCCATTGATTTTCTTCCCTTATCAATTGATACAAGTCGGTCGTGAAATCTATTTGGAGAAGGGAGCATTGGACGAACCATTTTGGAACAGGTCCTTATTCCTTTCTTTATCGCACTTTGAAGAATATGCATTTGATAGCAGCTGGCTCGAAGCGCCTGTTGCTGCTTTGGAAGACAAGCCAGACGAAGACTTTCGCATCGGCTTGCTGGATGCGTTAAAAAAACAAGGCTGGCATCCTGCTTTCGAAAGAGAATTTTTATCGGAAAACCTGATTCATTTTTTACCCATTTCAAAATCGGATTTGGTAGAAAAATATACACCTGGTCAATACCAGCTGAAACCTTATGCCATCATGGGATTGTTTCCGCAATCGGCTTCTTACATTCATTCCGATTATGATTTCTTAAAAGAGAACGCTTCCGAACATACACTGGAAAGTATACTGGCTGCGCAGTACCAGGGCACGGAACAAAAAGAAAACAGTAAACAGGTTTCGCTTGAATTTACACCGCTTGCTGTAGACGGTTCACAAGAATCCATCATTGCCCAGGTTTCTTCCGGACAATCACTCGTTGTGCAAGGACCGCCAGGCAGTGGAAAGACGCAGTTGATCTGTAACCTCATTGCGCAGTTCATCGGAAAAGGAAAAAAAGTATTGGTCGTATGCCAGAAGAAAGCCGCGCTGGACGTGATCTACGAACGCCTGCAATCAATTGAACTGGCTCCTTTTGTTTCTCTATTGCACGATGCGGTAGCAGGAAAAAAAACATTGTACGAAAAAATTGCCGATCAGATCCAATCGTCGGAGCAGTATAAAAATCAAAACATACATCCCGATACCATTGTATTGGAAAAAGAATTTTCAAGGATACAAGCCAGCATCGCTCGGCAGATTGATTTTTTCTCCAAATACAAACAAGCGCTTTTCGACACACAAGTAGGAGGAGAAACGGCGCATGCCCTTTACCTGAAGTCAGATAAAAAATATCCGGTAGTCAACCTGGACCTGGAGTTTCAAAGCATTTTGGCCAATGAAATAGAAAGTAAGAGTGGGGACCTTGACCAGTTCTTGTTTTACCATTCGGCTATTCAGTATGATTTCGAATTGATTCATGCCGCAGTCAATACTCATTTATCCATTGATGATAAAGAACAAATGCTTCTCCTGTTGGAGAAGACTCCAGTTATCATTCATCAACTCCAAGGCTGGAACGAACAGGAAAATTTATTGACAGCCATCGATCTTTCTTTTGCTTTGTCCTGGATGCAAAAGATCAGAACATGGGTAAACGATTCGTTGATCTATCAGCATCGTATTTCATTTGAAGCGGCCGAGCATTTTTCTCCTGAACATGTGGCAGATTGGAAATTATCCGTGCAAAAGCATTTTGCTGTTTTAAATCGATTGACCTCTCAACCACCAACAGCGCATCAGGAGCGATGGAAAGAGAGCGTAAACAAAGCGTCTCAAGGGGGATGGAAACAATTTGTATTTAAATGGCAGCTGACATTTTCTAATAAAGAACTGAAACAATGGTTAAGCAGCAACCACTTAGACAGCAGTAAAGAAAGCATCCTATTCTTAACACAAGTATTTTCTTCGATGGATACGTTGCATGCATTGAAAGAAAAATGGTCGGCGCATTCTTTTCTTATTACCGATCATGGCTTGTCAGAGAGATTGTTTTTGAATCACCTGCAAACATTTGATCGCATACAACAGGAGTTGGTGAAGGCAGGAGATATACCTGCATTGAAAGTTTTGTGGCGCACGACACTTTTATTCAGAGAGCGACTGGATCAATTGTTGCAACTGGTGCAGGAAAGAAATCATGTGCTGTCTCCATACTTCTTACACTGGAAGCCTAAAACAGTCGATCGTTTGTTTTTGGAAGACGTGTACCGCACACAATGGACAACTTTTGTAAAGCAACGTTTCGAAAGATGGTTGGGCTACGAACAACTCAAACAAAATCTTGACTTGGCGTTATTTACTTCTTTTCATAAAGTCATCCGAGAAGTATCAAGCGAAGACAAAGCGCATGTCACGAATACCTGGAAGCAATCAGTATACAGAGCCTGGATCGAAGAGAAAGAAAGAGTATTCCCGATTTTGAAAAGTGTGTCTACACCGGAATGGGAAATGAACGAGCAGGAATTGCAAACATTGGTCAACCGACGTTATGTAGTTTCGCTGGAGTTCTTAAAAATAAAATTGCGTGAATGGGTGTATGCCGGTATACAATACAACCGACTCAACCGACAAGTGACGTACCGCGATTTAAATCATCAGGTCAATAAAAAAAGAAGTGTATGGCCGGTGCGTAAATTGATCGCACAACACGAAGAAGAAATATTGGATTTGATTCCCTGTTGGCTCGTCTCTCCTGAAACGGCGTCTACTGTTTTCCCGATGCACAATTTATTTGACCTCGTGATCTTTGATGAAGCCTCGCAGTGTTTTGTAGAAAAAGCATTTCCATCTTTGTTCAGGGCCAAGCAAGCAGTAGTCATAGGAGACGATAAACAACTAAAGCCAAGTGACCTGTACCGTGTCCGTTATAAAAGCGAAGACGAAGAAGAAGAGATCGATCACGAAGTAGAATCGTTATTGGATTTCTCTTCGCGTTATTTCCCTTCCAATATGTTGACTGGACATTACCGCAGCAAGTCGGAAGATTTGATTCGTTTTTCCAATGAGCATTTTTACAACAACCGTTTGCGAATTGTTCCGGATATTGCCTATGCCAACACACAAGTATTGCAGTATCTAAAAGTAGAAGGCCGTTGGATCAATAATACCAATGCAGAGGAAGCGAAAGCCGTGGCAGAATTGGTGGCCGAGTTGATGCATACACATCCTGGAAAGAGTATAGGGATCATCACCTTCAATTACCCGCAGGCATTCCTCATCAAAGACACGCTGGATCAATCCGGTATGGCTTTGCCGCAAGATTTGCTGATCAAGAACATTGAAAACGTTCAGGGCGATGAGCGTGACATCATCATTTTCTCTGTGGCCTATGCGCGCAACAAAGAAGGAAAGATCGTGACACAATTCGGAAGTCTAAGTCAGGACGGCGGAGAGAACAGACTCAACGTGGCCGTGACGCGTGCACGTGAAAAGGTATTTGTCGTATCCAGTATTCTTCCGGAAGAATTGAAAGTAGAACACCATAAAAACAAAGGAGCTGAATTGCTAAAGCAGTACATGCAGTACGTGTATCAATTCAGTAAGAAAAGAGAAAATAAATCAGAAGTCATACAACCGGATATTCGTTTCAGCAAAAGTCATACCTTGAGCGAAGTTATACTCCAAGTACACGATGATAAATTTACGTCGTCTTATTTTGCCGACTTGCAAGATAAAAGAGCACAGGCACATTTAGTATTTACCGATGATCAACGTTATTTTTATTCCCCTTCTGTAACCGACTGGCATGCCTATACTCCGAATCTTTTTCAAGGCAATGGTTGGAAGACCGATCGTTTCTATAGCCGCAACTATTGGTTTGATGCGGAACGTTTTTGGGAGAATCTGAAATAAAAATCAAATCAACGGCGTGATCTATCTTGGAGTGGCCAATCGGAAATAGATTTTATCTATGCCCTGGTATTTTTTGCTGAGTGCAGCGACAAGCAGACCGTTGTCTAGTTCCTGGACGTCTTTGTATTTTACCTGCAGGTATTTCAACACTTCAATGGCATCGTTGTAACTGATCACTACAAAAGGTAGGTCACCGCCATCACCAGAACTCAATACGCATTTGATGAAGAGCTTGTATTTTTGTTTGTTGATCGATTCTTCATCGATTCTTTTCAGTGCGTAACAGGAAAAACTTTTTTCAAAATAAGCCGTGATGCTGACCGGATGAAAGGCGAGTAACGTGTCGGCCAATTCATAAGCATTAAAGAATTCTTGTAAGAGATTGTATTCTTTGATGCGTTGCTCGATGCTGTCGATCAGTTCCAGCTGATAAGCCGGTTGATAAACCGATCCGTAATATAACGTCAAAAAATCTTTTCGTTGCAGCGTACTGTCGGAGCGGTTGAGCTTTTCAATCAACTGCTTATAAAGAACACGCCCCTCTGTAGTATGGGTGGTTTGTCCGATGGAGTCACTGTTCACCTGAGCCTGCGCTTGCTGCAGGAGCAAAGCAAAAATCAGGCAGGTAGAAAACAGAATCCTATTCATGTTTGAATAAACTGATACCGATATCAGACACACCAGGTATGGTATCCTGACGCATGTATTGTTGAAGTTCTATGGTATACTTTCCATTGTAAGGGAAAGTCATATTGCTGTCTGATAAAATCGTGTGATCGTACTTGTTGCCCCAGCCACCGCCTTTAGGAGTACCTGTTTTCTCGTCGAAAAGATACATGCCCTGAAGTTTACTGGACAATTGCTTGCCTGTAGAATCGAGCACGAAACGTTTTACATAAAGATTGTAAAACGGATAATCCTTGGTATAACGAGTCAGGTAATGCAGTGTGTATTTCGAGTTGTGGTCATCAATTTCTATCGGGAAAGAAATTTTATTTTTTGACAACCACTCGTCGTTTTCTATTTCTGCATAGTCATGAAATACTTTTCCTTTCTCACTGCATGAAAAAAGAAGTGTCATCAGAGTAAGCAGGTAAAATTTATTTTTCATTGTCGTTTGATGATGTATTATCGGCAGGCTTGTCTGCATCGTTATTGGGTTTGTTGTTAGGCTGTCCGCCTTGTCTATTGCCCTGATGCGGAGGTCTTTGGCCGCCTTGTTGTTTATTCTGATTTGGATTTTGAGGTCTCGGTTGATTCGGACGATTTTGTTGCGGAGGTCTTTGTTGTCCTTCCGGTCTTGGAAGTCCTTGTCCCTGCACGTTTTCACGTTGGGCATTAGCTTCTCTTGGAGGTCTGTTTTGATTTGGATTTTGAGGTTTTGGCTGTCCCTCACGGTTTTGTTGCGGAGGACGTTGACCACCTTCGCGGTTTGGATTTTGAGGACGTGGTTTACTTTGCTGTCCTTCTCTTGGCTGATGTTCAGAACGTACAGGTGCAGCAGGTTTATTTTGATTTTGTTGTTGCGGTCTTGGTTGACCTTCACCAACAGCGTCTGCTCTTAATGGATCAGAAGGTTTTTTCTTTTTCTTTTTCTTCTTGTTTTTGTTGGCCTGAAACTTATCGTCAAAACGAGCCAGTTCGCTTTTCTCTTTGATGAACTCAGTCGTAATTTTACTTTGTTCCTGGTCATTAATCAGGTCCGCAGGTTTTTTACTTTCCACATTCATGGCCTGAATGTGATGGACGCGATCTACAGGTATAGCGATCCAATTGGTGGGTTCGTCTTCGTACGAAAACCACATGATCTTTTTGAAGATGTCTGTTTTTTGTATGCTGGCTCTTCCTTTTTCTGTCAGCAAAGGTTTCTCTACTTCCGGAATGCCTTTCAATGCGTCGAGGTACGTTTCCAGTTCATAGTTCAGGCAACACTTCAAGCGCCCGCATTGACCGGAAAGTTTGGAAGGATTCAGAGACAGGTTTTGATAACGTGCCGCTGATGTATTGACATTTTTGAAATCACTGATCCAGGTAGAGCAACACAATTCGCGTCCGCAAGAACCAATACCTCCGAGGCGTGCGGCTTCATGGCGAAGGCTGATCTGTTTCATTTCCACACGCACCTTGAATTCAGAAGCGAGTAGTTTGATCAGTTCTCTGAAATCTACACGTTCATCGGCAGAGTAATAAAAAGTAGCTTTAGAATTATCTGCTTGGTATTCCACATCGGTCAGTTTCATTTCGAGCTTTTGCTCCAAAATGATATGACGTGCACGGAACACGGTAGTTTCTTCTCTGTTTTTGCTGAGGATGTATTTCTCTATGTCTTTTTGAGAAGCCTTGCGCGTAATGGTTTTCAACTGATCGTCGTTGTTGACCATTTTACGTTTCAATTGCAGGCGCACAATTTCGCCTTGCAAGGCTACGTGACCCAGATGATAACCGGAAGCCATTTCTACTACGACAGGATCGCCGGTGTAGAGTTCCAGGGATTGAGTATTTCTATAAAATTCTTTGCGGCCGTTTTTGAAACGAACTTCTATTACGTCAAAGTCTTCAGCAAGACCGATACCCATGTTACTGAGCCAGTCGAAGGAGTTTAATTTATTGCAACCACCTGTTGCACATCCTCCTGTTTTGCCGCATCCTCCTGTCGTTCCACAACTACCTCCGCCTGTTCCACAAGATGAACAACCCATTATATTTTAATTTTTATATCTAATTAATAGAACCGAATTCATTAAGACGGTAAAAACAGTCTTAGACAAATATAGACATTTATTGGGAAAAATAGTGGATAGTGGTCAGTGATCAGTGGTCAGCAAAAAAAGAGGTTTTGGGTATGGATTATAGCAATAATGGCCAGCTGTCTTGCCCCTAAATCCCCTGAAGGGGCAATAATATAGTTGAAAAACCTATTTCAATTCCTAGACTTTTCCAGTTCTTTTTCGCCACACCAATATTTTTTCATTTTCCTAGACACACAACTTCTACTTTGTTATTATATAAGGAAGCCCTACCGTTTGTAGCGGTAGGGCTATTCTAAACCATAAACAAGAAAGGAGACCTAATGCCTATACTCGTTATTTACTACCGAGAGTATACACTCGACGGCTGGATTCAGAAGTGCGCGGTTTATTGCGCATGAGCTTATTAACTATGTTTGACGACAACTTTTTAACCTACATCGAAAACATATCTCGTTTGCACTCCACACGTTTCGAAACCTAGTTAATACAATCACAAGAGCAGTACCGGGGATACGCGTCCCCCCAACATTAAGCTTCCAAACCTTAATGTTTCGCCAATACCCCGGTACGATGTAGATTCCAAACCTATATCCGCTCTTTCTATTTTCAATAAATAACCTTGTTTTTATTTCTTAAAAAAGTACAAATTAAAAACAAACCTTATTTGTTTTTCGCGGTTTAATAATTAAATAGTTCAATAATAATTCAGATTGGCAAAGTTCACTTGTTTGCAGGATTTAATGGATGCGTTCCAGACAGATAACGACTGTAGGAAATACCTCGCCGATTTGCGCTGGAAGGACGGCGTTAAGTGTCCGCATTGCCAAAACAAGGAAAAGAAAATTTACGCCTACAAAAACGACAGGCTATACAAATGCACCGGTTGTAATAAGCAATTTACCGTTACTGTTAAAACTCTTTTCGACCGTTCACATATTCCGTTACGCAAATGGTTTCTTGCTGTCTTTCTTTTTAGTTCTCATAAGAAAGGAATCTCCTCGTATCAATTAGGCAAAGACATTAAAGTAACGCAAAGCACCGCCTGGTTTATGTTGCACAGGATTCGTCATTCAATGAATCATAATAGTGAATTCAAAAAGCTCATCGGCGATGTTGTAGAAATAGACGAAACGTACGTTGGAGGTAAAATCAGTAACAAACATCTTTCCATTCGTAAGAAAACTAAAAACTCCTCTTCTCTTATACACAAAACACCTGTACTCGGGATATTAGCGCGAGACGTTTCAATAGTAACTAAAGTTATCTATGACGTTAAAAGAACAAAGGTAGTACCGTTCATAATAAGAAACGTAGGGCTTAACACAACGATATACACGGACTCGTCGCACTTGTATACACCGCTTAAAAAAGTTTACAAACACGATAGCGTTAATCACGGAGAACATGAATATGTAAGAGGTGTCGTACACACCAATAGTATAGAAGGCTTCTGGTCTCAATTGAAGAGAGGTATCTACGGTGTTTATCACCAAGTATCGAGACCATACTTATTCCGGTATTGCGACGAGTTTGAATATCGCTACAATACCCGTAAATACAAGGAGACGGAGCGATTCAATATGCTCTTAGTCAAGTGTTTTGAAACACGTTTACTATTTAGTACCTTAGTACAAACGAAAATGAATGATATAAAGAAATCATAGAAATATAAAGACATAATTGTGTTGACTATACCCGTACTGGGAATCTGAGAAATTTATAAGTACACGGGGTTTAGGTTCGATGCTTGCGTTCTTGCGCGGGCTTGGCTTATTCCGTTGTACAGGTTTCTCAGAACCTCCAGGCGAGTAAGTTGGGTGCCGCGCAATTTTTTAACGTAACACTATCGTTGCACCGCGGTAGGCTAAATCCTTTATAAATATGAAAAACCTTTTAAAAACCTCAGCAGTACTTTTGTTATGCGTTCTTTCCTGTTGTCACAAAAAAAGCGATCTAAGTTCTAATCCTGCGCCTGTAAAAGTAAATCAATCCAGTAGTCCGAAGCTAAAAGGAAGATTCTTATACGGAAATCTCGATAGCACTATTTGCGGCTATCTTACTAATACCTCAGATTCAAGCGCGATGACGCCATGTCCTAATAATCCCGGAGGTATACCAACTACAACTCATATAACTTGGGCGTCGGATAGCCTTTCTTATTTCGACGATGGATATAAGACTAACACATACTTATTAGGTTATACAAACGATTCTATTTTTATAAGAATAATTGAAGTTGGCGATGAAAACGATACGCTTCACCAAGTAAGGAGGAGAGCATTTTATATATTGAAGTAAAACAATTTAACTTTATTCTTTATGGCAACTATAACATGGCAATACGAAGGAAACGATATTGAAGAATCGAATCCTTTCATTCAAAACAATACTCATTTAATTAAGCTAAGGGATAGCTTATTAAACGATGAACTTATCAAATCGGAAGATGGAACGATTGGTATTAATATCGTTACTCAGAGAGGCGATTGTGTTTTCCAACCAAGCGGATTTTCCAATACCGTAGTCGAACGGATAAGTTCTTACCAAAAGTAACGATCTTGTTATCTAGGTTGTGAGAAACTAGCATACCGCTTTCCTTACATTCAGTACATCTAAATTCAATAACGCCGCTTATTCTTATAATCGAGAATAGGTGGCGTTTGCATTTTTGACATTTCACTTCCATTTCGTAGTTCATAAACAATAGCGATTATTATAAGAGCTAACTATGTTTTGAAATAGCGTTCACCTCCGAACGGGAAGTAGTATAAAGAAAACCCCTGAGATGGGCTCAGAGGTTTGTTTAACTAAACCACTATACTTATGCAAAGAGTCAGATGGTCAAAGTTAATGAATGTTACTACCGAAATCCGCAACGGAGAAGTAGTAACTGTCCTACACATAGTAACTATGTAATCTTCCTTTTAATTGAAGACAAAAGCCTCCCGGATAAGGAGGCTTTTTGATTTTTATCAAAACATAGTTTATTACAATATGTTTAACGCGGCTACAATTACTATTATCGTCCTTATTTCTTTCGTTTTATTGGTATCTTTAGTAATACTTAGAAACCTTATGAAACGAACTGAAGGAGAAATTCGAAAAGAAATAGCTTCTACCGAAGCTCATAGAGATAGCGTTTGTATGGCCATAGGAGCTATATACGCGAATAAGCCAGATTCTACTCTTCTAGATAAGAAAGCTGACGAGTATCGAAAGCTAGAAGATAAACTTTTGAATTTGCAGAAAGAGTTGAAAAATAACCTTTAAAAACAAATAGGTTTTTAAACTATATTATCGCCCCTGAAGGGGACTTTGCTTTGATGGTGAGAACACAGATTTTGGGGATATACAAACCGTAGAGACGCCATGCATGGCGTCTCTACAAGCCGATATTTTCAACAAGTCCCCTTCAGGGG
>JAQBNU010000136.1 GCA_028288365.1 Chitinophagaceae bacterium | reverse complement strand
GAATGCCAAAAGGAGAACGCAGCAAGCTTCCTCTGACCGACAAACGGTAACTTCCCGGAGAACGTTCTTCCATGCGTACACCGGCTATACTGTTCAGGGCCGGTACCAAAGTATAACCCGGTTGTTGACTCAATTGCGCTTCATTCAAAATACCCACAGAAGAAGGTGATCTAAACAAAGGGATTTTAGTAGGGTAGATATTGACGATGACTTCAGGAATGCTATAGGTTGAGTCTGTGTTGATTTGTGCTTTTATAGTCGTACAAAAAATAAAGTAAGATAGAAAAAAAGAAAAATATTTGAATAAATACATAAACGATTTGCGTTAGGGATTGAGCCATTGTTTGAGCTCTTGCCGCTTTTTCAGCGGGAAAGCGAGTGGCGAAAGCCCGGCCCAGAGGGAACGCCATACTAATTTGCATTTTACAAACTCTACATCAAATAAAAAATAAGCATCCTTAAAAAAATTAAAAGCGTACAATGATTCTAACTCATCATACGCTTTTAAATTATTTAATCGTCATGGTTATCTCCACCCAGACTGTAATAATTATTTTCTTCGTCTTCATCACCGGTTGCTTCGCTGGCATCGTCCAGCTCTGCACCCGGGACATCAAGGTCTTCACCTGTCAATGATTCTTCTATTCCCTTCTCGTTCCATTTGCCGGTTCTAAGATCCTGTTCAGTTTCTTCTTCTTCACCAGGATGGACCGTAGAATCTTTCTCTGCATTACTGTAAATGTCTTCACTGGCAGGGTAGAGTGGGTAACCAGGAAACTCTGTTTGCTCGTCACCTTTTTTTGGTTTTACCGGATGCTTTTTCATGACACAATAGTTTAAAGTGAATTGTTTTATTTAATGGCTGTAACTTTCCAGATGGTATTGCTGGTGTCATCTGTCACAAGCAAAGAGCCGTCTGGCGTGACGATCACGTCTACCGGTCTTCCGTGAACTTTATTCTGATCGAGATTGGCAATGAAACCAGTTAGAAATTCTTCTGGTATACCGGAAGGTTTACCATTTTTAAATGGTACAAAGACTACGGCGTATCCCGCTAGTACAGAACGATTCCAAGAACCATGTTGTGCAATGAAAACACCGTTGTCGTATTTTTCAGGAAAGGATTTTTTAGTGTAAAAAGCCAAACCCAAAGAAGCGGTATGTGCACCCAATTCAACATCCGGTATAATGGCTTTCATTACAAGATCAGGTCTCTTGTCTTCTGCTTTGATGCGGGGATCTTCGTGTTGACCAAAATAAGAATAGGGCCATCCGTAAAATCCTCCATCTTTTACGCTGGTCAAATAATCAGGAACCAGATCGTCTCCCAATTCATCGCGTTCATTTACGGCTGCCCACAACGTGTTGGTGCCTGGCGCAAACCCCATGCCTACAGGGTTTCTAAGGCCACTGGCATAGATGCGTTTACCTGTTCCATCCGGATTGATTTCATAAATAGCAGCTCTTCCTTTTTCTGCTTCGATGCCATTTTCAGCAATGTTGCTTCCTGATCCTACAGAAATATAAATTTTTGTTCCAGTCTGATTGGCAATGATATTTCTCGTCCAATGCCTGTTGTGCTTGGTCTCCGGAAGGTCCGTGATCTTTTCTCCTTTGCCGTTAATTTTGGTTTGTCCAGTCTTGTAAGGAAACCGCATCAAGGCATCGGTGTTGGCTACGTAAAACCAATTGCCCAATACCAACATACCAAACGGTTGATTGAGGCCGGTAAGAAAGGTGTCTCTGACTTCCGGTTTACCGTCTTTGTCTGCATCACGAAGCAAGGTAATTCTATTGGCACTGTTGCTCAAGTCATTTGATTTGTTGGCACCGATAATCGTTCCGCCTACTTTTTCGATCGTAGAATGATGAGAGTTGCTTTCTGCTACCAACACATCTCCATTGGGCAATACATATAACCAACGAGGATTTTGAAACCCATCAGCATATTTGCTCACTTCAAATCCCGCAGGGGCAGAGGGCTTTTCTGTACCGCTCCACCCGACAACGTCACAAAAGTTAGTGACTGAGCGTGTGCTGTATGGCAATTCCAACGAATCGCTTTGCGCTTCTTTGTTTTTCTTGGCCACCTGAGCAGTGGCCGTAAAACATTGAAAGCAGAATAAAGAAGCAATAAGCAGACAGTTAGTTTTCATGACTGTTGGTATGAGTGATGATTATTTTTATTTGGCTAGAATTTTAAACTCTACTCTTCTGTTTTGTTGTCTTCCTTTCGCAGTGCTGTTGCTGCTGACAGGATTGCTTTCACCATAATGTTTCAAAACAATTCTGCTTTTATCAACACCTGATTTAGTGATGAGGTAAGCGGCTACAGCGTCAGCTCTTTTTTGAGAAAGTTTATCGTTGTACTTCGCTGTGCCTATGCTGTCTGCATTTCCGGAGATCTCTATATGCAAGGCAGGATTGTCTGTCATGATTTTCGCTAAACGATTCAACTCAAGATAAGATTCTTTTCTTAACAGGGCTTTGTTAAAATCGAAGAAAATATTTTTAATGACGATTGATTGACCGACTTCAATGGGAGTGAGGTACAAATCCCGGTGAATGTTTTGATACGCATTTTGAGATGTAAGATCAATGTTGTCGTTGACAGAGATGAAACCGTCTTTTACCGCGAGGTAACCGTATTTATTTTGAGAAGGGAGCACGATCTGATAGTTGCCACTCACAGGACTGGAAGACGCGATTCCCATTTCTTTTCCAGTCATCAGGTTTTCAAAGAAAATCTTTACACCAGGTATGGGTTCGTTGGTCTTGCTGTTCAATACGCGTCCGCTAATTGTTGTAACAGCTGTAGGTTTCAGAGAAGGAGCCAGTGCCAGTACATAAATATCGGCATCACCTTCTTTCGCTCCTTCAGAAGTGAAATATACTTTTTCACCGGAAGAAGATAAACTTAGGTAAGCATCGTCTCTTGACGTGTTCACAATCGGTCCAAGATTTTCAGGGGTGGACCAGTTGGTCCAGGAATCATCCAATCTTCGGGTGACATAAATATCTGTTCCACCATAACCATTCAAGCCATCTGTCGCGTAGTAAAGTGTCTTATCATCGGAAGCCAGGAAGGGCGATTCTTCTGTACCTTTAGTATTGACAGTTTCACCAAGGTTCAAGGGTATGGACCAGGTGTTGTCATCGTTCAAAAAACTCACGTATAAATCACGGTGACCCACGTTGTGTTTTTTATGTTCAATGGACATCAGTAAAATTTTCTGACTATTGGACATAAAGAAATTTGCGCGTGCACTGATGTTGACATCTTTGTCGATTTCCAATCGCACGGGGAAAGACCATCCGTCATTGGTGAGGTGACTGATGGAAGCGCCGTCAGACATGGTGCCGTCTTCTTCGTAAGAATTACCTAACAATAGCGTGTTACCATCCGGTGAAATGGAATTGATGAAGTTAGGTCCTTTGGTGTTGAGCGGAGCACCCATGTTTTTTGCTTCTCCCCATTTTTGACTGGCTTCGTCCCACTCTGCATACCAGATGTCTTCCATATCGCCTTTACCACCATCATCAGCCGGATCACCTCTTCTGCTGAAGTAAAGTGTTTTTCCATCCGGTGAAATCAGTGGACCCATTTCAGGATAAGGCGTGTTGATGTGATCGCTTAGTTTCGTAGCCACCATGTTTGATTTGATCAAATCGTTAGCACTTGCTTTAGCGATCTTGATGGTTTTGTTAGATGCTGAAATACCGATGGCATCTATGCCTTCAGCGCTGTTACCGTTTGGTTTCAGTACAATCTTTACAGCGAAAACATAAAAGTTAACATCACTGGTTTTTATAGCAAGCAATCGATTCGCATCTGTGGTCGTTGTATTTTGATACGTGGATATCTCGTGCTCTTTTCCTTCTGCATCATATACCAAAACTCTTTGTATCGCTCCCGGATGAAACGTTTCGGCAATGACGATCTGTTTTGGAATGATAGGTGTGAAGAATCCTACTTTAATAAATTGTTCGGTTAATTTATCCTGTGCCTGCCAGGCATTTCTGTTTTCACCGGAAGCAGGATACACATTGGGTTTTCCCAATGCCTGTTTCGCTGAGAATTCTGTCGTACTGGATTGTGAAGAATATTCCAATACTCTGTAAGCCCATTGTACGTCTTGAGCCATGAGACTCAAAGAAAGAATGGAAAGGATTAAAAATGCAATGATTGTTTTCATGGTAGGTAGATTTAATGAAACGGAACAGCAAATGTTATTCCTATGATAGTAGTCAAAGCGAGAGCCAAAAATAAAAGTGCGGTACATTAGTTGTACCTATTGGAATGATTCCCCTTGATTTTGATTGTATTTAAAGGGCAATCCTAAACAGGCGATCAAACAATGTCGGGAACACGAAACCATTTCATACTGGACGTTTCTTGATTATTGAGGAAGTGATTCCCCAAGCTGTTGTTTTGTTGACTGATGGGGAAAGAATAAGAGTAGAGAATCAATAAACAATAAAAAATACCACTATGAACACAAAAGTAATTTTCGGATCGTTGTTGACTGGACTAGGCATCATCGGACTCCTCTACGCAGGATTTGTTTTTACACAACATGGAATGAATGAAGGCAGAATTTTATTTACCACCCTCATCATCGGCTTGATGTTTTTCAGTGCAGGTATAGGGATCGTGAAGAGTGGTAGTGAAAAAGTATAAGTAAGAAGGAACGAGTGACGAGAGATCAGGGACGGGTAATCCTTTGTCACTGATCTCTCGTCACTCGTTCCTTAGACAGATTTATTTGTGATGAAAGAAATGAATTTACCTATTATCATTAATGGGTGAGAAGTGTATGCATATCTTTGATCATCCGAGTGACATCGGCTGAATCTGTACCGTCGTAATAGCCTCGGATGTATTGATCTTTGTCTACCAATACAAAACGTTCGGTATGGATGAAATCGTCTTCACCGCCGTCTCCTTCTTCATTGACAATGGCGTATTGTTTACGTGCGGTTTCATACAAATCATGTTTATTTCCGGTAAGGAAAATCCATTTGTTAGGATCTTTTACACCGTGCTGTAAGGCGTAACTCATCAAGACTTCGACACTGTCTTCTTCCGGTTTGGAAGTGTAGGATACAATCTTCACATTGGGTTCTTTTTCAAATTCAGTGTACACGCGCTGTAGTTGGCTCGACATCTCTTTGCAAATGCCGGGACAGGTAGCAAAAAAATAATCAGCGACATAGACCACGTCTCCTATTTCTTTTGGAGTGATGGTTTTGCCTTCCTGATTGGTGAAAGTAAAATAGCCCACCGGTTTATCAGGTTTATTGGCCTGGTAGATTTTATGTGTCGTAGGATTCTGAACAAAAAAAGGAAGTGTCTTTTTAGATTGTTCGTAACGCGTGTAAGCATAAGCGGAAGCGAGTACAACCAATACGACACTACCGGTAATGAGAAAGTTTTTGCTGCTGTTATCCATGGTGTTCTTTTGAAGAGTTCAAAGATAAATAAAAATGGCATCCTTTTGGATTTTAATTTATGAAAAGTGCTGTATTTGTAAATACGATAAATATTAAATTGAGAACATATACTTGTTATATTGTAAAGAGATGTTTGCGTGAGGGATTGAACGGAAAGCCCGCAGCGAGCATGAAATCGACTTGAGCGCTATACTGTAAAGCGAGCGAGGACTTGTAGTGAAAGCCCGACCCGAAGGGGCACGCCCTATTCCAATACTAACTCAAGGAAATGAATTTGTTTAGTAAAATGAGTCATGTTAAATATTACACAAAGAATCAACTATCTTCCTATATAAAGCAACAAATATTTTTCAATAACATTACAAAAAAACGATCTCTCTCATGTCAAAAAATGTATCCGATCAAATTGTAGAAATGCTGGTTAATGCAGGTGTAAAAAGAGTATACGCCATTACCGGTGATAGTCTGAATCCCATCAACGATGCCATTCGAAGAGACGGTCGATTGCAATGGGTGCATGTGAGACACGAAGAAGCTGCCGCGTATGCCGCTTCCATGGATTCGGAACTGACCGGAATAGGTTGCTGCATGGGAAGCAGCGGCCCGGGACATGTGCATTTGGTAAACGGATTGTACGATGCCAACAGATCTGGTAATCCTGTCATTGCGATTGCCTCTACAGTAGTCACGTCTAACTTGGGTACAGATTATTTCCAGGAAACCAATGTCTCAAAACTGTTTGACGATTGCTGCCTATATTGTTTCATGGCCAACACGCCTGTGCAGGCTATTCGTGCCTTGCAGACGGGTATACAAGCAGCTATTTCTAAAAAAGGAGTCGCGGTGATCGGTTTACCGGGCGATGTAGCAGAAGCAAAATTAGAAAGTGTATTTACTTCAGAAATCAATTACCAGCCGGAATATATTCTTCAACCCACTGCATCACAATTGACTCAATTGGCTGCTTTGCTGAATGAAAATAAAAAAGTGATGTTGTATGCCGGTCATGGTTGCAAAGAAGCGGTTGCGGAAGTGATGCAACTGGCTGCTTTGCTGAAAGCCCCGTTGGGCTACAGTTTCAGAGGTAAAATATTTTTTGATAAAGAAGAAAATCGGTACGCGGTAGGCTTGAATGGATTATTGGGAACGAAGGCCGGCTTTGAATCCATGCATCAGGCGGATGTAGTAGTGATGCTGGGCAGTGATTTTCCTTATTCTAATTTTCTTCCGGAGAAAAATATATTGATACAAATTGATTGTCGCGCAGAACGCATCGGTAGGAGAGGCAAAGTGGATTACGGTTATTGCGGGGACATTAAAAATACAATCGATGCCTTGCTGCCTTTGTTGAAGGAAAAAGCAGACGCTTCTTTTTTAGAAGAGATGCGTGCCTTGCATGAAAAACAGGAAGAGGTATACAAGAGTTATGTGACAACAAAAGGCACAGAAGATAAAATTCATCCCGAGTATGTCGCTTCTGTAATCAACGACCTGGCAGATGGTGATGCAATATTTACAGTAGACACAGGAATGTCTGCGGTATGGGCCGCCAAGTATTTGAAAGGGAAAACCAATCGCTACCTGACCGGTTCGTTCAATCATGGTTCCATGGCCAATGCCATGCCAATGGCTATAGGTGCGGCCTTTGCTGCGCCGTCTCGTCAAACGATTGCGTTGTGCGGAGATGGAGGCATCAGCATGTTGCTGGGGGATTTGATGACGATCAGTCAATATAAGTTGCCGGTGAAGATTGTCGTGTTCAATAATCGTACACTGGGCATGGTAAAATTAGAAATGGAAGTGGCTGGTTTCCCTGCCTGGCAGACCGACATGGACAATCCTGATTTTGCAAAAATCGCGGAAGCCATGCGTATCAAAGCCTGGACAGTAGAGAATCCCAACGAAGTAGAACATACATTGCGTGAAGCATTTGCTTATGAAGGTCCTGTCCTGATCAACATCATGACTGATCCCAATGCTTTGGCGATGCCACCTAAAGTAGATTTTGCACAGATGAAAGGCTTTGCGGAAACCATGGGCAAACTCATGATCAACGGGCAAACTGCTGAGGTAATAGAGATTGCGAAGTCCAGTGCAAAGTATTTAAGAGAAGTTTTGTAAGTACACAATTTTTGTAAGCCATGGACCGTTAGTTGTCAGGAATCAGTAGTCGTGCTGTTCACTGATGCATGACGGTCCACTTTAATTTTATTCGTATAGCGAAACACCGGTTTTGTATAATTCACAGTGCTTTATGTCTACTTCGTGGATGGGACTGTTTTTTATACGGTCTAATTCCTTTAACTTTCGTCACTTTAAATTTTATGTAGGATAGATAAACTGAATTTCATCTGTCTTTGTTTTCAAATCCAATTTCATGAATAAGTTCTTCCTAATTTTTCTACTCACTGCTTCTTCTGTTTTGCAGGCATCCGCACAAAATACAGAAAGTAAATTTTCACTGAGTGGTCACGTCAAAGATGCTAAAACAGGAGAAGAGTTAATCGGAGCGATCATTGTGATCAACGAAATTCCATCCACAGGTGCGGCGACCAATGCGTACGGTTTTTATTCCATTACCATTCCGCAAGGGAGCTATACGGCCACTGTTCAATACTTAGGTTATCAGCCCATCACCATGCCGGTAGAGTTGACGAAAAATGTCAAGCTTGATTTTACATTGGCTGAAGCAGCAGAAGAGGTGGAAGTGGTGGTAACTGGCGTGAGAGCAGACGATAACATCACGAAGACAGAAATGGGTGTTGAAAAACTTGACATGCAACAAGCCAAAAAAATTCCGGTGTTCTTTGGAGAAAAAGACATCATGAAAACATTGCAATTGTTGCCAGGTGTGAAGTATGTAGGAGATGGCAACAGCGGATTTTATGTGCGAGGTGGAAGTGCTGATCAAAATCTTATTTTGTTAGATGAAGCCACAGTGTACAATGCGTCGCATTTGTTAGGTTTCTTTTCTGTCTTTAATTCAGACGCCATTAAAGATGTGACTTTGTACAAAGGAACACAACCTGCCAATTACGGCGGCCGCTTGTCTTCTGTGTTGGATATCAAAATGAAAGATGGCAATGCTAAAAAGCTTACTATTAGCGGCGGTGTTGGGTTGATTGCTTCAAGAGTTCTGGTGGAGGCTCCTATTAAAAAAGATAGAGGTTCTTTTATGATTTCAGCAAGAAGAACGTATGCGGATATGTTTTTGAAACTCTCTAAAGATACTTCATTGAACAAAGCGAAGCTATACTTTTACGACATCAACGTGAAAGCCAATTACAAGTTGAATGAAAATAATAAACTATTTCTATCAGGATACTTTGGGAAAGATGTGTTGGGCTTTGGCAATACGTTCGGCATCAACTGGGGAAATGCAACGGGTACCGTGAGGTTGAATCACTTGTTCAGCGACAAACTCTTTTCTAATACCTCTTTGATTTTTAGCAATTACAATTACAAAGTCAACGTCAACAGCGGCGGCAACAACATCAACATCATCTCGCGTATCCGTGATTACAGCTTGAAACAAGATTTTCAATATTACATTAGTACCAAACATGAATTGAAGTTTGGTCTCAATTCGATCTATCATAAGATTGTTCCAGGAGCCATTACTTCCACTACCACAACAAAAGATTTAAACCTGCCGAATAAAAATGCCTGGGAAAATGCGGTATATGTTTCACACCATGTAAAGGCGACAGCGAAGTTTAGTTTTGAATACGGCTTGCGACTTTCTTCTTTTAGTTTGATCGGTCCTGGTACCTTCTATACCTTCGATCAGGCGGGTAATACAACAGATTCAGCTAATTATACCTCTAATCATTTTGTAAAAACATACTTGAATTTACAGCCGCGAGCAGTAGCCAATTACATCATCAATACGAAAAGTTCAGTGAAAGCTTCTTATAGCAGGAATACACAGTACATGCATTTGCTTTCTAACTCCACTTCTGGTAATCCCACTGATTTATGGATACCAAGCAGCAACAATGTGAAACCTGAATTGTGTGATCAGGTCTCTTTGGGATATTTCAGGAACTTCAAAGACAATACGTTTGAGTTTTCTGCTGAAACGTATTACAAAGCGTTTCAAAATCAGGTCGATTACAGAAACGGAGCTCAACTCAATTTTAATTC
The DNA here is from genome assembly GCA_028288365.1 of Chitinophagaceae bacterium. Lineage (GTDB taxonomy): Bacteria > Bacteroidota > Bacteroidia > Cytophagales > Cytophagaceae > JACMQM01. The sequence goes on along the minus strand of JAQBNU010000136.1, from coordinate 9,665 downwards.
AACGGTCGAGTCGCAGCTCTTGTATGGCATAGGAAGAGCGTATGGTATAGAATTTCTCATCAAGAAAAAACAAGGACGTTTCAACGGTTGGATCGGTTATACCTTGTCGCGAACAGAGAAAAAAATCAATGGCATCAATAACGACAGTTGGTATCCGGCCAAACAAGATCAAACGCATAATATCTCTATCGTTGCGATTTATGACCTGACAAAAAAATGGACCATCTCTTCTAATTTTGTATACAACACAGGCAATGCGGTTTCCTTTCCAAGTGGAAAATACAATGTAGATGGCAAAGTGGTGTTCTATTATACAGAGCGCAACGGTTACCGCATGCCGGCTTACATGAGACTGGACATCGGTGCTACGTACCAGGCGAAGAAAACAGAAAAATTTGAGTCGAGCTGGAATTTCTCTGTATACAATGCGTTGGGTCGTGAGAATGCATACAGCATTACTTTCCGACAGGATCCTAATGATGCGAGTAAAACACAAGCCGTTAAAACAGCCTTGTTTAGATGGGTGCCATCAATCACTTATAACTTTAAATTTTAATCACATGAAAAGTAAATACCTGGTACACTTTGTATGTGCTTTGACGCTGATCGGTACGTTGTCTTCTTGTCAGAAAGTAATAGACGTAGACCTGAACAGTGCTTCTCCACAAATCGTTATCGTAGGAGAAGTAACAGATCAATCTGGACCTTACGTCGTGACGCTCTCACAAACGGTGAATTTCAGTGATGCGAATGTTTTTCCGACCGTATCCGGTGCGCAGGTCATCATCAGAGACAATGCCGGTAATTCTGAAACACTGACGGAAACAAGTCCTGGTACATATAAGACATCCACCTTGCAAGGCACAGTAGGAAGGGCGTACAGCATTTCAGTAGCTTCGCAAGGGAATAATTACGATGCGACATCTGTCATGCCTGCTGCGGTTGCTATCGATAGCCTATACATTGATTCTACATCCAGCAGTGGTTTTGGAAACTCTAAAAAGAAAAATAAATCTGTTCGTGTATTGTTTACTGATCCTGCCAGCATAGAAAACTACTACCGCTTTGTCGAAGTAGTAAACGGCGTAGCCAAACCAGATTTCTTCATTACATCAGATCGCTTCAAAGATGGTTCCCAGATCAATTACAAATTATCGGTGAGCGATTCTACTTTAAATTCTGGAGACCTTGTCACCGTTACGCTTCAGAGCATTGATAAAAATACCTATGAGTATTTTAGAACATTGAATCAGGTTGCGTCGGGAGGAAGCTTTCAATCCACACCGGGTAATCCTACTACAAACCTGAGCAATAATGCACTCGGCTATTTTAGTGCCTGTGGCATACGCTCGAAAAGTATTGTAGTACCGTAGTGCATTTGTCACCACCTTAATAAAATAAACCCTTTGCATCATAGAGATGAGATACAAAGGATTTATCATTGATCGTATTCTGATCACTGTTCACTGACAACTGATCACTCTATTTCCACCATTCTTTGTTCGGATAGATACTATCCAGTACCACGGCTTCTCCTATTAAGGGTGTAGTGATCTTTACATTATTTTTATGAGCGCTCTCTACAACACGTTGTATAGGTTCGTTCCAGTCATGCAGAGCTAATGCAAATTTCCCCCAATGTACCGGTTGCAATATTTTCGCCTGCAGATCTTTGGCAGCCATTACCGTTTCTTCCGGTAGCATGTGGATGTAGGGCCAGTTGACACCGTATTGACCGGCTTCCAGCAGTGCAATGTCGAATGGACCGTACTTATCACCGATCGTTTTGAAATGCGTATCATAACCAGAGTCTCCGCCAATGAAGATGTTATAGCCATCGATGTTCAGCACAAAAGAGGACCATAATGTTTTACCTCTTGTAAAACTTCTACCGGAAAAATGTCGCGCCGGAGTAGCTGTCAGCGTAATGCTGTCCGATACTTTTTGAGTTTCCCACCAGTCAAACTCTACGATCTTGTCTGCCGGAATGCCCCAGTGTTCCAAGTGTGCGCCTACACCGAGTGAAGTATAAATCTTTTTTACTTTGGGTGCCAGTGTCAGAATCGTTTCATAATCGAGGTGATCGTAGTGATCGTGTGTGATGACCAATACATCTATAGCAGGCATGTCTTTTACACCATAACCATTTGTGCCTTTGAATGCTTTAGCAAAAAAGGAAACAGGCGAAGCGTGTCCGCTGAATACAGGATCAACCAATACCGTTTTACCTTTTGATTTGATTAAATAAGAAGAGTGTCCAAACCAGACGATACTTGGTTTATCATCGGCCAGTGTATTCAAATTGGTTTGCACAGACGGAAGTGTTTTTTGTGGCTCAGTCGTTTTGGGTTTGTTTAAAAAACTTCCCATCATCTTTACCATCGATGCATTCTTTGCCGTCACTTCTGTCGGACTCAGGTTTTGAAAAGCACCGTCTTTGTAATGGGAAGATTTTTCAATGCGCGCCTGGCGCCTGCCTTCCGGATTGACGCCGAACACGGCTTGTTGCATGAATAGAAAAATGCCTAAAACAAGGAGAGCAATAATGGAAAGAGTGATGATCATGATCTTTTTAATTTTTTTCATTGCAGAATGAAAGTAAATGGATGTGTTATATCATTAGACGAGCGAGTAGTTTTTTTATTTTAAGGATTGCAAAATAAAGATAGAGCAAAAGGCTGGATAAAATAGAAAGACCTTATGGAGCTGTTCCGTAAAAGGTATTTTGTTCCGAAAAAGAACAGACGTGCCTTATAGCTGAGGGTAGGATACTGTATAGATACTGTATGGATAGTGTATAGGTAGTGTATGGATCATGTATGAAAAGACTATTCCAAAAAAAAGCCCGGAAATGACTCCAGGCTTTTCTGATTTCTGATCTCAGATTTCTGATCACTCAAACAACATGTGCTTCACCGATTCTCCCGACTTGGCCAGTTCGAGTAAAGCATCTATTCCAATATTGAGGTGTTGGGCCACGAAGAATTGAGTGACTTTAGAATCACTCTCAGCTGTTTTTACACCATCTGGTTCCATGGGATTATCGGAGACTAGCAACAATGCTCCGTGAGGAATGCTATTGGCAAAGCCTACGACAAAGATGGTTGCAGTTTCCATGTCAATGGCCATGGTCTTGATGCTGCGGAGGTACTCTTTGAATTTTTCATCGTGCTCCCAAACCCTTCGGTTGGTGGTGTATACGGTACCTGTCCAATAATCACGTTCGTGTTTACGTATGCTGGCGGAGACCGCTTGTTGCAAACGGAAAGAAGGCAATGCCGGAATTTCTTTTGGTAAATAATCGTTACTCGTTCCTTCACCGCGTATGGCGGCAATGGGTAAGATGAGATCACCCAATTTTGTTTTTTTCAATCCTCCGCATTTGCCCAGGAATAAAGCGGCTTTGGGTTTGATGGCCGATAAGAGATCCATGGCTGTAGCCGCCACTGCCGATCCCATACCGAAGTTCATGATGGTAATGTTGCCGTGTGTAGCGGTCTGCATCGGCTTATCATCGCCTATCACCGGAACGTTGAATTTCTCGGCGAAGAGGTCTACGTAATTTCTAAAATTAACCAGGATAACGTATTCTCCAAATTTATCCAATGGTGTGCCCGTATAGCGTGGTAACCAATTGTTGACAATTTCTTCTTTGGTTTTCATGTGTAGCGCATTAAATTGAACTCTTGATGATGCCTCTTAATTTACCACCGTATGAATCTCGCATTGCTGATCAGGAAGATGGTAAGTATATCTTTGACATAATACGTAAAAAATACATTAAGTTGTTACCTGAAGAATGGGTTAGACAACATTTTATTCATTTTTTAATTACCCATCGTCATTATCCTGCCGGTCTTTTTCGTGTAGAACGCTTTGCTGTCAAGGCATACAGAAAGGGGAGGACAGATATTCAAATCTATAACAACGAAGGTAAACCTTTGTTGCTGGTGGAATGTAAATCCTATGAATTGACCCTAAACAAAAAAGCCATCTTACAGGCTTCGGTGTATAACCACGATTTGAAAGCAAGATTTCTGGTACTCACCAACGGACTGAAGCATTTTGTATTTGAGTTCACAGAAAAAGAAGGGGAGTGGTCGTATGAACCTTTAGCGGATATTCCATTTTATAGTAGTGGTCAGTTGTCAGTGGACAGTGATCAGAAGTAATCAGTTTAAAGAGCGAAGCACTGATTACTGACAACTGTCCACTGATCACTTATAGTCTAAACGCCTTGGCCACCGCCTCATACACCACTTTCCCGGCTACCACATTCAATCCCTTCGCCAATTCAGGATTGGCTTTCGTTGCATCTTCCCAACCTTTGTTGGCGATTTGTTTGATGTAAGGAAGAGTGGTGGCAGAGAGTGCCATGGTAGACGTACGTGGCACGGCACCTGGCATGTTGGGTACACAGTAATGCAATACGCCGTTCACCTCGTACACCGGTTCCTGGTGACTGGTAGCACGTGTGGTTTCAATGCAACCTCCCTGGTCGATGGCTACGTCCACCACAACGGTACCTGGCGCGAGTGTTTTGATTTGTGCGGTAGATACAATGACTGGTGCTTTATCGCCAGGCACCAACACAGCTCCAATGATTAAGTCTGCATGGTGTAAAGCCTGATCGATGTGCGCCTGATTGGATACGATGGTCTGTACATTCTTCGGCATGATCTCATCCAGATAACGCAAACGTTGGAAGTTGACGTCTAAGATCAATACACTGGCACCCATACCGGCCGCTATGCGCGCGGCTTGTGTACCTACTGTTCCTCCTCCGAGTACCACTACTTTCGCAGGGAGAATACCGGGAACACCTCCCATTAATACTCCTTTACCGCCATTTTGTTTTTCTAAAAACCAGGCGCCTTGTTGTGTTGCCATTCTTCCAGCTACTTCTGACATCGGTGCCAGCAAAGGCAAAGAACGATCACTTTTTTCTACGGTCTCATAAGCAATACACGTGGCGCCGCTTTTCATCAGCGCCTGTGTAAGCGGCAGAGAAGAAGCGAGGTGCAAATACGTAAATAAAATATGAGAGGCTTTGAGCAAAGCATATTCGGAAGACAAAGGTTCTTTTACTTTTACGATCAGGGTATTGTTGGCATACACTTCTTCTGCGGTGTCAACAATCGCTGCTCCTGCCAAACGATAATCTTCGTCGGTAAAACCAGATCCTGCACCCGCATTTTTTTCTACCTGCACCTGGTGTCCCAGTTGACAAAGTTCTTTTACTCCTCCGGGAGTAGTAGACACGCGGTATTCGCCTTGTTTGATTTCTTTAGGTATTCCGATTTTCATAGTGCTGCAATAAAAAAGCCATCGCTATTAAAACGATGGCTTTTTAATAAAGTTATTAAAAGTAAATATTATTTACCGAAAGGCACATTAGTTTTATCTTCGATCAACGGTGATTTTTGTTGAAGCGACTCTACTACGTTAGCAATAAGTGTCACTGTGGTATAAGGATTGGTGTCGTCGTTGGTGATCAGGATCAATTTGTCTGTGTTATCTCCATCGTTGAATGGACCGTATGTCACTTCCAATACACCTGTTTTACCTGGCTCTAATTTTTCGATGGCAGTTCCACCTTTTTTATCGTACAATTTGTAGAAGGCACAATTGCAACCAGACTGACCTCTCAATACTTCAAGCGTTGACTTGCCTGTGTTCTTTACTTTGAATTCGTGAGCAATTTTTTGATTGCGTTCGATTTTGCCGTACTGATGTTCTGATTTACCTTCAATAGTAAGGTGTGGCGCGTTATCAATGGCTTTCTTAGCTTCTTTAGGATCAAGGGCTTTAGCAGAAGTGTCTGGTGCTTCTTTAGGGAAAACGACACCTTTGATTTGTACCACTTTCATCACGTTACCTTTGTTCATCACGGTAATCGTTTTAGTGAAAGGTCCCGGACGTCCTTGTGTATTGTATAATGCTTTGATCGTCCCGGTTTGACCTGGAAGAATAGCAGTCTTCGTCCACTCAGGAGTTGTACATCCACAAGAGGCACGTACATCGCTTGATTCCAGTTTAATGGTGTCTTTACCTTTGTTGGTGAATTCGAAAGAATGTGTAGCGGGATCTCCTTCTGTTAATCCTCCAAAATCGTATTTGTCATGGCCAAATTGAAAGTCTTCCGCCTTCTGCGCGAAACTTGAAAAGCTCAATAAGCTGATCACTAAAAAGATAGATATGTTTTTCATTGTGAGTGGGTTTTTTGTCACTAATAGAGGCTAAATATAAAATTTACAGTTGTCGAATGCAAGAAACGCGCTATTAATGATCAAACATTTTGAATAGGCGTATAATATACATTATTTTGTTACCTAAAGTTCAACGAAACAAGAGGAGTAAATAGTGTGGGAAACCCTTCAGATACAGGAGAACTGTCTTTAACCAAAGAAGAAATTTTGACCGACTACCGGGTGGCTTGTGAAAGTCGTCAGGCCAGTATTCTTGCTCGTAAAGAAGTCTACATGGGCAAGGCTAAGTTTGGTATTTTCGGAACAGGAAAAGAACTTGCTCAGATTGCCATGGCAAAATATTTTAGAGCAGGTGATTTCAGAGCAGGCTATTACCGGGATCAGACGTTTGTCATGGCTACCGGAGAGTTGACCATCGAACAATATTTTGCACAACTATATGCACATGCCGATGTAGATGCCGATCCGCATTCCGGCGGGCGCATGATGATCGGGCATTATGCCACAAGAAGTCTGGATGAAAATGGTTTGTTCAAGGACCTGACCAAAATCAAAAACTCTACGCCTGATATTTCTCCTACAGGCGCTCAAATGGCGCGCTTAGTGGGGCTGGCCTATGCTTCCAAATTATACAGAAACAATCCTGAACTATCTTATTTAGATAAATTTTCAGTTCACGGAAATGAAGTGGCTTTTGGTACCATTGGTAACGGAGCCACCGCAGAAGGGATTTTCTTTGAAGCGATCAACGCAGCCGGTGTATTGCAGATTCCGATGTTGGTTTCTATCTGGGACGATGCCTATGCGATTTCTGTAACGCAGGAATTTCAAACCACCAAGCTCGATATCTCTAAACTGTTCGAAGGATTCAGAAGAGAACCGGAAGAACGGGGCATTGAGATTTTCAAAGCGAGAGGCTGGGATTACGAAGAGCTTTGCTATGCCTATCGCGAAGGTTCAAGGCTATGCCGTGAAGAGCACGTACCAGTGCTCATGCACGTACACGAACTGACTCAACCTTTCGGACATTCTACTTCTGGTTCTCACGAGCGTTATAAACCCAACGATCGTTTAACTTGGGAAGAAGAATACGATTGCAATAGAAAATTCAAAGAATGGATTTTGTCCAACGGTATCGCGTCGGAAGATGATTTGTTGCAGATTGAAAAAGAAGCAACAGAGAAAGTTCGTCAAGCACGCCAACGCGCCTGGGATGCCTACACCACATCTATGAAAGATGATTTCGATCAGGCGTTGAAGGGATTGAAAAAGGCAGCGGAAGAAAGCCGCCATGCACAAGTGCTTTCGGGTATTTACGAACAACTGAAGAAGACTTTAAATCCATACCGTACAGATGCCATCAAAGCGGTGAAGAAAGCGCTGAGAATTATTCACGACGAACAACTTTCTTCCAAAGGAGAACTGCAATCCTGGGTAAAACGCAGCGCAATAGAGAACAGAGAACGTTACAGTTCACATTTATATAGCCAGTCTGCAGAGTCTGCGCTCAAAGTTCCTTTTGTACCGCCGGTATACAACGCCGACAGTCCCATGGTAGACGGTCGTGAAGTGGTACAACATAATTTTGAAGCCTTGTTCCGTAAAGATCCAAGGCTTGTTGCATTCGGTGAAGACGTCGGTCAGATAGGAGATGTGAACCAGGGCTTCGCGGGACTTCAGGAAAAATTTGGCACCAACCGTATTGTGGATACCGGTATTCGTGAAACCACCATCATCGGACAAGCCCTGGGCATGGCGATGCGCGGCCTGAGACCGATTGCCGAAGTACAGTATTTAGATTATTTGTTGTTCTGCATTCAAACCTTATCGGATGACGTGGCCACCTTACAATACCGAACAGCCGGCGGACAAAAAGCTCCGTTGATTGTTCGTACAAGAGGACATCGTCTGGAAGGCATGTTCCACGCAGGTTCTCCGATGAGTATGATTTTAGGAGCCGTAAGAGGAATGTATGTTCTTGTGCCACGTGACCTCACTCAGGCTGCAGGTATGTACAACACGATGTTGAAATCCGATGATCCGGCGTTGATCATAGAATCATTAAACGCGTACCGCTTAAAAGAGCGTTTGCCTGCAAACCTCGGTGAATACACCATTCCACTGGGTGTGCCCGAAACGATTCGTCAGGGAACGGATGTCACCATTGTGACCTATGGTTCCATGTGTCGAATTGTGCTGGAAGCAGCAGAGGAATTACAAACATTAGACATCAGTTGTGAAGTCATTGATGCACAAACGTTGTTACCCTTTGATCGTCATCATTTGATTGTGGAAAGCATTAAGAAAACCAATAGAGTAGTGTTTGCCGATGAAGATGTTTCCGGTGGAGCTTCTGCCTACATGATGCAAAAAGTAGTAGACGAACAGGATGCTTACCGTTGGCTGGATACACCTCCACGCTGTATCTCTGCGCAGGATCATCGCACGGCTTATTCCACAGACGGAGATTATTTTTCTAAATCCAATCCGGAAGACATCATCGATGCGGTATACAAAATGATGGGAGAATGTTTTCCTGATCGATTTAAAGATTTGTATAATTAGTTGTTAGTTAAAAAAGAATATAAAAAATCCGGCGTGTATTGAACACGCCGGATTTTTTTATATAATGCATCTTGTCTGCTTAGCTGACGAGATGCATTTTTATTTCTACTCGGGTTCCACAGCCATTGTCCTGCTGATCGTACAAGTCAATGACATTTACTGAGAGGAAAGTGTCTTTACTGATTAATTTTAATCGTTCTTCTGTAATCCCCATGCCGATGGATTTATGCTTGTTAAGATGATCGTTCTTTAATTTTTTTGAAGCCGCTCTTCCTATACCATTATCTTCCATACGACAGATCAAGAAATTGTTTTCTATGGCCAAATCAATGGTCAAAATCCGATTGGATTGCTTATTTAACAATCCGTGTTCTATGGCGTTCTCTACGTATGGTTGTAAGATAAGCGATGGCACTATTAATTCATCGGGATCAATCTTTGGATCTATGTGAAAATCCACTTGTAAATTATCGTCCAGACGTAATTTTTCGAGGGCGATAAAGTTGGTTAAGAGTTTTATTTCCTCTGATAATGGCCATAAATTTTCTATCGAACTGTTCAGTACGCTTCTGATTAATTGAGAGAATTCAGATAAATAATTCAGCGCATTTAATTTGTCATTTTTAGAAATGTAAAATTGAATGGAATTGAGGCTGTTGAATAAAAAATGAGGATTCATCACAGAACGCAGAGCCATCAATTTATACTCAGCCATTTTTCGGTCAGATTCTTTCAATTCTTCTGTTTTCTTTCTTAGCTTTTCTTCTTCAATGAGCGTTTTTAATAAAATAATTTCTTTCTCTTTTTTTAAAGAAATGAGATTTTGGGATAAGGCAATGGATAAACAAATCGCTTCCAATATGAAACCTAATGGAACGATGTGGCTGTAAA
>JAQBNU010000131.1 GCA_028288365.1 Chitinophagaceae bacterium | reverse complement strand
GCACACAACATCAACATCTTTGCCGCATCGGCCAATCAGGGTAAGTGTAAAGCGGTATACGATACACTACAGGTCACCTTCCAACCGGCACCGACTGCTATCGCCGGTTCGCCGGTCAATACATGTGCGAACGTTGCCTCTATCGCGCTGCTCGGTTCTGTCTTCAATGCGACAGGCGGTAAGTGGTCCACTACAGGATCTGGTAGTTTCTCTAATCCGATCACACAACTCAATAATACTTACACACCTTCTCCTGGTGACAGAACGGCTGGTACCGTTACACTCGTATTGAGTACAACAGGCAACGCGCAATGTAGTCCGGTCTTCAGTAATTTTATAGTGACCATCGCCCCAAGTCCGCTTGTCACGGCTAATCCAGCAATCTTATGTACTCCTACCCTTGGTGCGCCTCTTAGTGGAACCGTTACCAATGCCACAGGAGGAATATGGAGTTCTTCTTCAGCAGGTGGCAACTTCTCTCCGAGTCCTACGTTACTGAGTGCCACCTACTATCCTTCTCCTGCTGAAATCACTGCCGGTAGAGCCGTGCTTACGCTCACTTCAAGTGGCAATGGAAGTTGTAACCCGGAAAATGCTTCCATCGATATTGTCATCGAGCCTTTGCCAATTGCTGATGCTGGACCCGATCAATTCACCTGTAGCAATGGACAAGTTAATTTAGCCTCCGATACGATTCAACCGGCTGTATCTTATACATGGGCGGTAAGCGGTGGTGCGGTATTGTCTTCTTCTCCTTATGCGACAGCAACCGTAACGGCTAATACAGGCTACGTGTTAACCGCTAGTGATAGCAAGGGTTGTCATGTGAATGACACCATGCAGGTCTCTATCTTTACTATCCCTGTCAGCTTTAACCTGCAGCCAACACCCTTATGTTTTTCCGAAAACATGACCATCAATTCCAATCCAAGTACCATACCTGTTCAGGGTGGAACATTCCAATGGTATAAAGACGGCGTGTTGATACAAGGAGCCAACAAAACATTCATCAACCCTAGCGTGGCAGGTGTTTATAAGATCAAATACTTCTTCAGTAACAGTTGTACCACAGAAGATTCCAAAACGCTTAACAGTCCTCCTCAGGTGACGACAGAAGATGTAGTAGATTGTCATGCGACGACAGATCTTGAGGCGGTATTGATCAACCCGGCGAACTATCCTAGCGGAGTAGCTTATAACTGGCCGGCGACAGGCGCTACTACAAGTCTTATCACTGTTCCCGTGGCACCAAACGATACGGCTTTATACTATGTCAATGTCACAGATAACGCTACCCTTTGTGTGGCACAAGACAGTGTCTATCTGATTGGATTGCCAGTACCGGCGCTTACTCCAATAGACAGCATCGCTTGTCAGGGGTCAACCGTGAAGCTTTATGTAAGACCTTCGAACATTGCCAATGTCAATCAATTCCTGAAACTGGGTTATACCTGGACACAAAATGGTGTATTGACCAACGATCATACCGATAGCATCACTGTAACACAAGACAGCTTGTATGTGGGGACCATTACCATTGACCGTTGTATAGCCAGTGTCACAGACAAAGTTAAATTTACGCCTTATCCAACCAGTACCTTACCGGATCGTGTAAACTTCTGCGATGAAAAAACGGTAACACTGACGCTTGATGCAGGCAGCGGAGCGGCGAAATACGTATGGGAAACAGGTAATCCGACGGATACACTACAAACACTGGAGATCACTCCGACGGCAACCATCAAGTACTTTGTAACGCTGACCAGTCAATACCATTGTTCCATTACAGACAGTATACTGGTGAGAGACATTTGTGAACCGCGTGTGTTTAATCCTACCGGATTCAATCCTGGTTGCTCAAGTTGTGGAAACAACAACGTCTTCCAGATCTATGGTGCCCATTTAGGAAAATTCAGCATCAGTATCTTTAACCGTTGGGGAGAGGTGATCTTCTATACCGAAGACATTAACCACAGCTGGGATGGTATTTATAGAGGAGAAATCATGCCGATAGGCGTCTATCCATTCATCATTTACTACGAAGGCACCGAAGAATATTCCAATATCCACAATACCATTAAAGGTAAAGTCACTTTACTGCGTTAAACCTCTAACTTTGTAACTTGTTTAACCGTATATGATTAAGCAGGTTACATTTTAGTTGTTTTGAGCGTATGTATAACCTAAAAGCCCTTGTTATGAAACATTTCCTGTTTTGCCTACTCTTTAGCCTGATCTGTTTTTCGGGAACGGTAGAGGCTTATACCACCGCTGGGCCTATGCCCTGTATCACCATCAACGGAAAAAATTCTACACCGGGGGCTTCAGCAGGTGCTCTGCCTTATGCCTATAAATGCATAAACCAGACGGTAAGACTCGCAGTAAGAAACTGTGGATCGGGACCTGTTACCGTTGATCCAAGTCAGTTCGATTATTCATGGGTCAATACAAGCACTGGAACCTTTACTTATACCAGCCCAACGGTAGACACCAATGAAGAGGGCGTATGGGTAGTGACCATCTCTTATACCGATCCTGTATATGGCACAGTGTATACCGCCAACGATACGTTAAACCTGATCAATTATGCGCCAGTCACTCCGGTACTTGCCATCAATAGTGGAAATGCTGTTTTGGCACATTGCTCATACGAAAGCATTACCTTCACTGCTACTGTAGGAAGTCAATACCTTGCCAATTCTTATAAATGGTATATTAACAGTACAGGAACAACGGATACCACTGTTTCGGTAGCCGGTACAGGTAGCTCTTTGACTACAGTGATCCCTACTGTAAAATATGTGACTGTCATGGCCAGCGACATCAACGGATGTCGTGTACTGGATAATATTTACGCCCCTCTGCAATCCAGCCCTGCTCCTCCGGACCTGGGTCCTGACAAACAAAAATGTCCTGGAACAAACCTTACCTTATCGACTACTTATAACGCTTCCTATACCTATTACTGGAACGGTTCCTCTACTGGTCAAACAGGTGCAAATGCCAATACCTATGTAGCTAGCACTCCTGCCAAATACTGGGTGGCCGTTTCGGGTGGAGCGTTGAGTCCCTGCCGCATCGCCGATACTGTGTATGTTTCTGATTATACACCTCCTCTGGCAGACATAGGGGCAGATACTTCCATATGTTACCATGCCACAGGCCCTATGCATGTCAACGTACAAGGCGCAGGACCTATGACGTATTCATGGACACCTATCAGTTACTTTGGTACAGGTAGCACGACCATTGCTAATCCAACCATAGACTTTAGCAGTTCAGGATTGGGAACGTTTTTAATCTCTGTACTTGTCACCGATGGCAACGGCTGTTCGATTACCAAGAGTAAAAATGTGACACACCTCGGACAGGGAAGTAACCCTTACCTCTTCGTCACCGCCAATCCTATTGATATTTGTCAGGGCACTACCAAAATCTTCAACACTACCGATTACGCGACTTATCCGACTAGTCTTTCTTACCAATGGACACCGTCCACTTACTTAAATGATGCTACAGCTGAAAAGCCAACGGTAGATTTAACCGGAGCTGCTTTGAATACACCAATCAGTTATTCACTGAAAGTATCGGACACGAAAGGTTGTTATTTAACCATCACCACTTCGGCTACCCTTGTTCCTGCAGTGGTTGCTAACGTAGGCTTCACAGACACATCCATCTGTCGTGGTAATTCCGTCACGCTGCAATCTTCCGGATCAGGAGGTACAGGTGCTTTCACCTATGCCTGGTCACCGGCTACAGACCTTGATAATGCAGCCCTTCAGAATCCTGTGAGTACACCTACCAGCAATCGTACATACGGAGTAACGGTAACAGACGCTGTAGGATGCAGTGATAGCAAAACAGTGAATGTCAATTCGATCGATGTACAAGCGATGTTAATTCCTACGGATACCTTCGGATACAATACCGAACCCATGGTACTCAATCCTGTGGCCAACAGCAATGCTTATAAGTATTTATGGAGCAACATTACCACCAATACCACACTGGATACCAATAAAGCACAAACCGTCACAGAAACCGGCACCTACAAATTCATTGCGACGGAACCTGCCAGTGGTTGCCATGTGTCAGACAGCATCAATGTCACGATACAGGTAGGCAACCCCCGATTGATTTATATTCCAAACGTGGTGAATCCTGCTTCAGCCAATCCTGAAAATAAAACCGTAAAAGTATACGGCACGGCGGTACAGGAAAATGATTTCGCTTTCCGCATTTATAACAAGTGGGGAGAATTGATTTACGAAACCAATAGTTTCGCAGATGCCAATACCAAAGGATGGAACGGGGTTTATAAAACCAGCAACGGTACAGAACAAACACTTTCAGTTTATACTTATTCCGTACATGGAAAGTATTTCGACGGACAGGAATTTAATAAGACGGGATCGATTACACTACTTAGATAGTGATCAGTTGTCAGTGATCAAAATAAAAATGTCTATCCATCTGTTTCACCTATTGAAATCTGCAAATCGGGTGCGGCTGGTGTCCACGAAAAGAGCGAATTGCATTAGATAGACTTAGGAATTAACTTCGTACGCATTCCAGAACCACTCTATCTAATGCAATTGGTTTTCGTGGCTCCCTTTTCTTTTGTTTCTTTTCTTTTGGGTGAGCAAAAGAAAAGAAAAAGGATAGTCCAAAGAGTGCGGATAGTCATTCTAAAAATGACTCGACTTATTCATTCCATACAAGTTATGTTTTAGGAAAATCATCTTCCGGGGATTAAGTACAAAAACAGATCGTATAAAAATAACTGTAAATAAAAAAAGGACTCCATAAAGTGGAGTCCTTTTTATTTACTGATCACTGACAACTGTCCACTGACCACTATTCTATTTCTCCGCCGGTGGCGTTATGATTTTTTTCTCGAAGAACTTATTGAAGTTATCAAACATCACCAACACGTGCAATACGTTGTTGAAGTCTACCTGAGAAGTACTCGTGTTGGTTGTTGCATCGTATACAGGTGCCTTCGGATTCATTTGATTCAGGTAACCGATTTCTATACGAGTATCTTTGCGGAATTTATAACCTACTCCTAGGTACGCTCTGTTCTGATCCACTAAAGAACCTTCCGCTGTTTTATAACCCATACCAATGAAGATCTCATTGGAAGCCGCCACATAGAATTCATTGGCATCAATGGTTTGTCCTTTTAAGGCGATGTCTGCACGTACCAAGGCTCTCATTCTCGTCTTGAAGGTATTGTGGTGCAAGGTAGAGTTGAAGATGTCCCAGCCGCTGCCGCCGACCTTTGTAGACTCTTCACCGTTGCCCAACCAACGCAATTCGTAACGTGCTCTGTATTGCATACGCACTCTGCCCAGTTGATCGTAAGTTGTCAACTGCAAAGTAGATCGGATTTCCGGATACATATACGTAGCGTTCATGTCTGTTTCCGATGGATTCTTAACGGCGCCGTTGTAACCGTCTTCACCGTTTCCTGTCGTTGACCACCATCCAATTGGACTAACAGAAAGCCTCAGCTTTCTGGATTCCATGGGAAAGAAATGCACCCAAGGTCTGAATACCGTTTGGTATGGATTCTTGAAGATGTTGGTGAGATTCGGATCGAAGGTTTGTTTCGGTTGTACCTGATCAGACTGTCTTCTGTACTGAACGTCTAACTGGTAATTGAATTTCTTAGAGATCACTCCTTGTATGTTGATCTCTGTCCACTGAGAGTTTTTCACATTGTACTCTCTTTGATTGGTGGTCGTTCCGTTTTGCGCATAAGCAGAGCTTAGGGCACAGGCCATCCATGAGACCACTCCGAGAGTGATCCCCTTTGCATTACAATACTTTTTCATTTAGAGGCGGGCGTTGTTAAAAATCCTTTTGTTGATGCAAAAGTCTATATTCTATGTTACCAATGTGTTAACACAGGATTAACCAAACGTTAACAATGTTACCCGTACGTTAACCAACGTTACCGTAATGTTAAGAACGAGAAATCAGAAATCAGGGGCGAGAGATAAGGATGAGTTAGAAAAAGAGAATAAGGATACTATTCTTTCCATTTGATCAGGACCGATTCTGAAGGAGAAGTATGTCCTTCTTTATCGGTGACACGGACAATGGCGTATTTACCCTGGTAGTCTTCGGGTTTTCCATTGAGGTGAACGAAGACAGTAACCGTACCATTCTCTATTACAGCACGTACATTTTGTTCGACCAGGTAAAAAGTTCTGTTGGCCTTGACCACTTCAAAAATGGTAGAGATGCCATCGGCCGTAAGCGAGGTCGCTCCCACTCCGATAGAGACCGTATTGGCCTTCTCTACGCTGGTCAGGTTCACAATGACAGACAAACCCATGTCATCGATCTGCGTCTGTTCATTGATGCCTGTAAACAGCGTAGCACCGATGGCAGAGATGGATGTTTTGCTTTGTGCAAAAACACAGCTGCTACATAAACAGCATAGCATAAACCAATACCGTTTTTTCATGGTTGCTCTCGTCGTTCTTTATTCGATGGATATGAAGATAAGAAATATAAGGGAATGTAAACTATAAAAAACGCTGGCGCCAGTTTTAACTGGTGCCTACCATCTCATAGAGCAT
Source organism: Chitinophagaceae bacterium (assembly GCA_028288365.1). Classification (GTDB taxonomy): domain Bacteria; phylum Bacteroidota; class Bacteroidia; order Cytophagales; family Cytophagaceae; genus JACMQM01. Next base: position 42,064 of record JAQBNU010000131.1, on the reverse strand, counting down.
TTGCTCGGGCTCAGCTTAATCATCAACCAATCGAATCAAAGACACTACCTGTCGCAAGTCTTTGCGCAGCATGACTTGTGACTTCTTAATGCACGCAAGTCTTCAGACTTGCAAACGTTGGTTAATAAGCCAACTCCAATAACCCTCTACGGCCTGCATAATCTCTTGCACTGCTATACAAATAATATTCCGGTTGATCCACCACACCTTCCAATACCGGATTCATATGAATGTAATTGATTTTTTGATATACGATTTCCATACTCAATAACTCAATCGGATGATTATCCTGACGCCAAAATTGGTAATGTTTATTATTACTGTTCTTTTGTCCTGCTGATTTAAACAACCACAACATCCAATTCCTTCGGCTTTCTTTTTGATTGGCTTCAATCATTTTGAGAATACGACTGCTAGTATACTTTTTTAAGTCTCGCAAGATATCCGATAAATGAAAACCTTCTTTTGCTCTTGCTACCAGATGCACGTGATTTGTCATGATACACCAGGCAAATAATTCTAAGCCTTTATGCTCCTGACAATATTCCAGACTCTTGATGAATTCATCTTTGTACAACTTTCTGCTAAAAACATCGACCCATTCTATTACAGCAAACGTAATGAAATACATCCCATCCGGATTTTGAATCTTCCAGCCTTTACTCATTTATAAAAATAGTTTAAAAAATATGGTTGCAAACTTCTGCTTCTTCGCTTTCAAGAATGCAAGTCTGAAGACTTGCATTCTTCATTGCAAAGTCACAAGTCACGCTACGCTAAGACTTGCGACAGGTGGCATCAAAAGAGATTCTCCTTTTGTCCCATTGGCTAAACACGCCGCTTAGTTTTTAATTAACATACATAATAAAAATACCCATCCGAAGATGGGCACTGAAATAACTATGCTTATTACTAAATTCTAATTATTAGTTTTGTACTATTGACTTTGTCATAGAATGCGCCAGCGGGGGCATTTTTGAAACATTACCATATGACCTATTCTTTAGACTTTGACCTATCAACAAGAAACATTATTTGAGATAAAAGAATTAAAAACAGATATGTGAAAATAATTTTACAAAATAATAGTATCTGATTTATCTCATCCTCTCTTGAAAGGATGTCCGGATCATTTTTATCATATAATATTTTCATTTGATGAACCTGATATTCATAATGCCATAAATACTCTAAGTAAAAATTGATGTTTAGAACTAACATTAAAACGGTAACGACTATTGAAAATATAGCTAAATACTTTTTTCTATTATTCATAATGCATTATTTCATTTCTGTTTTAACATCTTCCGTTACGTTCACTACATTACTATTAGTCTTCTTTGATTCATTCTCAAGATATTTTTCAGTTTCCGCAGGAGTATTTACTTTATCCTTAACTTCAAGAGGATCTGTAAATGGAACAGGCCTTAGTTCTTTTGTTTCAAAATTCAGAGATGAATTGCCTTTTTTGACTGCATCACCTGTTGTAGTAGCACAATTACAATCTAATACATCATAATTATTATCGATGACTCTAGCATCCTTATCACCTTTAGCTTTTCCTTCAGTAGCTATTGAGCCAGCATTAAATTTGCTATCCAAATTATTTTTGACTTTATCTTCATCCGCATCTTTTATTTCAAATGCCTTAGCTTCTTCATATTTAACATATTGTTTTACATAATTGCGAGCTCTTTCGCCTGTTAACCTATATAAGACACCTTGTCCTTTTGTAGAATATCCGCCTAAAGCTTCATATTTAGGTTTCCCATATTGTCCATAAGAATATACGACTAAATCTGCATCTGTTCCTACAGTAAGGAAAGTATGTCCTGTAATTCCTTTTGTTGATGTATATACTCTAACCTCTAATCCATCCCAATCTACTCCCCATATAGGAGTATTAGAAGCAAATTGATAAGGAGTTAATTCAGGATAAGATCTGGTCAACGGATCCACACTCAAGAACCGCGCAATCTGCGGATTATAAATACGGAAGCCATAATCATAAGTAGATCCACCACCGGCCGTACCAGGGTTATCCATTTCCTTACCGTTAAATCCATAGCGGTAATTGTTGGCGGCTACATTCCGACCGCCTACCAATGCACCAAACGGATAGTAGTTGCTGTAACTCAATACCGATGCGGTATTGCCAGTCAATGTACTTCCGGTCCATGCCGCATACTTCATATCGCTGACCGTTACTGTTACGTTGCCTAAATGATCGCTCAACTCGTAAAGCTTCTTGTTCACTTCTCGGCTGAACTGATTCACCGAAGCCGGAATCGTATAGCGTATATGGTTTTGCAAAGGCAATAACCCTGTGTTGCTCATGTTCGCCGCTAGAGAGAAACTCAGGGCCGTACTTTCTGTGGTCACCGCTGTCACAGCGTCTTCAATGTAGGATTTGAGTGAACCTCCGGACCTGTCATTGACATGCGTACTCAATACCCTCGATCTTCTGATGTTGCCGTTGACGCCCTTGAAGAAAGGTAGCTTAGTGGTCACGTTGTCACGGATGTCGTAGCGTGAAAACTCCTTGGCTATCGGCGTAGTGTACGTAGTGCTTGTCGTGAGACTCAGATGTTCAGCTCCCATGTACACGAAACGGCTGTCCTTGGAGAAGTCTAGACTTTGTCTTGGCAAGCTCCATCCGCCTGTTACTTCTATCATCTGGGCGGCAGAGTTTGCATTCACTTTATAATCCGCTCCCAAGTTAAACAAAATCAATTCTGATTTTTGCAATCCGAACCAGCCGGCATTTTGCAAATGGTTATAGATCGCAAACTTTTTCCCATCAGGAGAAATTTTCAATTCGCTTTCCGCCAGGTCTTGTCTGGAAATGATATTTGCACACATGACGGTAGGCGCTTTGATCGGTACAGGACCAGAAGTACTGACTTCAAATACCGACACATTCAGCGTACCCAAGCCTATGGCAGGAAGCGTCGGTGTCGTAGATGTAGTCGCATAAATATAACTGATGCCTGTTCCCCTGTTTTCCAGCGCGATCAATTGGCTGCCATACAACTTCGAGTCTAATAGATTGTTCATAGACGTCACATCGCCTTTCGGAACCGTTGTCGTTCCATTTCCCACTTGAGTCAAATCAATCGTATGGGAGTACAATTTCTTATCTGTTCCTCTGGTGATGAGGAAATACTTTTTCGTTTCTCCCGGCACACGGACAATCACGTTGCGCGATCCCGAACCCGCATTAATTCCACCGCAATTGCGCATCAATAAGCCATCCACGTCGAACAACAATAACACATCCGATTTCCCCCAATACGTTTTCATCGATACGGTATAGAACAAGACAGAAGCACCATCATCGCTTTCAGCAATGCTCACATCACTGCCTGCAACACCACAGAAATTCGCAATCTTAGCGATGGCGCTGGTCGCCAATGCGGACCCTGTGTAATTGATATTTTGTAAACTAACCGAAGGCATTAAATTAGTTGTCGTTGAAAAGGTGGCTGAATAAGTGGTGGCCAGTGCAGTGATCCAGTTCGTGTATTCAGATTTTTTGTCGATAAAATTAAAATCCAGTTGCACGTTGTCTACATCACTAAGCTGGAATGTTTTTCTTCCCAGTTCAACGGCTGACATCTGAGTATAGGACGTCTTGTATTCTCCTGCTCTTGAATTACCATACAAGGGTTGATCGTTCAAATAAAACACCGCATCATAGTATCCTGGGTTGGAAACTTTCGGTGAGTTCCATCTGGAGTAAGTGGCCATGATGTTCCCTGACACATCGCGTACATAGTACGTGGTGTTGAGGTTTTCAGGTAAACGCTGGTACACGCCGCCGACAGTATAAGGATGTATGTTGTCTTCTTTGGCAATGCGATTGCCGCTCGCGTCGTAAATGAAACGTGTCTCGGTTTCCGGTCCACTTCCATTCGGCGTCGTTTGTTTCACTTCGTCTACCTTTCCGTATACGGTCCACTTCACCGTTCGATTCACACCGGAATCGGTATTCAAGTTACCGATGTTATCGTAGTTGTACGTATTACTTGTACTGGCTGCAGGATCACTGACAGAGATCAATTTATTATCCTGCAGTTTGCCTGAAACGATGTTATAGTTATAGCCAATGTTATTGATCACGCTGGCACTACCACCCTTACGGGACAGAGCCGTGATGTTACCGTTGCCGTCATAGGTATAAGAGGTATTGTATTTTCCTGCATAAGTAGAGACACCCACTTGCCAGTTCGGATTCTCTGTAAACTTGCTGCTGTATATACGGTTGAGGTAATCGTAGGTAAAGCTCAACCCTGTCGTTGTAAACTGTGTGGTTGGATCTGTATTGAGCGCTGTGTTTTCCGCCTTCACGCGACTGACCCAGGTAGAGATGTTACCATTGAACAATTGATTGGCAGAGTTTTCCAATGTATTGGTAGAGTTGTTATTGAAAATTGAACCCATGCGATTGAAGTCCCCACTGTAATAACCCAATACAAAACCGAATTCATCTGACGCATAGGCATTACCCGATTGACTGTCCTGGTTCGGATCATCGGTAGTGGCCAGAGTCGGACTGTTCACAGCCTTCAACCAGCCGTGGATGTTGTAGGTATAATCAAGACCTTGCACTTTGTCTTCACCCAGTTCCTGACGTCTGAGCGGACCGTGTTTGAAGTAAGAATAACGCGCATCGTTATCCCAGATGTAATTGTTAAACGAAGTAGAGAAACCGGTGATGCGGTTGTCGGCATCGTAGGTATAACGGTGGAACAATTGATCCGCACGGTCTTCGTTGTATTTCACTTTCGTGACTTTGTTGCTGATCAAATCGTATTCGTAACCAATAGTATTGCGGGAGAAGCCCGGCACATCCTGAATCAGCCATTCTACGTTGCCATGCGGATCGTAACTGTAAGCCGTCACGGCTTTGTCGTTCTTCACCGAATTGGTAAAGGTATAACTGATGCGGTTGCGCAGGTAACGCTGTGAACAACCTAAGTAATTGTACTGTACAGCCGGTGTATTGTACACGGTATAGGTTTGTTGCGAAAGACCTGTCGTGGTATTTGGATAAGAAGTCGTACCAAAGGCTGTACCATAAGTTCCCGTTCCGTCCAGGTATACCGGGTCATTGAGCAAAGCAAAAGCCTTGCCTGTCGTGACTTCCGAAGCCTGTCCCACTTCTATGACACGACCGAGTTCATCGTACTTCGTGTAAGAATACGTTTGATCCGCCTGCTGCTTCGGATTTTGAGAGAAGCGCAGCATGCCCATGCGGTTGTATATGAATTTAGCAGAAGCGCCGACCGGTAAATAACCCGGACTGAACTGTTCTACCAATTGACCCAAACTGTTGTAGCGGTATTTAGTAATTAAACTGTGGTTGGTCGATACCAATCGTTTCATCTCATTGCCCAATGGATCGCTGACATCCAAAAACGTTACCCCTTGTGGAGGCACTGTTTTCACCAGGTTACCCGCACGGTCATAATAATACAAGGTATAATGCTGCGCACTCATGGAGTAAGTGGCTTTTCCGCTTTGTATGATGTTGCCCTTGCATTTGGAATTATACTCCGCATACAGCGCACTCCTGTTGTTGGCCGTGCATTGCTGCAATTGATCTTCGATCATTGTTTTGATGATGGCTGCCACTTTTGATTTTTGATCGTTATCTACAGGTTGAGGATCATAAATCTCAATAGTTTTGGGTGTATTCTGCCAGGTGATACAAACCTTTTGTCTTCCGCATGGCACCTGGTAACCGAGATTGAGAAACCAATAATCAGGATTGCCATTATTAGGTGATGATCGATCACTATATGAAGATGGCCCTCCTGTTGTAATTCCAGAAACAACGTACGTATTATTCGAGAATACGCCTATTGAAGTAAGGCCATCTTCAATTACACTAGGAGGTGCATCGTGAAAACTTTGTGCCCATATTATATTAAAGTTATAATCTAGTTTTACTATTCTCTGTTCAACATTTCCAGGCGTGTAATCTTCCATGATATACTCTAAAGCAACATATCCATCCTGAGTAGGCTTAACGTCTACAAATCGGGACCCACCATTAATAGATGCTGTAATAAAAGGATCATAATATTGCAATTGAGCTATTATTCCTGTATTGTCTATACGTACAAGTAAAGCTCTATCTTTATTATCAGATCCAGGCACAGTTCCAGCCAATAATAATTGTCCATCTGATATTTTCTGAGAAGAAAATATAGTTCCTCCTCCATCTGCAGTTCCATAAGCTCTTTCCCAAACTACATTACCATTATCTGCTTCCAAATTCAATAAGTATGCATCAGGTGCATTTGGATTTCCTACATTGACTCTTCCTTGGACATTATCAGAAATTGTTGATCCTCTAAATATTAAAGTAGTATTATTTAATACATCAATTGTCAAGTTGCCCACATTATTCGTCAACAGTTTATCCCATTGTAATAATAAACTAGACATACTAATCTTTGCAAGATACACCTGGGGAGTTGTGACTGTTGGAAAAACTCTTGTAGAAATAAATAAATCGGTAGTAGTGCAAGCAAACGAAACATAATTTTTAGAACTAGCAACAGTTGGAATAGGTAAAACCACATTCGATGTTGTCGTTGTTCCTTCTGTAAATTTATAAATCACCAAATTGGTGGAATTAACAGCTGCACTTATCGCTCCAACATATACGTTATTATTTTCTTCCACTACTTTCAAATGCCCCATAAGACCTAAATTAGAAAAAGAAGGTGTAACGAAAGGTGACAAATTAGGCGTAGAATTCTGCCATAAAACATTACCGTATTCATCGAGTTTCACTACATAAATATTGCTTACGGTAGCCGACACATATTGCTCTCCTACGGCGATGAAATTCCCATCTGCTGATGGTATAACTTGTGTAATTTTACTATTCGATCCACCTAAAGAACTCAGTTCTTTTACATTCTTGTCTTTATCGATCAGGGCTATGTAATCGTTTTGACTGTAAGGGGATACAACGTATTGAGCACCATATACCAATTGCCTACTACCGTCAGCACTGGTCAGCATACTATTAAGTACAAATACCGATTTATTACTTACGCTCACATCCCATATTTTGGAAGGTGGTTCTGTTGATGAGGAGACACAAGAATTAGATACGGAAGGTTCAGGCTGATAAATCAAATCTGTTAATTGAGTCGCCTGATATTGTTCAAGCAGAGAACCTTTTCCTAAAGCACATGCATAGACATACACTTCGTCCACCAGTCCATCGAAACTGCTAGCGGTCGATCCAATGGTCAGGTTTGTGCTGTTCGTTGAACCGATATCTGTAATGACTGTGGCTGATGGTAAATAATAGCCCGTGCTGAACTCCCCGTCTATCCATACTTCCACGCTGGTGTCTCTGCATACTCCACTTACAAAATGCCATTTATTAGCATCCAAACCGGTAGAGATAGGAAGGGTGAAAATAGAAGGCCCGCTGCTTCTTAAGGTACCGTTGTCTTTTACATCGAAATACAAAAAGTTATCCTGCAGATACAAACGGAAACCTTGAGTGCTTCCCATTTTGTCTACAATGATTTGCGTACCGATCGACGAACTGGATTTTTTCACCCAGGCAGAAACGGTCACGTTTTTCACAATTCCTCTGGAGTCGTCTGAACTGCAGACAGCATATCCGCTGCTCGTACTGATGTATTTGGACGTGCTGGTTCTACCACCGGTTATGATGCTTGTACTTGTTACTGTAGCATTCTTCAAATTCGGACTTGCATCTACATCGGTAAGTGCCGCCAAATGATAGATCCCTACCGCATTGTAGCATATTTCTGCTTTTCTATAATTGGTAGAACAAGGAACAGAACTGCTGCTCGCATCTTCCAATTGAAAATCTCCGTACAGGATGGCCATGAGTGTATTCACTTCCTCCTTTGTTCCCATACTGATAATTTTCACCGGATCGGAAGCATTGAGTCCGGAAGCATCACAACGAATCTGATTCAAAGATAAATAACATTGATCCTTACAGTATTCTACCAGTTTATCTGCCGTACAACAGAAGTTGGAATAATCTACTACTTCACCCGCTGCATTGTGATAAACCCCACTTCCATCTTTGGTATACATGGCAGCCAGCTTTGCAATAAAGTTGTCACGCTTCTGATCACAGGCACCGTTGCAATCGTCTTCCATCGATTGCTTTCTTGCCAACATGATGGCACGCTGGTCATCGTATGTCTCATGAGTAGAAGGAGAACCGGGAGCATCGTACAATTGATTCAGCAAACATTGATGCAATTGATTGTATTCTGTTTCTGTTAATAAGGTATATACACTGCTTGGTGTAATGGCCGTTAAGTATTCCAAGCCTAAATAATCACTTACACCTATTTGTTGTCTTGGACACATGACAAGATTACAAGGTGATACCTGCAAGCCGTCTGAACCCATTTTACAAAAATTATTTTCACACAATGTTTCCCCTGTTGTTGCTGCAAGATGTGTAGTCGTTACCGCGCGATCGTAGTAAAACAATTTGTATGCTTCGGTTCTTAAACGGCTGGCATTCGTTGTCAAGTCATTCAAGTAACCTTTATAATGATAACCTGCACACATCAAGAACTGTATGATGTCTGGCGTACCTGCAGAAGCACTACTGCTTACAAGACTGGAAGTGGCCCATCCCGGCTGATTGTCATAGTTATCACTATCTGTAGACGCGGTTGGATCTACAACTGTTGTCGGATGAGTGGTCAAAGCTCCAGATGACAGTTTCGTTACTTGTCCCATCCAGCAATCGTAAATCTGTTGACAAGTATAGATATAATCACTCGTTACAGGATCTTGCTCATCGAGCATATTGCTGATCAATGTTACAAACTCAGGTCTGGTATAGGAACCCAATAAGGTAGAATGAGGCAGCGTCCAGGTCCATCCGCTAGCATGTGCCTTCTCGTAACGCGTCGCCAGGGAATCCGCAAATACCCCAGCCTCTGGTCTTGTAGCACTCAGCATGTCACACAAAGGAACATCTGGAATCATGATTGGAATAGTAAGCGCACAACAGCTTGTGGCTATCGTCACCTTATCACCATCTATCAACGTTCCACCCGTATAAGGCGTTAATGGATTCGCTCTTTGTACCGTCACTGTATGTCCGGCAGGCGGAGCATCATACAGCGATTTCATGTAGGCGTTCAAGCTCGTAATATCCGGAGGAGAAGCATTTAAAAAAACGGACATGGCAGTAGCGTAGGTCTGCAAGTCTAAGGTTGCTTGAGCGGTTACAGCAGTTGCGTAGGCACTTGCTCCACTGGTATCGATGGTGATGATTTTCTGCACAGTATATTTACCGGGCACTACACTGATGTCCATACTTGCCGGAACAGCTGTTCCTCCCGGTACCGCGCCGCCGTCTCCGCCTGGGCATGTTAGCATAGCACTCGCCAAACTGATGTTCTGATCGGTGATCACATCGGTGGTCAGGTTGTGGACACGGATGATGGCTTTGTAAGCGCAGGTCGCACAATAAGATACACAATGAGAAGAAACAAAACTCGGTGTAATGCTCAGCTCCACATGAAGTGTGGTAGGTTCTGTAAAGACAAAAGGTTTGGTGGCAGTGACGCCATTGTCAATCGGACTGTCGTTGTCCAGGTTTTCTGATATCGTATACGTTGTAGCAGCAGTAGCTAAATCCTGCATATTATTAGACAGCGTATTTTTTAACAAGCAGGTCGCAATCACTTTACCGCTCATGTCGGTATAACTCACGGTGCTGATGTTGTTCTGATCGGTAGTAATGGTTTTAGAAACGGTACTACTCTTCGGTGCTTCGTCTCCGAATACGCGGATCAACTCGGCATCGGTCGCCGCACTGTAACTGATGCGCACGCTATGACCCGCTCCGGTCAGGTGCTTAGAGCCCGGTGCACCTTGTTCAATGGTACGGTTCAATCCATCGTTGTCGTACAACGTTCTGGCGTAGGCATAATTTTCTGCATTCGGCACCAATGGATCTCCCGTATTCAAATCTGAATAATACAAGTTGATCAGTCCATTGTCTAATGGATCTGTCGCGATGGCATTCGCGTCTTTATCAAAATTAAGCGCCGCATAAGGCTTGCTGCTTTTTTGCAAAGCCATGCTTCGGAAGCCTAAATAATTATTACCGGTGGCAATGTCTGGTGCCGGTATAGCATGCAAAGCCGGGCGACCACTGTAATCGTATACACTCTCTGTAACAATCACCTGACCGCTTGTGCCGTTGGAAGGCATTTTATCTTGTGTCTGCACAGATTGTTGCAAGCCGTTGGCATAAGAAATGCCTTCGTGAATTTTACCGTCTTCTGTAAAATTGCGGTTGTAAATAAAATTTTTATCGCGATCAAACTGATCGTAATAAAAAATCATGCCCTTGTAGGTGTTCGTAATTTCCGCTCCACTTAAAATGGTCAGAGGAATCGGTAAACTCGGCGGAGCGCTCCATACCCCCCAGTTCTGGTCGTTGGCGGTACCACCGGAATAAAATGTTCCCACCGGACGCACGCGCCAGATGTAATAACCTGTTCCTTCTGTCAAGGTCAACGTGATGTCTTTCGTTGTTGTTTCCAACGTCAACGCTTTGCTCCAATCTACCGATGCATTGCGCATGTCCTGATCGTTGGCTGTACCCGTTGCATAATTTACCGTGTTGTACAAACGCAACAATTGAAACTGGTAATAAGGAGCATCACAAAACTCAGTATCCCAGGTAAAATGGTAGGCTGTAGATGCGGTGATCGGTAAGGCTTGTTGATTGATCACCGGAGAAACCGGTGTCGTAGTCACCGCGATGCGCGAAGTTTCCACTAAATCCGCTCTCAACTGACAAGCCGTCTTTATGGCTGTCGTTGTCGGAGCCGTGAAACTGGCAACTGTTACCTGGAAATCGTGGTAGGGATAAGCCGCGTATTCTGCACTCGCATCGTACACATAAATTTGTTCCGGTTTAAGATTACTTACCGTCAAGGTACAGCTTTGTATGTTGACATAAGCACCACCTGCCGAGCGTCGGGAGGAGATGTTGGCAATCACCTGTCCGGTAAAAGAGACAGCTCCTGTGCCCGAAGGAGCACCGAACAAATAATCGTCTCCTGTATTGAACGTGATATTGATGCTTGCTTTATCAACGGTCTTATCGCAAGGTGTAGACACCTTGTAAGGCTGTACCGCTTTACCCAGCAAGCGCATGGGGATGGGTGTCGAACTACTGATTTGCCCCAGCGATTCTTTCAGGATGTTGGTGGTCTGCACCAGATCCGTAGGACCCGCTTTGGTGACAGAAGCAATGCCTAGCATGGCACCTGTCGGAATAGTCAATCCAAATATGCGGTACTTACCTCCTTCGTATACAAAGCTCACGTAGGTGGAAGCTGAAGTAAATGAACCCGCTCCTGTCGGGTCAATCATCAACACAAAATCATTGGCTGGATTAATGGTGAATCCACCGGGATAAAGCGTTGGATCGAAAGCAATATCTATCGCTCCCACATTGCCGTATTGTCGTATCTTAATTGTTTGATTGGCTGAAACACCTGTTGTGCCTGGAGGTACAGGACTGGAGCTAAGTGCGGAAGTAATAAAAGATGTTGTGGCCAGCATCAGGAAGTTATCTGCCGGAATGGCATTATGTGCTGTAAACGTGAGTCCCCATACCGATACGGAATTTAAATCATAGCCTCCATCATTTTTTCCAAAGCCACTTATATTCATGCTTAAAGAACCAAACTCCGCTACATTCAGATAACCTATGCTGATATAGTCTCCCGAATGAGTCACTATACCGGGTATATTGTACAGAGCTGTCACACCGTTATAGACCATGTTATAAATTCTTGCGCCACTGGTAAAGTCTCCGTCGCTATCTATGATCAATACAGGAATCTGAAAAGCAGCAGGATGAATGTCACCAGTAGTGACCGAATAATCAATCGTCTTGGTTCCTCCTATAGTAGAGGGGAACGTACTCACGTCTGCACGCCAGGTACGCGTGAAACGTTGTACGTTTTGCGGTGCATTGACGATAGGAGAATTATAGCCTGAGATCAACGCGCCTTTTGCCCCGTTGTCATGAGCAATCATGGCAAACAATCCGTCACTGCTGTTGCTTTCCTTAAACTGCAGGATGTCCGAACAGGAACTCGTATTAAAAGAGGTGGTTGGTGAGGCAGGATCTGTTCCTATTCCACCCATGTCGTAAGTATGCGTCTCTTGCCAGCGGTAACTATCCGATGCGGTTTCAATTCCGTATTTCAGGATCAGGGCATTTTCCAATACTTTTCTTTCAAAAGGATTGCTGTACTGATCGAGTACTAACATTTCAGCCACGTATCCTTTAAATCCAAAATAATCAGTTCCTGAAGCAGTCGGGAATAATCCATCATTGAAACGTGTTTGGGATTCATCAGCTGCGCCTAAAGAAACTGTGCTGTTTAGCGCATAGTTAAGAGTATTCACTTGATAGGCATAGCCTTGATAGGCACCATTAAATGTGACCTGCCAGTAAGGTGTCCCTTTATCTATTTCTATCAAAACAGATTGATTGGTTGTAACTGCAATGTGATATTCCGAATGAAAAGTACTATTGTTGTACAAAAAAGCATACAATACAGAATTATATATATAAACCACAATGCAAGCTGTATTGGATCCTTCCTTATAAATTACTTGCCTTGTAGTAACGTCTGTACCTGTATTGATAGCAAAATAATAGGAGTGTTGTACATCTGTATAGCCTGCCGTGTTCAGCATATTGCTTGTCGGTAACACTAGATTTCTTGGTGTGGTAGCCGATGTCGCTGCAAAACCTATGGCCGGTCTACCATTCATCACGTTGGTATTGAACACCGGTTTGTTCCCAGCCGTATTATTTATGGCATTGTAGTTTTCTCCCGACGCATCTTTCAATTCTGCTGTTACGGAAGCACCGTTTGCCAATGTGGTGATGGCATCTGCTTTTAACCAAACAATAGATCTCTTGCCTGATGCCAGACAAGACACGCATTTGGATGGATTCACAAATCCATAAGCGGTGAATAAATAATCTTCTATTGCCTTGCGTTCAGCTACAGTTTCCAGGTGTTGATCGTAGTATAAAAACTCCGCAATCATTCCTTTAAAATAATTAGGCGTTGTACTGTTCCATAATGTAGCCGTGCCTCCAATTTCAATTACTGTTTGTCCGACTACGGAACCAATGTCTGCTGTGGCATTGGCTGGAAATGTAACTGTTCCTGAACCTGTATCCTGTCTGCTATTAATAAGGGCACCATTCACATACATCTCCAACAGTTGAGCTGTTGAATTATAAATACAACTGATCACATAATTTGTATTTGCCGTAATACTTGCAAACGCATAGTTGATCCACACGCCTTGCTTCTGTTGTACAAACACCAATTGATTGCTCAGGATGTAAATGGCAATGCTGCTCACATTTGGAGATGTAGTACCTCCACTTTTGGAATAAATAAGTTGTGCAGCACTCACATCGCTGCCTGTTCTCATCACAATGTTAAAACTAGCCATTGTACTTGCCGTTGCTCCCGTGCCTGTGCCGATACCGGGCATAGTAAGTGAACTGGCTCCGTTGAAGTTAAACGCCGGCTTACCGTTAATTGCGCTCCCCACATACAAAGGACGAAGAGAGGGTGACATACTAGTAGTTATACTTCCAATACTATTCCATTGCGACAAATTACCGCTGCCATCCAATGTATAATTGGAACTGCCCGCCATAGTGCTATACCAAAGAGTAGGCAATGGTGATACTTGTCCAAAAGTGTAAGAACACATCAAAAAAAACATACACAAAAATGCTAGGCGTGTTCTATTGAAAAAGATTTTACTGGTCATCATATGCTGACTATTTAGTAGTTGGTTGTGTTTGAATTCCTTTATCAATTACTTTGTACCCTTTGTAAGAAGAGAGCAAAGAACCATCAGTCTTGAAAAAAAGAGAATAAACCGGTTGATCTATTTTCTTTTCTGTATAGTTGTAATCCGATTTATAAAAAGTGTATTCCGTAGTACTGTACTTGCTGGCTTTTGCATACAACACAACGATTTTATAAATGGTCTTTTGTGTCGTGTTGATGCAATACTTCACTTTGACAATTTGCGACGATGCTTTGGGAGGTTTGATTTCAATTTCCTTATCGTAATGGCTATTGCCTGCAACATCTTTACAGGACAACACTTGCGGCGAAGTCCCCAATAATGAATCCTGCATCACGTTTCCCATTTTTTTTACCGCTCCCTTTGTTTTATCATCCATTGCATTGACCAAAATCATTTTAGACGCGGGCACTACCGAAATGGCATAATTCGAATCGATGTAAAACTTAGCCTGATCCGTAAAAATGTACCGGTTGTGCTGATCCGTATACAATTGCACTTTACTTTCTACGGCAGGTTGAGAAGGATTTCTCTCTATCGTTTTAACACCGTACTCTATGAAACACATGCGATTGTTCGGATTGCGGTTGAGTTCCGTGGTATGATCAAATACTACTTTCAACAGCTGGTCACAGGCTTCCGTTGATTGGGCAGCGCTGCGCACTGTGAGCAAGCAATAAAGGGTCAATAGCATACAACCGTTCTTCATGGATCTTTCTTATTGAGCCGTTACCGGTGTGTTGTATTGTGTTTCTGAAATGGTTTTCATGCCGCGCTCGGTCTCTACCAGTTTACGCACCAGTTTGCCTTCTGCGTTATACTGATAGTACAAACCAAAGTGCTGATCATCGAAGGAAGCAAGCAAACGGAAATTCGTTCTGTCATAAACATAACAGGTCATTTGTGCCTCGTAAGGTTGAATGCGGATATCATCGAACCAAACCGGCAAGCCGCCTGAATAGGTCAATGTAGCGGACATTGGTCCGGTTACAGGTAAATCTTTAAGGATGCCTTCGTACAATACCCACTCACCTACTTTCGCAATTTTCGTTAGACGTGGTCTTACGATAGCTGAGTTGTAACCCAAATCAAGTGTGATGTATTGGTTCAGGTTATCGGTAATGCTGGCATCTGATTTCGTCCAGAACCTGAATTGCAATCCTTGTTTCTGAACAAGATTATCAATGGTAATCTGTGATACAATCTGTTTAGTAGGAGTGGTTTTAGTCAACTGTAAAGATTGTTGACCGGAATGAGCTTGTGCATTGCTGACATAGCTGTCTGCACTTTGGTCCTCATAGCTTACAAAGAAGGATGAACCATAAGAAGCATTTTTTGCAATCAATGATGCAACGTTTTCCTTATGACTAAACAAAGCTGTACTCTTCACACCCAAACTATTTTGCTCTTCCAGCACATTACCATCCGGCGAATAAATGTTTACTGTATTGCCATTGATCCAGGTAGTGGATGTCTGATCTGGAGGTGTGGTATAATTGAATCCACTAAATGCCGTGGTATAAATACCTGCTTTATTGTAGACTTTGTTATTAGGTGTTCCGGCTACATAAGCATCTTTCACATCGGTCTTATAAGCATAGTTGGACTTCACTCTCCATTTGCCCATTTTACCGGTTTCAAATTTATCACCCGGTGTAGTGATATTTAAACCATACGGAGTATCCAATACTGAATTGTCCCAACCGTCGCTATACGTATCTACTGATGCGGAATACACATTGGTAAGTGAATTGATGTTACCGGACGTCAATGGATTTTGAATGGCTTTGTTTCCATAGACCGCAATTTTGCCAGACACCTGATTTAACTGATTGGTATATCCGCTGATTAAAACTTCAGCACGTATGCTTGAAGATGGTCCGCTATAATTAGGAAGTGTAGGAGATAATCCTAAAACTGCCTGCAGCGTTACCAGTGATCCTGCAACAGATTCTACATAATACATTCCATAAGTTGCACTCGCTGCTGTTTCTATGACAGATCCTGTCACTCCATGTGATAAACGTATCAAATCACCTCTTACAAATTTGAAGGAAGAACCTGATGGTGGTGTTGGTACTGTTAAGACTAGTCCAGACAGGGAACATCCATCGATAATTACACCTTGGTTTTTATTTTTCTGTCCCATGTTGGCATAAGTCCAGTGAGCAGGTATATCGTAATGGGTATAACTGCCATCGTGTGTCACCGTACCTGTACCGGTGGGGTCAGAAGGAAGATTGACCAGTTTATCGTAACCATCGTATGTAGCCGTCACTACAGGGTTGCCGGTATACTTATTAAACATTTTATTCTCAGAAACATGCACAATACCATCCTGCGTAGTCGTTACTCTTTTCGGTAAGGCGGTGTACGATACCACCTTGTTGATGACTGTCGTTCGCAATGTTCTCAACTCATAATCAAAATAAGGACAGAGCGACAACTGCGGCAATATGTATATTCCGAAAATCCCGATGGATGGATCAACCTGTATGCTTCCGTTGATCACTTCATCACTGATTATTTTGGCCTCGTAGGTTACCGATTCTTCTCTGCCTAAAAACTGTGTCGTATCCGTTACCGCACCACTTCCATCTCTGGTCAGGATGACACCATTTTCATCCATGACCTGCACTTTTTCTCCCGGTGCAAAATACTCACTGACTTCTTCGTATGTCTTTACATAAGCAGACTCCGGCTTAACCACCACTCCGTATTGCCCACCAAAAAGCGCCACTCGTTTTTGTTTACCGTGCATGTTGTTCATCGTGATCTGATAGGCCTGAGCGGCCGATCGCTGATCGATTTGAATGTTCACAACGACAGCCGGAATGACGATCGGGAAAGGTTTAAACTGATCGACATCAGATGCTTTCGCGATGACTGGATAATCCTTGGCCGTATAGAATTCAGACACTTTAAAACCGGTACCGGTTTTTCCGGTGTGAATGTTTTGTGTCACAACTCTTGCGTATCCAATAGAAGCCGCAGGCAATAAGGATTCTCCCAAAGGTCCTTCAAAATTTTCGCGATCGGTACCCGACAATACTCTTTCCGCCCAGCTAGGGGTAGAGCGTTTTAACAAGGAACGAATCAATGCGTTTTCCTCTCTCATGGTATGAGGCTCATTTGTCGCTACACCACTGCTGGTGCCGTCTTCGTTCTGGTAAAAATATTCTGTACCATACAAGACATCGCTGTTGGCTTCCATTCCCTGATCATACATCAACAACCTTTTTACCCTTACTCCTCCTGCTCGCTTGGCATGAAAAGTAGGAAGACGGAAGTAAGAATAATCAGATGATATGGTCGGACAACTGCTATTGGTGATGGCATTCAAATCGACCATGCCTCTTTCCAATAAAGCTTTGGTAGCCGCCAATGGATCGGATGTCATTTCTGTTTCCGGATTATCGCATTGGCTGTTGATGATTAGGCCCGCCTTGCGTCTTGTTACAAAACTTCTACAGGCATCAAAGGGTAAAGCAAAATTATTGGGATCGTATGAAGTAGGTGCTTCTATCTGAATATAAAATCCGGTACCGTCAACACCTACATGCGCCGATACATACCCATCCACATAGTCTGCTCTGCAATTCGTCAATGTAGGGGTATCACCTCCTATTAGTGTATATAAAAACTTATAGAATATTTTTTCATTCGCCAGGTAGGTATTCACTTTCTGTATATAAGCCGAAAGAGCAGGATCAGTCAAATCTAAACCGATGTCTGGGGTGTTGACATAAAATTTATTTCCATTGGGGGTATTGTTGTTGTCAGTTAAGCTCACCATGGCCAAAGTCGGTTGATCCTGTACATATTGGTAATCGTGCTGTTCGTATTGCACCAGGATCAGACCACCGCTCGGTAGTTTGATTTGTTTCAATTGCCAGGCTGCAGGATCGTACAAATTGACAGCTGCATTATAACCAACATCACCGAACTGTAATATCTTGCTCTGATCCAGCCATGGTCTCATGTCAATCGCTCTTTGTGCGCCATTAAACAAATATCCACCCCAACCGTCTGTTTGAGTAGAACTGTAGTTGGGATTTTGCAAGGGCTTGTTCGCTGTCGTACTAAGTTGCGTTGCAAAACTTAAGACGGAAGGATACTTCGCTACAAAATCCGGATTGATAATGTCCGTTGCTAAATCTTTGTATTCGTATTTGAATTCATAAGGAGCAATTTTTGCATTGACGATGCCTTCATTTTCAAACCAAACTCTTCTTAGCGTCAATTTACCACCTCTCGTTGTGCCATCGGTATACGCGGAGTTTGGGAGATTTTTAACCAATGCTTCCGGTGCACCTTCTGCATAGTAATCAAAGTGTACCGTTGAAATCGGTTTGCCCGATACATCTCCAGCTGTGGGATCGTAAGGTTTAGCATACACTACAATTCTTTCGAGTTTTTCCAACAGCCTGGAAACATCCATGGCAGAAGAACTATTTGCCGCAGTTGCATCATCCGCAGCAGAGCATCCATCCGATCTGTTGCTCAGACTACCGGTCAACACAATATCACCTGCATCTTGTGAATGGATGGTCACATTGGTTTTGTTCGTAACGAAATAGGCAACGTGTGTTTTTGTTTCTACAGTCTTCAGGTAATAAATTTCTTTTTTACCGGATTGCATAGAGCCCATGTCATCTCTGGCATCGCTGAGTTCGCCTCTGCTGTAATACATCCCGTTGTAAGGCATCCTGTATTTGTACCAATTGTCCTTTCCTTTGGTTTTATCTTGGTAATCAGTGGCTGTTACTACCAGAGGTGGTGCGAGTGCCGTCATAAAATCTGCCGGGCGGTAATTGAATTTTGTCCAGCCTCCGAAATCGTCGGAGGAAGGGCCATCCATCTTACGGTCGATGTAATCCGGAGTAGTGATCTGCGTCAGCAAATGTGTATTGGCACAGTATACACCACCTTGTTCCTCTCCTACTTTAGTGATGAAATTGTATTCTGCATTTCTCCACATCAAATGATTATTTTCCATGATGGGACCGTCTCCACTAAAGTTAGCATTGAAAGAAATTTCTCTTTCATCCGCAGAAAAGACTGGCAGTCCATATACATAGGTATTACCACTTTCATTGACAGTATATAACTCCGCTATTCTATCTCTTATCTTATCGTTGTAGCAAACATGAGCACGAATGGCGGAATCACAAGTAGGTGACCTGAATTGAGAATAAGCGGTGGTATGGTTTTTCCTATCGCCTACCGTGCTATAACCTACAGCAGAAGAAGCGCCTGGTCTGTCGCTAAGATGCTTGAGGTTGGCAGGATCAAGAAACACCGATTGTATACTTCCTATACTGGGAGAATTAGGATTTGAATTTTCAGGATACTGAGAAAAAATAACATTCCCTCCCAGGTCATTATTAAATCGGAAGAATGGTTTGGCATTGGGGTCTCCTGCTCCCCATGGAGCCGAAGGCGTAAAACTTTGTTCTGATAAAGTCTGTACACCCAAACCCAAATTAAATCCAAAGCCAAAGTTTTCCCCTGCTGTAATATCAAGTGCCGTATTCGTAATGATGGTTTGAGAACTAACAGAGTTACCGGTAAAATTTCCAAGATTCGGATTGATCAATTTGAACGACCCAGACAATCCTTCTCCCGACACCTGGAAGGCATCAGGTGTTTGATGCGGGATAGACAAGTAGCGGTCTCTTTTGTTATACGTTGCTTGTTTCTCTACCGTATAATCATTACCTCCACCATTGCTGTACAAGGCACCTACAGAAGCACGAGTAATATCTTGAGAAGTTTGTTCTGTATACGAACCGCTACCGCCAAATTCAAAATCCAGGTGCAAAGGACTTGGAGCGGCACCAAAGGTAAACACCGTATTGACACTAAACCCGCTATATTGGGTCGCGCTCGATACTCGTTCGTCTTTACCAAACATTCCTAAACCGTAAGCACTACTCAATTTTTTAAGCACGGAATTCGCAATCTTACCCAGCTTCTCTTTTGCTTTTTTACGTTTCTCGCTATGCTCTCTTTTGTACTGTGCGGCAAGTCCTCTTTTATTTTTTTTACCGGCTTTTTCTCCTGATTTTTTTTGCCCTTTTCCGGCGGCGGCTGATGCCTTTTGAAGCAATGCCGCAGTATTGAGCGAAGCACTAAAACAATGCGGCGATTCTCCTGAAACGGTGTAATCCAAATTGACCATTCCTCCCAACACGTTTGCACTGACAGCGAGCTGTGTTCCAAATCCTCTGTAATTGTTGTAACGAATGGTCGGAATGATGGTAGGAAGATCCAAACTGTATATTTCAAAATCTACCTGTGGAGATGCTGAAACTGTAGTATTCTTTTTAGTCTGATTGTAATAAGTAATATTATCATTCGTTACATCACCACTGAAATCATCCGGCACACCTTGCTTTCCTCTGTTGATCGCTCCGGGATTAAGTGTCCATCCAAAGCCTACCCAGGAGGCTTCTTCTTCTGAAGACGCTCCACTATGATAAGCCAGTGACATCGCATAGCCTCCGCCATTGGGACCTGGAATATTGACCACCGGTAGATTATAGTTGAAGTCGCCGGAAAATTCATTGACCATGTTCGTAGTACTCACCGGTTCAAAACTGGAATATTCCGGTTGTGAAGGTCCGGAAGTCAGTGCCCAGGCCATCGCTGGACATATTGCTTCCAATAGGATATTGACAACAAAAAATAACGCTGTTGTTTTTAACACTCTTCTTTTAAATGTTCTTGTCAGCATACTAAAACGTTAAACTGGGTGAGGAGAAAATATTATGAGGATCAAATACAAAATGATTTCTGCCGGAATCAAAAATTTCATCGTCCCAAACAAAATCAAACTGTTTACTATTTTTAAACTCTTCATTATTTTTCAACGGAGAAAACACGCAGGTAAAACTTCTTCCTTTGCTCAAGCTGTAAGTGTTTTCCATATTGACCAATACCGGTGAATAAATGCTGCTATCCGAAGTCTTCAACTCCAGGTATTGATTCATTTCAAAATTCATCATCATAGAACGTTGTTGATAGTCTTCCATATTCTCAACGCCCAGGTACATGACGTCTCGGATAGAATTGCTGCTGTCTTTTTCATCCGGATTCACAGACAATAAAAACGTCATCGTACTACTGTAACTGGCAATGACACTGTCCTTTTGTTTTTGCGTATAGTTTCCGGAGTTTTTCAAATCCTGATAGGCCAAAAACTCTGGAGGCATATATTTGACAGAAAACACCAAACCATTGATTCGCTTTTCTTGCACCAGGCCATTGTCCGGATCATTGAGCCAGGTATAATAACTCGCCGGATCTTTTTCTCCTTTGTATAGAGAACAAGCAGTGAGGTATACAGCAAAAAAAATTAAAAAAACGAGTCTCATTAATCTATTTAGATTTAGAAGTATAGTTTTTATTTAAGGCAGTCAATACTTCTTCTGTGATGTCATTGCCTTTAGTTCCATACATGACATTTCCATCCTGCGTAGTACCGAATATGAAATCATAATGATGTTCTTCACCGTATTGCTGGACAAAAGAATTGATTTGATTGATCACTCCTGAGGTCATCTTATCGTCTTCTTCTCTTGCTTTCTCATCCAGCGTCTTTACATATTGCTGAATGTTCTGACGTTGCTTTTCCAAAATTTCTTCCCTGTCTTTTCGCGCGGCAGTAGACTGCTTGCTGTACTCCAAGTTGTATTGACTAATCGAACGCTGGTAATCACTTTCCAATGTGTCGATGTTAGATTGCCATTTGCTCATTTTATTTTTGTACAACATCCTGGCTTCTTTCATGCCTTCATACTTGTTCACTAAATCTGCTGAACGTACATAGGCCAATCTAGGAGATGTCATTTTCAATACGGTGAACACAATACCGCCAAGCACTATAAACAGTAGGGTTGGAATAATAAACTTTTTCAACATCATTTGTATTTTAAACTAAATTGTCCATTAAGAATGTAGACTTGAGAAGGAGACGTGCAATTCAACTGCAGCTGGTATTGATAGATACCTTCAGCTGCATAAAGTTTCGGAGAAGGCTGCGTCGTTCCATCCCACTTCAAATCTGTCGTGTTCGTATAAATAGGAGTATTAGCAGAATTCTTAATGCTCAATACGGCTGTAAAGCCCGTAGGAATGCCTGTGATCTGAAAATACGTATTCAAATTGGGGCTGAACCGACTGGCATAAAATGTAATGCCATCTGTCAGGTTATTGGTCAACGAAGTATAGTAAGCCGGATCCTGTTTATCTTTATAAAAAGTAAGAGTATTTCCACTTCTGCTGTAGAACTCAGTGGACATGTCATTGTATACACCGTCTTCCTGTGCCTGCACTTTGTTTACATTAGGAGAAGTAGCAGCAGATGCTTCCATGATTACATTCATACTCAAGGCATCAGTCCGCGCATCGGTCTGTACTGCTACATTCATGGTCGTTCCAAGAGTTGGATGTACGACTATCATTCCAAATATATTGGCATACATATTATTCAATGCTGTTTTAGTGGAAGGAGCAGAAGCGGTAGGGCCATTGCTACTATAAAACGTAGGATCAGCAAAGGGTTCTATACCCGATGTGATTTTAAAGGTGGTCAGATTCGTTAATCGTGTATCAATGACCAATGCATTTAAATAGCCTAGAGCAAATGTACCGAAGGTCGAAGTAACTCCTGTTGCCGTTACTGTACCATAACTTGTACCAGGAGGAATGGTACCAAAACCGGATATGACAGACGTACCGTCTACGGTAGATGCCAGATTTGACCAGGTGTTGGCGCCTCCACCGTTTGTGATGTTAGCGATGGATAGCACCGAAGAATTTACAGGATAACAGGTTTGTCCAGCAGTATTGTTCCAACTCAATGATATTCTAACGGCTGGAGTCCCTGTTCCACTGCTCGCAAACGACCAGTATTGACAGAGTTGTCCATCTCTCAATCCCGAAAATGTGGTAGCTCCTGTCAACGTAATACTCTGATTGAAAAATTCTACAGTAAGTGCAGTGGTGCCTGTAGCCATGGCTGTTATTCTTGCCGGCATATAGACGCCTGGCTTACCCACATAATAAGTATAATAAGGAGTAGAACAGGTATTGTCAACGCAGCCTACTTTTTTGAGAGGACCTTCTACAAAACTCAAATAACTTCCACCTGTGGTAGTAGCCTTGTCTAGTACAGTCAATAAGAGAGAAGAAGTGGTTACAATATTTCCTTGTGTCAAGGTCAAATCGGAAGAGGTTACTCCACCAACAGATACCGGTGATTGCAAAATTAATTTACCACTTGGCTTATTGACTTGTAAAAAACCAAACCATACATTGTTATTGGAAATGCTATTTGTCCCTATAGTTTGATCCGTTGTTCCAATAAAGTTGGACTTACCTGCCATCGCCAATAAAAGAGCGTTCCCCTGGTAAAGATAATTTCCGGTATAATTAGAAGTACCTCCTGTCGAAGTCAGTACCTCATTGGTGGGCGACGTAGTATTTTGCTGAAGGGTAACATTTCCATTGTAGTTGAAAACATCTCCTGAGTTACTACCAAAATAAAATTTATTATACGAGGCATTCGCTATCGTTACATTTCCATTGATAGTCACCGTACCCGTTGCCGTATTGTCCACACAGTTAGCGTCGCCGTTGGTACCATACTTGGTGAAAGTAAGAGGATGCGTAACCGATGTATAGGTTCCTCCAGTGATCTGTATGTTTTTAAAATAGAAGATTAAACCATCACTAAACACAACACCAGGTTTTAATTGTAAAATAGTAGAATTGGTTACAACAACCGGTATGTTAAGATTAACATTGGTATCAAAAGTAGAATTAGCAAACGAAGCCGTACCAATTATAAAACTGGTCATGGTAAATGAAACGACCCTGTTACCAAAGTGAGCAGTTCCCCCTGAGTTTCCAAACAAAATTGAACCTACTGCAGGCACTGCTACATAGGTAGTGTTTGTATTCCTCAATTCAATAGTAATAACATTGGTTGAACCTGACCTAGACATGAAATCAACTGTTCCTGCAGAGGCAACGTCAATAGTACCTACAGAGGCATTATTAAAAAGAACGGCTACGCTGGTATTTCCAGTAGGGTTAAAGTACGCATGGTTACCACTATTCCTCGCCAAATACAAGGAGCCAGTGGGATTAGAAGTATTGTTGCTGTTGAAGTAAGCATTTCCATAAAAATTTACCGAAGGACAAGTGGAGGAACTGCCTACGTATAAATCATATTGGTTATTCCTGTTAAAGGTAACGTCAGAGTAAAAGGAATCACCGTTACCCCAATACGCGTAAGTATTACTTGAGTTGGTCATGGTGACGGGTCCATAATATGTATTGCCACAATTATAGCTATCGATCAATGCCACGTCTGTACCCCCAGATACTGGCTTAGTAATACTAATAGGATAAGTAGAGCCTGCATTTCCAAATGTACAACCGTGTATATTGAAGTTATTAATGCTAACCGTAAAGGCTGAATAAAATTGGCATGTGTTTATTTCTAAGACCGTAGTTGCCGTATAGTTCGTAATGTAAAAAGGAAGTGCATTAAAATTGGTATTGGCTAGCGAAACAGCGGCAGTGGTCGTGCTAAGTGTAAACGTACTCCCATTGGTAGTATTGAATGAGTTACCGCTGCTCAGGGTGCAAGCGCCAGTGACTTTATAGTTAGCCGTTACATTCAATGTAAAATTAGAAGCGGTCATGGTTCCGGCAGTAATGGCCGAACTGCTTGTTACACTAGTCGTACCAGAAGTATTAAGTGTACCCACCGTAAAAGTGCTCCCATTTGATGTGGTGATGGAATTCGTTCCTGACAAAGTCAATGTTCCTGTCACAGAGAAATTACCTGTAATGGTCAAACTAAAACTACTAGCCGTTAAGGTAGTGGCAGTAAAAGCGGCACTGCTATTCAAAGAAGCATTCGTCACATTAAAAGTGCCGACGGTAAAAGCAACATTCGTACTCAGGTTCACATTCGATATCGTCAACGAGGAAAAACCTGTTGCACCACTAACAAGCGTAGTCGTAAGTGTTGCTGGTGTCATCGTCACTATATCTGCACTATTGGTAGGATAGGTTACGGCAGTACCTCCATTCATTTGCCAATTGCCGGCATTATTCCAATTGGCATTGATTGCTCCCGTCCATACCCAAGTATTCATAGCAAAGGCAGACTGTACATTCAACAGTATGAATATGCACACGAGTGCAAAAAGTTTTAAAAAGTGATGCATAATAAAATGAAAGTAAGACTTAAAAAACTCTGGACATTTAAATCATCATGATAAACAAAATTGTAATCACGATGCACAAATATATATTTTTCGCGAAGTCACTTTTTTATCTTATCACATGTTTATTTATCAACACACGGCGAAACAAAAAAATGTTGTAACATTAAAAGATATGGCATGAAACAAATGTTAAAACATTAGAAACTACTACTCAATTGGAACAAAGGCAAATACATGGCGATGAGTATCACACCAACAATCAACCCGAGAAATATAATCATAAAAGGCTCTAGCAAAGAGCTGATGATGGATGACTGATGTTCGATGTCATCGTTATACTGCTTAGCAATTTTTTCAAAAAACAATTCCAGTTGATTGGCTTCTTCTCCAACTTTCACTAGAGAAATCATACGCGAATGATAAATAGGGAATTGAGATAAACTCTTATGCAGTGATTCTCCTTTCAAAATATCTTTCTCGACAATCAATAGAGATTCTTCTATCGGATAAAAATCGATCATCTGTTTTACCAATCCAATAGCGCGTAACAAATTTACTTTCGAACTGATCAATAAGGTCATGGAATTACAAAATCGCGCAAGGTATATTTTCCGGATCATCTCTCCGAACAAAGGTAACTTCAATAATAAAACAGTACTGTTCTTTCTGTACCATGCTTTATTTTTCTGCGTGTAAATGAAAACCACAAAGGCTATGATAAAAAAAAGAAGCAACAAAAAGTAAGAGCGTATAAAATCTGAAACCGACATGATAGCAGATGTAAGTGGAGGAAGATTACCTCCAAAACGTTTAAAAATATCGGCAAACATGGGGACTATAAAATTCAGCATAAAAAAGATCGCCAGGAAAGACGTAAACAAAACGATTCCAGGATAAGTAAGTGCTCCTATGATTTGTCGCCTTTGTTTTATTCTTTTATTATAATAATCTGCCAGCTCTGCTAACACTTTATTGAGCTTTCCGGTTTCTTCGCCGATTTGTATGCTATAATATTCATAAGCAGAAAACACCTCTTGTGCTTTAACAGCTTCAGAAAGACTGGCTCCTTCCACTACCCTGTTACAAATATCCTGATACAGCATTTTGTCTTTCTCTTTCACTTGTTCGCTGGTGAGCATTTCTAAAATGCTTTTAATATCCATGCCCGCAGATAATAAAATACTAAGTTCAAGATAAAATGCTTCTTTCTTTTTATCGCTGAATCCATTTCCAAAAAGTTGAATGTCTTTATTCAACCATCCTGTACTTTTGGCAGATGAATTACCTTGTGCAACCTCTTTCTTCGAAGTTTGAATGTTAGACAGATTTATTCCCATAAGCTTACTTATCTTTTTTGTCTTCGTATTGCATCAATACATCTGCGCCATATATTTTCTGAACATCGAAATAGAGTGTATCTTCTTTATGGTAAGATTGAATAGCCACTCTATCGATCAAACGTTCAGTTTCCATCTGTTCTTGTTCCAATAAATAACAAGTCAGTTCCGCACCTTCAATAAAAAAAGTATCTGTCACCTTATTATTTCTGAGTATAAAGGCATCATAAACATAATAATGAATGAGATGATCTTCCCTTAAACAACTGATGCCTTCTTCTGTTTTGTAGACATGAGACGACTGACTCATGTCTTCTGAAAGAACCCGGTTGAAAAAAACGACATCTCCTATATAGGCACCATTTTGTCGGTAAGACAGAAAGAGATGTTGAAAAATATCAAACCCTCTGTAGGCGATGGTAATGGTCACACCCGAAATAAGCATGACCACAATCAATTCCATAACGGTATAGGCTTTCACAAACTTATTCATTTTCCATTGCCCATAATTCTTTCCGTTCGGCCAGCAACATGTGATTGGCATCGTATGCTTTCAATACAATCACCACCAATTGAGAATCTTTATTATAATCCTCTATTTGTTTGTCAATTGAAATGGTGCCTTCCTGTATAGACTCTGGAATAAAGCGTCTGTTTATTTTGGTATCCATGGCTATTTTATTGAGCAATAAAGTAGCTTTCAATTTACTCATAGAAAATCCTGAACGAACCACATTTACATATACAGTAATCCCAATCGTAAAAACAACAGTAAAAAGGACCATTGCAACAAGTACCTCGACCATCGAAGAACTCCTTACTTTGAGCCATCTGCACTTTTCTAGTTTAACCATTTGATGATGGATTTTTTATTTTTAGAAGCCAACAGAGAGGATCCAATATAGTACCTGGATAATTTTGAATGATCTATAGTGACATTCAATAAGGTATTATCATATATTCCGGAGTTCGTTTTTAACATCAATCGATTGCAATACACACTTCCGTATACATTCTGTTTCAAATCTAAAAAACCATCTACATAGATTTGTCCTTCTATGTATGCTCCTTTACCGGTAGTCACTAGGGTTTCTTTTACATCTTTTACTTTTTGATAGGAGAAAACAAGTCCCTGAAAGGATGTATGATCTCCTATTGTTATAAATGATTGCTTGGATTTAAAATTGGATTTAATCAAGCCTGCCACTGAAGGATATTTGAATTCACAATTCGATCCTATAATCAAAGAATCTTTTACAAAAAGCTGAAGGTTTCCTACAAATCCATTCTCTACTACAATAGCAGGTGCTGCGACAATAATATCTGAAAGAGAATTATTACTGGATATATATACTGCCGTATTAGAATGCACCATAATATTTCCGGAAAGTACTTTATGATCTATATGAATGGCCTCTTTCGCTGAAATAAAAAATGTACCCTCCGAAAAAGAGCGATACAGCGTATCTTTTTCGTCCAAATCAAAAAGACTATCGTGTTCAGCATTTAAAATTAATTTCTCCAACTTATCAATCATAAGTGTATCTAACGACGGTAAAGAATAACCACTTTTTTTTATTAGTCCATCTACCAGTACTGTTCCTTCATAATTTTGCTCATCTATATAAGAAGCTTGTACACCTGATTCCGGCAAGTAGGCAACACCTTTAATGCTGGTATTTCCGCTTATCGATAAAGGCTTTTGTTGGTTGGTCAAATAGATGCTCAAGTTGGAGAGACTATCACTTTTATAACCGTACATCAGGTGTTTAACAGATTTGTATTTGCCGGCATGCGCTGTGACTACTGCTACATCATACACTCCCCAAACCATGTTTCTTATGGAAACAGAATCTTGTTCCTCCCCAAATAAATCAAGAGAGTCATTGGCCACTTCTCCTTTTTGTGAAAATAAAAAATTGATAGCCGAATGAGTATTCGCTTCCAGTTTATTATGAATAATATGAGTATAAACCTGAGTTTGATATAAGTAGGCAGAATAAATCAACGCACTACATAATACCCCTATGATTAAAGAAATAAATAAAACAATAAAAAGTGCGGAAGCCCTTAACATATCAGATGGTGCTGTTTTCTGTACCTGCGGGTACAATCTTTTTTAACTTCCTCACACGTATGCTTCCTTTGTCTTTATTTTTCTTCTTTGTTTTTTTCTCTTCGCTTTTATTTTCTTGGGTATTGGGAACAGTTTTATCAGGTGCCGTTTCTATTTTCTTATCCGTACTTTTAGAATCTTTCTTTTCTGATTTTTTATCCTGCTTGTCTTTCTTTGGTTTGCCTCTTCCGATAATCCTGATTCGTTTTTTAGCTTTCACTTTTTTGATCTTCTCTTTTACGAGCACCCCTCTTTTGTAATTATCTTCTTTGATCAATACACCGGTACTGTCGTACACTTTAATTCTCTTATGCAATTCATCATTCTTATAGCGGCCTTTTTGCTTGATGCTACCGTTGCTATAATATTCCGTAAACGCTTTGTTTTTCTGTCCACCCTTATAAAAATACCTGGCTTTCAATTCTCCGTTGAGGTACCAGTCTTTCCATACTCCTTTTCTCAAACCATAACGAAACTCCCCTCTCTCTTTCAGATTTTTATTCATATAAAACTCAGTATACAGACCGTGTAGTATTTTTCCGTCGTAACCGCCTCTTGTTTTTTTGATGTCGTTATTGGCAAACCAATAATAAAATTTATCATCGTCTATTTTGATGTCAAATTCTTCTCTTGTAAAAGTAGCATAGACAATATGGTCCTGGTAATTGATGGTGGCTCTATCGCCTAGAGGATAATCAATCTTCTGACCATTGCTTTCAGCAATGGATAAAAGTACCATAAATAAAAAAAGCATCTTTTTCATCAATTCTGATTTCTTTTAATGTGTTTTTTTATACCATCGTATCGAACTTCAATCGAGTCATGATAACTTTTTACTAATGTTACCAGCTGAACTTCTTTCCCTTCCTCCAAAGAGTAATCTCCCCCATTGATAGTTAACAGAGACAATACTTTTCCATTCGACTTTCGTGTGATCCTTCCTTTGTAGGCAATGAAATTCCAATCGATCACACGCTCTTCTTTTTTGGGTATTATCTTTTCACTTTTTTGTTTGGCAACTGCTGCTCTAACACTGCCTCCATTACTGTTCGAAGACGGAGACGTAATGGCATAAGAAACAGCATGACTCGTTTTCTTCAAGAAAGGATCTCTATAATTGGCCAACAATTCAAAACTGTCTTTTTCAGCAATGAAAGTACTGGCATTTTTATTTTTCACCAATCGTACCGGCACTTCATCTCCTTTGAAAACCACATTGAAAATTTTAATAAAAACCCATCCCCACACCAACGCACTGGCTAAGAGTAAAACGTACATGAGTTTTTTATTTTTCACGGTCTATAATTTATTGCGTATCGAACAACGAGTGCTCTACTGAATTTTAAATGACCAGGTATCGCTTACTGTTCCTACATTACCCGCTTGATCTACAGCCTGTACTCGCCATTTTACCGTGTCACCGGATGAACCTGTATAAGTATATGTTGGACTGTTCACCGTGTATTGTACTTCAGGAGCAGTACCATAGGTCACAAAGACCGTGTACTTCACTCCTGCACCTAAACTCGTCCAGGTCATAGATCCGGTAAGAGGATTGTTCGTGGCATTCAATGCTGGCGAAGTCAGTGTCACTTTGATAGGTGGCGTCACGTCGTATACAAAAGAACTAGGCAGTGACCAGGAGGTCGTGTCTGATCCTTTAAAGGCTCTGACTCTCCAGTAATAAGTGGTTTCATCGGTGATGGAGGGAACAGACAAGGGGTTCAGTTGTGTTTGTGTATTTAAAAATAAATTGGTTGTAAATGTACCTTGTTTATCAATTTGCACCTGATAGATAATTCCTTGAACAGGTATGGCATTCCAGGATAAAGAAACAGACGAAACGGAAACACCACTGCCAGGACTTCTCAATACTACACTTTGTGTATTGAGATCGGCATCATAAATTCTAAACTTAGATCCATTGTAAGCGGTCTGATAGGAACCATTCACAGCTCTCACCCGCCATTCGTAGCGGCCGGAAGCTAAGGTATAGGTGAATTTATTAGAAGTTACCAGCGTATCCAATTTCAATTGCTGGATGCTGTCGAATGTTGGCGTAGCAATTTGCACCTGATATTTTAAGGCACCGTCTACTGTTTCCCACCAAAACAATTGATTGTAACTGACCAGGGAATCAGAAACAGGTGCATCTACAATCACTTTTTTATCGCTGATGTCTTCTTCTATAATGGCCTTGCATCCAGTCATGACCAACACGCTGAACAATACATATAGAAAGGACAGTACATTAACTTTCTTTTTCATTGGCATAAACTTGAATGTTTTGAATATACAATATCAAACTCAACACTTCTTTTTTTCGTTTCGTGTCATACTTCGAAGAAAAGCAAACAGAAGAAACGCGACCTGATTTATTTTTTTGTTCTAGTAAATACACTAGTTTGAGCAAAGGGATGAAACTTCCTTCGATCACCATGCGGTGTGTGCCTACTTCGAAATCATCTTCTCTGTACTCCGTTACAGGAGGAATGTCTTTGATCAGCAGCTGATGTTGATGGCAATACGTAGAGATGGTCTCGAGCAAATATTCCTGGTGCTTCAGTGAGTCGACAAAAAAAGACGAGATGTGATGATTTAATTTTTCCTGTCTTTTCTCCAGCTCTTCTTTGTTTTGATAAGAGTCTTTAGCGGTGACCAGTTTTTCTTCCAGCGTTGCATTCTGACTATACAATTCCCAACATTTACTAATGGCCAATTGATAGACTAAGAACAAAAAGACGACGTAACCAATCGTCAATACTTTGTTCTTCTGCTGGTATGTCAGTTTACTCCAATTCATTGGAAATGCTAATGTGTAAAGAAAAACTTCCTGTGTTTGTTTTATGATCAAATGAATAATCCTGTACTTTGATTTGCGTCACCCACGTATAGCTGTTCAATTCTTTCGTCCACCGGTTGATATCCGTGGGTTTAGACGATGTTCCTTTCACGACAATGCTATTCGATTCAAATATTTCCTTCTTGTCTTTTCTACTCTTTTGTTCATTGAATGGATAGACGGACAAACTTGTCAATTGAATATCATCTGGCAAAGAGGAAGCGATGCGATCTGTATAATAAGAAATAGCAGCGGGACTCAACCAACCAGCTTGTGACAAAAAAGATTCTTTTCGATCAAACTCTTCTCTTCCCTTTTTATTAGATACCGTAATGTTTTGTGCGCTGCCATATTCTGAAGACAAGCGATTGTTCTTTTCTGCCAGTAAAGAATAAGCAATGGTATTGATCACCAATACAGAAAAGAAAAAGACAAGACCACCCACGCTCAATGTTTTAAATACTCTTTTCTCTTTATACGTTTCCTGCAATTGCTGAAACAAAGGATACACAACTTCCATTTTTTCTATTCCTTTGACCATGTATTGAAAGGCCATGGCATAAGGAACGAGTAACATGGAAGGAAGCTGTTCACCCGCTATGTCAAGGACCGAGAGATCTTCCGTCTGTGTAAAACTGTATTCAGAAGGAATACCCGCATCAATGGATAATTGATGTCTTCCTGCCTGCAAGCTGTTATCCGAAAATGGCACGGCTTTCAATAAAGGTCCAATGGCAAAGGCTCCCAGTGACAGAGATAAAACGGAGTAACCCTGTTCCGACAATTCATTTACCAAACGTTCTACCTGATCTTTACGCACCACAGAAACATAAAAGCTATTGTTGGAACAAAGCTGGTATTGCACTACATATTCACTGATGCGTGCGTTAGGAAAAACATAATCAAATAATTTTTCCTTGTTATCTCCCTGTTGTTGCACTTTTTTATGCAGCACTCCTTTGCCGCTTAATGAAAGTACCACCGGAATGGAAGCAGGAATACAGGTGGTCAGTTTGTCGATGCCGTCTGTCAAGGTACCGCTCTTTTCTATGACCAATACTTGTTTGCGTTTTGAAAGAATCAGCCAATGAATAGTTGTAGTGCCATTTGCATCCACTTGCAACTCAATAGATCCAACGGATTGAATATCGGAAATGCTATTTTTAAGTTGCTCCAACATACTAGTAAATGATCGTTGGTTTAATGAATACAACAGACACCAATTTCGTTTTACCTTTGGTTCTGCTACTAAAAAGCCATTTCAAAATAGGAATTCTAGATAGCAAAGGGACACCAGAAGTCGTTTCTGTTTTTTGAGTTCGCTCCAAGCCACCGAGCACAACCATTTCTTCGTTTCGTACTCTGATGATGGATTTAAATTGATTGGTTGTTGACGGAGGTGGACCTGTTGGAGGTAAACTGATAAAATCTGTTACACTGACATCAATGGTCAATGTGACTTGGTCGTCTCCCGAAACAACAGGTTTTATATTGATGGCCATATTAGCCTGAACTGAATTGTATTGTTGTGTAACTACTGTTTGCGGCGTGAGACTATTCAATACATTTTGAGTCTGCACGGTATAATACACCGTACTTCCTATACTCAAAGAAGCTTCATGCCCATTGAGTGTTGACAGCTTAGGTGTAGATCGTACTTCTGCGTTATTATTACTTTCCAATGCACTTAAGGTCATGTAAAAATTGGGAGTTACACGTCCCAGGTTAAATACATTGTTTGTTCCTAACCAATTTAAAAATTCATTCACGTTACTAGAACTCAATGTAACATCTATACCTGGTAAAAAAGTACCCGATGTCTTTACTGTTGAATCACCTAACCCCGCTGTAATACCTGTCTTAACTGATCTCGTTTTATTGATGTCTAATAGCAATACCTCTATCATTACCATAGGTACTACTCTATCCAATGCGGTGATGAATGCTTCTATTTCATTGATCTGAGGTAAACTCCCTGAAACGAGAATACTGTTGAGTTCTTTAAATTCTTTGACTTCTACACCCTTCTTTAGTTCTGTAGGAATGATATCATGTATGGCATCAAGAGATCTAAACTTCAACTGAATGACACGGTTGGCTCTTAAACCTTCTATCTTTCGATCTCCGATTAAATAAAGAGGTCCATCCAATTTATACGTATGGTCTGTCCCTTGAAGAATATAAGTTAAAAAATGTTCAAAGTTTACTCTGGTAATACTTGTTGTAATGTTACCCTTGATGTCAGAAAATAAAAAATAATTGGCTCCTACTTCTTGAGCCACTTCTTTTATGACCTGGTTAATCGGTGTATTCACTGCACTTAAAGTAATGTATCTATTTCCAGTTGCCGAATCTTCTTCAATCTCAACGTGCATTTCTGATGCGCCAGCTGCAGCGCCACCTGTTCCTGGAGCAGAGGTAGTTCCAGATGCTTTATTGACAATTGTTTTTCCCTTTTTAGCTTTATCTCCTGCTTTGGTTAACGCATCCAGTCCATCCTCACCTTCGCCAATCGGTTTCAGTACAAAAAAATTATCCTCTGTCTTTACCAATTTCAATTGATTGGCATAAGCCATTCTATTGATGGCGCTTTCAAAAGGCATGTCTTCTATGTATACATTGACAATTTTACTGGCAAGCCCAGAAGTAAGAATTAAGTTTTTACGCGTGACCTGCGTTATTTTTTTTACTACTTTTTCCAGTGTGTCATTTTTTAAATCCAGTGTCATCAAATCGTTATAGGCACTGTATTTAACTAGAATTTCATGTACAGGAATAACATCCTTTTGTACAGGAGCAATGTATTTTTTAAAGGACATGATTGATCCGACAAACAGGATGTCCAGGTCGTATTCTCTGGCCAAAAACAAAATCACATTCGCTACTTTTTCATTACTGAATTTATTGTAAATACGAATTTGCAAAGTAGGATCGATGCTGATATTCAATTCGTGCGAGGTAGCCAGCCCACCCAGGAATTCCTGCAGAGAAGCACCTGTTACAGAAAACTCTACTTTTTCGTTGAGTCCCGGAACATCCTTTGACAATTCTGCCATTTTTTTTTCCAACACAACAAAGCGGTCTTCCTGCTGTTGAGCTTGTATTGGAAATTGAAACAAAATTATAAATCCAATAAATAGCGTACGAATGAGATAGTATTTCACAGTAATTAAAAATTAATTAACAAAGGGTAGATTTCTTCCATAGTTGTCTGACCCTGTTCAAACAATTCAAATGCATTTTCAGAAAGTGTTTTTATACCTTTCTTTTTCAACAAATCGCCTACTGCGAAATTGCTACTTTTTATTACTTCGGCCAGTTCTTCATCGATAGGAATCACTTCGTATACCGCCTTTCTCCCTTTGTAACCGGTATGGTAGCAGTCGTTGCAACCCACCGCTACAAAATGATGAGAAACTTCTCTGTAAGGTTTAAACTTTTTAGGAAATATCTTACCTGTAACCTGTTCTTCTTTTTTACAATTGGGGCAAAGCAATCTGATGAGCCTTTGCGCCACACTCGTGTTTAAGGTAGTCGCCACAAGAAAAGGTGCTACACCCATGTCCACTAACCTCGAGATCGTTCCCCAGGCGGAGTTGGTATGAATGGTAGACAACACAAGGTGTCCGGTCAACGAGGTACGAATCGCCATAGAAGCAGTGTCCGGATCTCTGATCTCTCCAACCATGATGATGTTGGGATCTTGTCGCAAAAAAGTACGCAGCGTACTTCCAAAATTCAATCCTATGTTCTCTCGCAATTGCACTTGATTGATTCCTTCTAATGTATACTCAATAGGGTCTTCTATGGTAGTGATGTTTCTTGAATCGTTGTTTAACAATTTCAGCGTAGCGTAGAGCGTAGTTGTTTTACCACTCCCTGTAGGTCCACTGATCAATACCATACCTTCCGGTCGCTTCACGCCTTCCAGGTAATTTTCTAAATCTTCTTCTGCGAAGCCCAGTTTGTTGATGTCTATGTTGGTGGCATCGTTACTCAATAATCTGAGCACTGCTTTTTCACCGTGCAAAGTAGGCAACACCGAAACACGTATATCAAACTTTCCGCTTCCCGGCTCATTGAAAAAGATACGGCCGTCCTGAGGCAGCCGCTTTTCGGCAATGTCCAGGTTCGACATGATTTTAATTTTATTGATGAGAGAAGGATACTCCTCTTTGGTCAACACATAGCGCTCAACCAATAAACCATCGATCCTCATACGGACACGGCAGCGTTCCTGGTAGGTTTCAATATGAATATCGCTACTTCGTATTCTTTTCGCTTCGCCGATAATATCTTTTAGAAAATCGTCGCTCTTTCCTTCAAAGGCTTTAGCGGCTTGCATTTTATTTTCTTTTTTATCTTGTCTGTAGTAGCGGTTCAGTGTGTTGAGAATGATATCGCTTTCCTTTTTTTCTAACCGTACCGACAGGCCCAGCAAAATCTCCAATTCATCCGACAACTCCGGCAGGAAACTCTTTTCATCCATATAAAAAAGCCATTGCCCTTGTTCTTCCTGAACCGGTATGATTCTATAGTGCCATGCCTGCTCCGGAGTAACCAGCTGCACCACATCGGCCTTTAGTAAAACATATTTTGCGTCTGCAACATCCATTTCATTACATAGTTAATGGCAAAAAATAGTCGAATAAAACAGGTGAAACGATTTGGTGGTAATACAATACTATAACCAGGCATAATGCTTGTATGCCAGCTAAAGGAATGAACACCATTTTTTTAAACACGATCCGATACACCACCACAAATAGCATAGTCACGATTAAACTCACCAGGTAAAACAACACGTAAGCTGTTGGCGAAAAGAAAGGAAGTATAGCCAACATAAATAAAATATCTCCCCAACCTAAATATCCATTCGTGATATTGATCCATCTTTTTTGTTTGATCACAAAATACAACACCAGCAATATTCCCTGAAGCAAGAGAAAACCAAAACTGAAGGTTATGTTTTCAACAATACTATATCCATCCAAATGATAAAAGGCATATAGAACAGACAAGGCAAATACAATCGGAAATAAAATAGCGTGTACAGTTCTGCTCTTAAAGTCTTCGAATGCAATGGCCAAAAGAAGAAAAACTTCTGCCAGGAAAACCATCCACTGCATATTAGTCCGGAGTTACTTCCTGTAAGTTTTTTTCCTGGTCAATCTGCCATACATTATATACTCCATCACCATCAAAATCAGCAACAGCCGTTGCTTTAGCGGTAAACGTAGTGGTAGACGCTTCCACAATTTCAATTTGGTAATTGGCCTGACCGTTTTCCGATTCTGTCACTAATTTTTCCTGAATGAAACCGATGGCCGGCAAATCAGTACTATACTTTGACTTTTCATAGAAATGCGTGCGTTCCAATGTATACAAGTGTTCCAGTTGAATTTTGGCTTCTGTACTCTTTGCCTTGGTGATCAAGGGCAATAAGTTGGGTAAGGCTAATAGAACCAATATTCCTACTATAACTAATACAACTAAAACTTCTGTCAGTGTAAATGCTTGCACCGTTTTGCAAGCCATGCGATTTGTATTTTGTTTCATGATGAAATGAAAAATTAAGAATTAAAGCTAACCAAAAAACAGATTCTTTTTCTTCGGCTCAGGTCTCCTTTTCTTTTGAATTACCCACATTGTTTATCAACATATTTTTAAAAATCATAAATGGCTAGATACCATTTACTTTCTATTTTATTTGTTTAACCATATATATTATCATGTCTTATATCCTACAACGAAGTAGTACTGATTTTTTTCTAACAGAGTTAATAAACAATAGCAAAGGCAAAAACAGCGGATACAATATTACATGTTGAAACATTTTATATGAATCAGAAACAGTAAAATTGAACGCACATCAATTAAACGATTATGATTGAGCAGGGAGTGAATACACAACAGCATGCCAAAAATGGAATGAACAATTGATGCTGCGATGTAGTCCAATTAAAACAACACGAGTTGGCGCCAGTTTAAACTGGCATCAACAGGTTAATCCTCTGTCACTAGATTTCAATACACTCCTTGTACCTTCATCGCATGACCGGATGACAACACATATTTAGTACCACTTAAGTCTTGATAGAACTCTATGCCTACGCAGGAAATCAACGCACTGCTATCAAGCAGGGAATTTGTACCCAGATCGATCGTAGAGGTAAGCACAGTCTCTGTTCCCACTTGTCCTCCTAATGGAATGTAATCCGACGTACTGAAAGCACTCCTACTATTTCTTACAGCGTCTGTTGGTACGTATTTGTTCGTCATCACATGGAAAGTGTACTGCGACAATATACTGATGAGGTTGATCAACCGTACATGAGTAGCACCGTTAGGCGCATGGATCATGTTGCCGGTATTGAAATCAGCAAAGGTCAATGTGACTTCATTTCTCTCGGTATGGATGCTGGTCGTATAAGGTGCCAAACAAATGTTGTCAAAAAATACTTGGTTAGAAAAAGGAAAGTCAATCAACATTGTTCCCAAAGCAACAGGAGAAAAGATACGTTGTCCCCTATTTCCTGATCCTCTGCTGATCATTTCTTTGATGATCTTTACGATCCGTGTATTCGCCTGACTGTCGGATAGGTCTGAAAATTTACGGGTGAAGCCCAACCGCAAGGCCTTACCAATCGTGGCCGCAGCACCGAACTCTTGATTGTTCTCCCGTGTACGGATGAAATTCGGGCTATTTAAAATTTTGTTTTTGTCAGGTCCTCCCGCTACGCGCACCAAATCCTGTCCGTTTCTTTGGTAGAAAGAAATGCCTTGTAATGTTCCATTAAGTTTTAAAATTCCTTTTTGTCTTGCCATGATTAGTTCAGTTAAAAAATTCATGAACCCATAAAAATGAGGTTTGCTGGTCTGTAAAAAAATCCAACACGGCTCTTCCCTTTTCGAATTCCTTTGTCAAAGGTAAGTTTACTTTTTACAAAAAAGCAATTCTAAAAACGTTAAACTTATTTTTATCCAACTTGAAGCCGAGAGCAGGGTCTAAAATTCTTTAAAAGTTTATAAGAAGATGGATCAGATGTATCAACATACAGCCAACCTGTTTACTTAGGGTTTCTCTCCGGTATATCCCGTACATGTCCCGGGTATGTCTCGGATATGAGTCGGATATGAGTCGACGCTATACCTGATGTGCAATAGCATTCAGCTGACACTTATTAATACAAGCATCCGATGGGTATACGGTATGCCATAGAGGGCTATAATACGAACCAGGTATCAGCAGGAGGATAGGGAGATACTATGGGATAGCAGGAAGTGAATGCACAACAGCACGCAAAAAAAATGGAATGAACAATTAACGGTGCGATGTAGTTAAAATAATATATTGACAGAAGAAATGTCATCCATAAAAAAAGACAAACCAGTTGGTTTGTCTTTTTTGTTTTCTCAATCGCTTCTTGCTTATTTCAAGAACTCAATTTCTGTTCTGCGATTCAATTGCTTATTCTCTTCTGAGTCATTGTTTGCGACAGGTTTCAACTCACCATAACCTTTAACACTCATTCGCTCTTTTGCAATTCCCTTTACAACCAAATAATCATATACCGACTGAGCCCTTGCCTGAGAGAGGTCATGGTTGTGTTGTGCTTCACCATCCGAATCGGTGTGACCAGATATTTCCATATTGACAGTTGGATTTTGCTGTAATACCTCTACTAATTTATTTAATTCTACTTCAGATTCTTTAGTCAATGTAGCTTTATCCACATCGAAAAACACGTTACGCAAAACTATCTTCGTACCCACCTTCACATTTTGAAGACACACGGCATCAGAAATTTCTTTGAAATTTTTCAAATCAGGAATGTCAATGTTCTTAGAATAAAAAGCGTAGTCCGGAGCCTCTATAGAAATACCGTAATTTTTTCCTGCCGGTAAGACAACTACATATTTACCTGTTAGAGAATTAGACTTATGCGTCTCCAATTTTTGTTGCGTGGCATTATCTACCATATTGATGGAAGCTTCGATGGGCAGTTTATTCTCACAATCCGTAACGGTACCCGTAAAGACCACCAGCTTCGCTTCTGCTTCCGGCAATTCTAATACGTATAAATCTTTGTCACCCATTCCTCCATCTCTTGAGGAAGAGAAGTAAGCTCTTCTATTATCGGCAGACCACACAAAGTAGATTTCATCACCGGCAGTGTTGATCGGATATCCTTCATTTTTGGGTTCCGCTTTGATCTCAGCTGTTTCAAGATCTACACCCACTGAAAAAATATCAAAACCACCCATTCCCTTATGTCCTTCCGAACTGAATGACAATGTCTTTCCATCAGAGTGAATGAAAGGAGACAACTCGTTATACTCTGTATTGATTTTACTTCCTAAGTTTTTGGTTTGCGAAAAAGAACCGTCTGCTTTTTTCCTAGAGATGTAAAGGTCCGTACCTCCTATTCCACCAGGTCTGTCGCTGACCACTATGATCGTTTTACCATCTGCACTAATGGCTGCACAAGGTTCAAAATATTCTGAGTTGATGCTTTGAAAAGGTATAGGAGTACTCCATAGATCTCCTTTCAATTCGGAAGTGTAAACATCTCCGCCGTTTTCTGTTTTGTAAATGAACATGAGTTGCCCATCAGAAGACAAGCCTACACAGGCGTCGTGAGAAGAGGAATTGATGTTACCCGGTAAGTGCACGGCAGTGTTCCATTTGCCGTCGTGCTTGGTGGATGTATAGATGTCTTCGTAGAATTGATTGTCTTGTGGATCTTTTTCCCCACCGGTAGAATTTGCTCTGCGGGATGTAAAAAAGATGGTCTGCTCATCTGCAGAAATGGCAGGAGTATATTCTGCATACTGCGTATTGATCCCTTTGCCCAGGTTCTCTACAGTCAACTTCACGGGCTTAGCCATTAATTCTTTTCCGTAGGTACATTGCGTGATGTAATGTTTTACCTTTCTTTTTTGATCCTGATCTTTTACATTTTGTAAAAACAAATTGTAATGTGTGACGGCATCATCATACTGTTGATTGTATTGATAAGCAACGCCGTAGTAATAATTGATCATGGGATCATTGATGTTTGTGTTGCGCACTTTATTCAAGTATGGCAATGCTTTATCTGCCTGAAAGGTATTGACATAACAGATGGCAATGGAGTATAGTAGACCGTTGTTTTCCTTATCTGTTTTTTCAGCTAACAAATAAAGCTCCAACGCTTTTGCGTATGCGCCTGTGCTATAATACTCTCGCGCCTCTTTCGCATATTTTTTCCCATCTTTACTCAGGGATTGAGCCTGAAGGAAGCCCGTGGAGAAGGCCAGGAAAAGAAGTGTAATGATTGTCTTCATAAAAGAAATATATTATATTGAATTTATCACAATATTTGCAACAACACCATACTAAACTACGTAAAATAGAACGTAAGAGATAGCATTATGTTAAAAAAATACATCTATAGCGCTATATACATCAGCTCCATTGTCTTGCTTTCCTGCGCGGGCTCTAGCACTGCGTATCAGATGGACGCTACCGAAAAAGAAAAACAAAGAGGCTATCATGCCAATGAAGCCAATAAGATAATCGATAAAAATAAAAGCAATCGAAAGGCCAATCAAAGAGGCGCCGAAAAAGATCGTCAGAAAGCGAATCAAGCGGCCGCGGAATCCGCTAGAGAAAAGAAGAAAACCTCTTCTGGAAAACCAGCCTCTACTAAATATTCTTTCTATTAATCTGTTATAAGACCTGAACATTAGTTCTCATTTATCAAATGAATAAAAAAGTTCCTGATGATCATATCACCAGGAACTTTTCTTTATACGTTGCCCTCTTCTCGCGAATTTGTTTGAATGACTATCCACATGTTTAACCTTTTGAATCCACAAAGCCTGGTGCGGTGGACGTCCAAGAAAAGAGCGAATTGCAGCAGATAGATTTCGCAATTAACTTCGTACACTTTCCAGAACCACACTATCTGCTGCAATTGGTTTTCGTGGCTCCCTTTTTCCCGAAGCCTCGGGATCTCTTTTCTTTTGGGCAGCGCCAAAGAAAAGAAAAAGGATGGTCTAACAATTTACCCATCATGTATAAAACTGATGATCTAGATGGTCTATCTATATCATAAGGTAAGGTGTCTATATGCTAATAGTCATCTGTTGTATACTTTACGTAGGGTAGAAAATTCATCTACTATTGTCTCCTACTTTATCTCCTAAAATCCAAGAGGCTCGATGAGCAGATCCATTTTTTTTGATACCTATTCGCCTAAAAAAAATGTTTTGAAATGGAAAAATGAAAATA
The DNA here is from genome assembly GCA_028288365.1 of Chitinophagaceae bacterium. Classification (GTDB taxonomy): domain Bacteria; phylum Bacteroidota; class Bacteroidia; order Cytophagales; family Cytophagaceae; genus JACMQM01. The sequence continues at coordinate 324 of JAQBNU010000131.1, read as the reverse complement.
ATCTCCCATGATACTGTATGGGTAGTGTATCTATACTGTATAGATACTGTATAGATACTGTATGAGACAGCATAAAAAACTACAAATCGAATCATTTTTTATGAAACGACAAAAAGCAACTGAAAGCCTTTTCAGGAGTAAGAGAGAGGACGAAAATTATTCAAAAAAAAGTGAGGGATGTTCATCACATCCCTCACTTTAAACGATCAACCAATCATCTCTTTAATTTTTATAGAAACTAGGACAAGGCAATCTTTTCATTGGCTTGTGTCTCTTCTTCACATGATGTACATAAGTGAGGTTCAACTCGTGTGCGCCTTTTGT